>JAQWBK010000107.1 GCA_028706415.1 Oscillospiraceae bacterium | reverse complement strand
CAGCTTCGGCTTATTCGCCCTCTCATTTTCATGGGAGAAAAGGAAATCAGCACGGCGGTTGGGCGATGTGGTCTGCCGGTCGTAAAATCCCGCTGTCCCGTGGACGGCAAAACTCACAGACAGGAAGTACATGATTTAATTGCAAAATTATCAAAGAAATACGGCGACCTGCCCGAGCGGATAACCGGTGCAATGCAAAAAGGGGGTATCAGCGGGTGGTGAATGGTGCTCCTATCCGTGTTTAAAGGGTCTGATACTGCTCTCAAGTAAAAATCAAGACATCTTTGCGGTCTGTTTTCCGCTATACAGCGTTGTTGTCGTCGGCGGGCGTCAGCCCGCTCTCCTCCTTCGCCTTGCATGACGAAAAACAACCTCGCAAATTTTGTCTCACCTTTTACTTGAGAACAGTATGAATCCCTCGCCCAGCACCTCATCTGTTGTAACAACAACAATAAATGCATGGGGGTCAATATCATAAACAAGCATCTTTAAAACATAAACCTCAGACGGGCGGACCGCACAAAACAGCACCTGCTTATCCACCCCCGAATATCCTCCCGAAGCATTCAGCTTGGTTACTCCCCGACCGATTTTTTGGATTACCTGCTTTGAAACCTCATCCTCATGTTCGGTTACAATAAGCAGCATCTTGCCCTTATTCCTGCCGTAAATCAAGGTATCCATCAAGGCGGTCGAAACATAGATCAAAATTAATGCATACAGCGCACTTTCGATATTTTTAAATGCAGCAGCCGTAACCGCAACAACCGCCGCATCCACGAGCAGCAGCAGCCGCCCAATCGGAATATGAGGGGTCTTAATCCCCACAAGCAGGGCGACTATTTCACTCCCGCCGGTTGTACCGCCGCGCATATAAATAAGCCCCAAGCCCAAGCCGGAGAAAACGCCCCCGAATACGGCCACAAGCATAATATCCCCGTGAAACGGGGGGACAAAAAGCGAAAACACATCAATAAGCACCGAAACAAGCACGGTTACTATTGATGTGCGAACAGTAAAATCCACCCCCATACGCTTCCAGGCGCCAATCAGGAGGGGGATGTTTATAACTAAAATTGCCGTTCCCACAGGGAACGGGGAGATATGGTTTATCAGTGTTGCAACCCCGGTGACCCCACCCGGGGATATTTTATTTGGTGCAATGAAGGTCGCAACCGAAAGCGAATATAATACGCTTCCGCCCAGATAGAACAATCCATCGATCAACATTCGCTTATATTTGCCGGTTTCACGGTTCATACGAATTTCATCCCTTACACTGTTCTCACTTTTTACTTGAGAACAGTATTACACCACGGTCGTGCGGTTTTATTCGTTATTATTCCCATGAATAGCATCAAATAATACCCTGATACGATCAATATTTCCGGCAAGATAAAGATAACCAAAAAGCACTTCCAATCCGGTTGCGCGGTGGTAATCTCTGCCCGCCCGGGGGGTATGAGCATTGCGCCCCCGCCGGAAAGCCGCCTCCTCTTCCTCATTAAGAAGGGGCAGGATTATGTCCATGGCTGCCGATTGCGCTTCGGCACGCACCATTGCAACCGATAATTTATGCAGCTCCCCGTTGGGACGGTTGGCCTGACAAACAAGGGTTTCCCTAACCATGAGCTCATAAACTCCATCCCCGACAAAGGCCAGGGTAAGCGGACTCAGGGCGCGTACATCAACATCCTTTTCGATTAGTCGATCCATATTTATCAATCGGCCTTTCCTACTCAACAAAATCAAATTCAAAATTATATAAGCTTACGGTGTCACCGTCAGCTACTCCGGCTTGGCGCAGTGTATCAATTACCCCGCTTTTTTGCAGGATATGCTGAAAATATTGCAGACTGTCGTAATCATCCATGTTTACGCCCCGCAAAAAGCGGAGCAACCATTTCCCCTCGATAACATACGCGCCGTCATCCCTACGCTTGATAGTTACACTGTAATCATTTACCGCATCGATATCCGGCTGGGGCATAGGCCCTGGAATGTATTCATGTATGGGGGGCAGCTTGGACAGGAGCTCGGTACATTTTTTTATCAGGGCATCGGTTCCATGGGCAATCGCCGCCATGATGGGGAAAAATTCATATCCCTGCGCGCGGACAGCCGCCGCAACCCTTTCCACGCTTTCATCGTCCGCCAAATCGCATTTATTCCCCGCGATTATCATGGGACGGGATGCAAGCTCCGGATTAAAGGCCTGCAGCTCCTTGTTGATTGCCGCAATATCCTCGAGCGGGTCGCGCCCCTCGCTTCCCGACACATCAACCATGTGAACAAGAAGACGACAGCGCTCGATATGGCGAAGAAATTCATGCCCCAATCCTGCGCCTGCGCTTGCCCCCTCAATAACACCCGGAATATCGGCCATTACAAAGGATACACCCTCCAAGACGCGGATTACCCCCAGAACCGGGGAAAGGGTGGTGAAATGATAATTTGCAATTTCGGGGCGCGCCTCGCTGACGACAGATAGGAGGGAAGATTTTCCGACATTCGGGAAACCGACCAGCCCAACATCGGCAAGCAGCTTAAGCTCCAGCCTGAGCTCATATTCATCCCCCGGAATACCGGGCTTGGCAAAACGCGGAACCTGCCGTGTCGGGGTGGCAAAATGACTGTTTCCCCAGCCGCCCCGTCCGCCCTTTGCGGCTATAAACGGCTCATCCCCCGACATATCATACATCAAGCGACCGGTCTCGTTATCATAAATCAGCGTTCCGCGCGGAACCCTAATTTCCATGTTGCTACCCGACTTGCCGAAGCAGCGCTTCTTACCCCCCGGCTGTCCGTCCTCGGCAAAGAATTTCCGCTTATAACGAAAATCCGCAAGGGTGTTCAAGCCGTCATCGATAATGAAAATCACATTACCGCCCTGACCGCCGTCTCCGCCGTCGGGACCGCCTGCCGCAATATATTTCTCGCGGTGGAAGGAAACAGCACCGTCTCCGCCGTCCCCCGCCTTTATTTTAATTGTTGCAGTATCAATAAACATATACCGCTCCTTTTCTCTAATAATACTAATCCCTAATTAAAATCATCCTGTCTTTGCGGTTTGTTTTTCGTATGTCTGCGTTATCCTCCTGCCGGGCTAATACTAATATCCGACTAAAGCCTTATCAATATTTTAGTCGGATATTATACTGTTCTCACCTTTTACTTGAGACCAGTATTAGTATAAGGAATGATAATAAACACCAAAATTATATTATGTGTTGGATGATTAATAAAAATCCCCACCGTTGGCGGCGGGGATAATTCGGGTTAATCTTGTCGAATTAGTCGGTATAAACAAAGCGGGTCTTATACTGTTCTCAAGTAAAAGGTGAGACAAAATTTGCGAGGATGTTTTTCGTCATGCAAGGCGGAGGAGGAGAGCGGGCTGACGCCCGCCGACGACAACAACGCTGTATGGCGGAAAACAGACCGCAAAGATGTCTTGATTTTACTTGAGATCAGTATTATTGTTCAACGCCGTTAATACAGACGCACTTGCGCTTTTTGCCCATACGCTGAAAGCTGACCTTGCCGTCAATAAGAGCAAATAAGGTATGGTCCCTGCCGATGCCCACGCCGTCCCCGGGATGGATATGAGTGCCGCGCTGCCGCACCAAAATGTTGCCGGCCAGCACAAACTGCCCGTCAGCCCGTTTTACACCGAGACGCTTGGCTTCGGAATCCCTTCCGTTTTTTGTTGAGCCGACCCCCTTTTTATGGGCGAAAAGCTGAATGTTTATTTTAAGCATAAATTATACCTCCGTTAAATAACCTTGATATTATGTGGATATTGATTCTGGAGTTCCGTCAAATGCAGACGAAGCCCCTCAAGAAGCGCTTGACAGCGTTTTGCACCGCCAATAGAAAGCTTCACCCTGAGATAACCATCGTGCTGAATAATCTCGGCAGGCACATCCATAATTTCGGTAATGGTGTTGACCGTCATCAGCGCTGCCGAAGATACTGCTGCGCAGACAATGTCACTGCCGGAGTATCCCGCCCCTGTATGACCTGTAAGCTCGAATCCGGTCAGGATTCCCTGCCTGAGGCAGAATTTAATCCTGGTCATCGGCCTTTGCTTCGGACTTTGCCTTGGCGGGCTTGGCATTAATGGCTTCGATTTGCACCTTGGTGAAGGGCTGGCGATGACCCATCTTGCGTTTGCTGCCTTTTTTGGCGCGGTAGGTGAAGACGGTGATTTTCTTGGCTTTGCCGTTTTTCAGAACCCGGGCTTCGACGCTTGCACCCTTGATTGTAGGGGCACCCATTTTAAGAGCTTTGTCGTTATGCAGAGCAATTACCTTGTCGAAAACGACCGCGGTTTCCTCGGGAGCATCCAGTTTTTCAATATACAAAACGTCGCCGTTTTGTACCTTGTACTGCTTACCTCCGGTTTCAATAATAGCATACATGAATATTAAGCACCTGCTTTTTTAAGACTCGCTGTCACAGGCGGGGCTGATACCCACTTAAACACCCGAAACATGCGGCATCCGAAATTTTAACACGATTAAATGAATATGTCAAGTATTTTGCCATGCGCACCGGAAAACCGTAAAACTACCGTGTTCTCTTTTTTTATTCGTAATATCCTTGCAAGTTTGTTGTTATATTGTATATTGTATTTTACAAATTTATAAAAAGTTTAAAATTGCAACATAGTTTATTTTAAGTTTCTTAACGAACTGTAGTATACTCTCAGAAGCTAACCAGAAGGAGTAGATGCACAATGCTTCAAATAAAGAAAATCAGCAAAAAATATCAAACCGGAGATTTAATTCAGACAGCACTTGACAGCGTGAGTCTTAACCTCCGCGACAACGAGTTTGTAGCAATTCTCGGCCCAAGCGAGTCTGATTAAACAACCGTGTAAATGCCAATAATAGCCATAAGAAATTATGGAGGTAGAATTGGTATGAAAACAAAGAAACACGGTTTAAGCGAAAAAGAGATGGAATTGGTACAGCTTTTAATG
>JAQWBK010000019.1:6120-20719 GCA_028706415.1 Oscillospiraceae bacterium | reverse complement strand
CCTGAGTGTTGTCGGCATCCACCCGTGCAGTAGAGATTTTTGTTTTACCGCCGTCCAGCTTGGCCTTTAAAGCATCACACTTGCTTTTTGTCCGGCTAGCAATCAGAATGTCTTCAAAAACATCGCTGTTTTGACAACATTTATGGATGGCTACGCTTGCAACTCCGCCACATCCGATAATCAGTGCTTTCCCCATTAATATTCAATTCCTTCCCGCTTTCTTGATATTATCAATTCCCTTAATGTTTTGCAGGCCATTGCAGTGGATATTCCGCTCTGGTCATAAACCGGACAAAGTTCATTCAGATCACAGCCCACCACATTTAATCTGCCGGTTTTTATGATTGCATCCAGCAGAGCATGAAAGCTGACGCCTCCGGCTTCAGGAGTACCGGTACCCGGGAAACCTGAGGGATCCAGAACATCTAAATCAATTGTCAAATATACAGGCTTATCATCTAATAAATTTATAACATCATCAAGACCATTAAAATTGAATTTGTTCATTATTACATGATCTTTTGCCCAGAGGAATTCTGATTTATCCCCCGAACGGATACCAAACTGATATATTCTATCATTCCCCACCAGCTCCCAAACCCTTCTCATAACCGAAGCGTGTGACAGCTCGGCCCCGAGATAATCGTTTCGAAGGTCGGCGTGTGCGTCAAAATGAATTATGTGCAGCTCATCCCACCGCTTTGCAGCCGCTTTTACAGCACCCAAAGTCACCAAATGCTCTCCGCCTATCATTATGGGAAGCTTTCCGTCATTCAGTATTTCGGCGGTAAATTCCTCGATTTCCTGAAGTGCGGGGCGGGGGTCGCCAAAGCTCAGCTCTAAATCCCCCGCGTCAAAAACCTTTAAGTCGGATATATCGCCGTCCTGATAAGGACTATAAGTCTCGATTCCAAAGGATTCGGAGCGGATTGCCTTTGAGGCAAAGCGCGCCCCGGGCCGGTAAGAGGTGGTGGAATCGAAGGGGGCACCGAATATTACGATATCGGCATCCCGATATTCGCTTTCACAGCCGATGAAACAATCAACATTTCTATTCAATATGCTCGACATCCTCCAGCAACTCCTCTACATAGTTAGGCAATGCAAAGCTGCCTATATGAAGCTGTGTGTTATAATATCGGGTTTTAAACCCCAAAGCCCGCCATCCTGCATAATCAAAATCCCGTATCGGGTGGTGCTTTTTCGAAGCAAAGCCAAAAAGCCAATGACCTGACGGATAGGTCGGGATATGAGCCTGATATACCCTGCTGATGGGGAAGGATTCTACAATTCGCTTGTGTGCTCGCTGCATTGCTATGGCATCCCCCGCGTAAAACGGGCTTTCGTGCTGATTAACCATGATGCCGTCATCCCTCAGTGCCTTAAAGCAATTGCCGTAAAATTCCTTTGTAAAAAGCCCCTCTCCCGGTCCGAATGGGTCGGTGGAGTCGACAATAATAATGTCATATTCGTCCTTGCACTTGCGAATAAATTTAAGCCCGTCCTGTATGTGGATTGTCACCCGCTCGTTCTCAAGCTCGCATGATGTTTTGGGCAGATACTTTTTGCAGACCTCAATAACAAGCTGGTCAATCTCAACCAAATCGATATGCTCTATCGAGGAATAGCGAACCAGTTCCCGAACCACCCCACCATCTCCTGCTCCGATTACCAAAATACGCTTTGGGTCGGGATGCACCGCCATTGCAGGATGCACCATCATCTCGTGATAGATAAATTCATCCTTTTCTGTCAGCATCATATATCCGTCGATTGTTAAAAATCGACCGAATTCGGGAGATTCCAGCACATCAATACGCTGAAAATCACTCTGCCCGCTATAAATCTGCTTGCTGACCTTGATTGACAGCTTCACATTTTTGGTGTGCATTTCAGAATACCATAAGTCCAAGTTCCCAACCTCCTACGGCAATTTTACCGCTCTCACAGCTTTAATACCCTGATTGTTTCGACATGCCAATCCTGAGTACCTGTTAAAAAACAGCCCTTTTCCCGTGCATATTCTATATAATTAATAATATCTTGGGTTATTTCCTCACCCGGTGCCAAAATCGGAATGCCCGGGGGATAGCTCATTACAAATTCCCCGCTTATCCTGCCCCTGCTTTTTTTTATATCCAGCGGCTCCTTATTTGCATAAAATGCCTGCTGAGGCGGCAAAGCAACCCGGGGATTAATATATTCGTGATTCATCATTCCGGCTTTATCTCGGGTATAACGCCGGGCAATTTCGGAGAGTGCGCCAACCAGTCTTTCAATATCCTTATAGCTGTCGCCCACCGATATATAGGCAAGAATGTTGC
Source organism: Oscillospiraceae bacterium (assembly GCA_028706415.1). Taxonomy (GTDB): domain Bacteria; phylum Bacillota; class Clostridia; order Oscillospirales; family Acutalibacteraceae; genus Avimonas. Next base: position 18,395 of record JAQWBK010000019.1, on the reverse strand, counting down.
CGATATCTCCAAATTCTATTTGAATATCATATTCATCTCTTAGTATATCATAAACCTCAATTCCCGCCAAACCCAAATCCAAAGTGTTGATTGAAAGCTTGGTGCTGTCAAAATCGAAAATTGTATCTCCGTTTATGAGTTCGCGGCTGTATGCATAATATCCGTCGGTATTATTTATTTCATCCCGCGCATATTGTGCCATTTCATTTACTTTATCAAAAATACCCTTGCCGTCCAAAGCCAGCCTTTTTCGTGAAAGGTCGAGACTGCAAAGCAGCAAATAGGAGCCGCTGGTGGTCTGGGTAAGGTTGATAATCTGACGGACGGCATCCTTGTGTATATCCTCCCCGATAAGCAAAAATGAGCTTTGGGTAAGAGAGCCGCCCGATTTATGCATGCTCACCGATGACATATCAGCCCCTGCTGCCATTGCACTTATGGGAAGATTGTCACCAAAATAAAAATGGGTACCATGCGCTTCATCCGCCAGTACCTTCATCCCGTGGGCGTGTGCAAGCTCGGTTATAGCCTTTAGGTTAGAGCATACACCGTAATATGTCGGGTTGTTTACAAATATGGCCTTGGCATCCGGGTTTTGGGATACAGCCCGTTCAACATCCCCGAGGGACATGCCCAGGGCGATACCCAATTCATGATTGACCTGCGGATTTACATAAATCGGAACAGCACCGCATAAAATGAGGGCATTTATGGCGCTGCGGTGCACATTTCTGGGCAGGATTATTTTATCCCCACGCTTGCATACAGACATAATCATTGCCTGAACGCAGGAGGTGGTGCCCCCGACCATAAAAAAGGCATGGGCAGCCCCAAAGGCTTGGGCGGCAAGCTGCTCCGCCTCCATAATAACCGAGGTTGGATGGCTGAGATTATCCAGAGGTCGCATTGAATTGACATCAACCGACATACAGCGCTCCCCAAGAAAAGCGGTAAGCTCACGATTACCCCTGCCGCGCTTGTGTCCGGGTACATCAAACGGTACCACCCGCATGTTTTTAAATTCTTCCAATGCCTCTGCAATCGGGGCGCGGTTCTGTGATAATTTATTCAATAACAGCACCCATCCTTTCTGCCGGGGTTAAAATACATTGGTTCCGCTGAAAATTTCGATCATTTCCTGCCTAAGGCTGTTTGTGATTTGCAATCTCATCTTGGGGGTAAGCTCACTCACATCGGTGTTGAACAGGTAATTTTTCAATTCAACTTCCTTAATCAGCATTTTTGTGTGGAAAATATTACTCTGATAAACATTGATATCGATGGCATCATATTCGTTTAAAATGGCTTTATCGATATAATTCTGTATAGAGGTCATGGGATGATCCATAAACAGCTTTTTACCGCTTAAATCGCGGGTAAAGCCCCGAACCCGATAATCCATTGTTATGATATCCGAATCAAAGCTGCCTATCAAATAATCCAGCGTGCTAAGCGGGGTGATTTCACCACAGGTTGCCATGTCGATATCAACGCGAAAGGTGGCGATACTGGAACCCGGGTGAAATTCGGGATAGGTATGAACGGTTACATGACTTTTGTCGAGATGGGCAACCACCGTTTCGGGTTTCAGGAAGTCGGGCACATCATCCTTTGGTATTGCGCCGATCATGGTTTCTTCGGCAATTAAAAAGGTGACGCTTGCACCCTGCGGTTCATAGTCCTGCTTTGAAACATTCAGAACATGGGCGCCTATCATCTCGGTCAGGTTAAACATAATATTGGTTAGCCTTTCGGAATTATACTGCTCATCAATATATGCAATATAATCCCTTTGCTCACGCTCAGTTTTTGCATAGCAAATATCATAAATATTAAAACTCAACGATTTTGTGAGATTGTTGAATCCGTAAAGCTTCATTTTATTTTCCATTAAGACGCCGTCCCTTCTGATGCATGGTGTATTTTGGCATTTAATACTATTATTACAAATTAAAAAAATACCCAAGTGATACTATGGTATTCATCCACATAATCACTTGAGTTCTTGTTCTACAAAACGTGTTTTATTTATTATGGGAACTATCCCATTGTTATTTATTCACCATGCAGAGTTGTCAGAGTCTATATAGCAAGAATATTACTTTTACTACTCTTATTGACCGTTTCACAAGTGTTTGTGTACTGAATACACATGGTTATGAAGTAACCAACTTATAAAAGTTGAGTTTAAACTCAATCAATAGCAGTTGACCCGGCTGTGAGTTTGCCTTATCCCTTATTATTGTATAAGGAAGGGTCATAATCCCTCGCTAGATTAATTACAAAAGAATAATCTGTTGTAATTGTCGTCTGATCTCCTGTTCGCAACATACTGCAGTATACTATTGCAAAACCAAATTGTCAATACAAATCTAAGAAAAAAGTTTTTCTGGAGATTTGTATATAGATTAAAATAATGACAAATTGGTTTGCATTGGTTATAATATGAAATAGCCATGTAATTATAACAAACAAGACTGCTTATAATATCTGTCTTTTTGAAAGGATGATTTTTCTATGCCCAATCCTTCTTGGAAACATTTTAAGAGCGGCACCGATATCAGGGGGGTGGCAGTTGACGGCGTTGAGGGTGAACCTCTCGACCTCACGGACGAGGTAGTGGGGTATATGGCAACAGGGTTCGCCGTATGGCTTGCCCAAAAAACAGGCAAACCAAACAATGAGCTTTGGGTATCGGTCGGGCGAGACAGCCGCATATCCGGGCCGAGAATTCGGGATGCCGTAATAAATGCATTAACAACAGCAGGGGTAAGGGTTACAGATTGCGGTCTTGCATCCACGCCGGCAATGTTTATGACAACGGTTGATATGGACTGCGACGGAGCGATACAGATTACTGCCAGCCATCACCCATATCAAAAAAACGGACTGAAATTCTTTACCATCAAAGGTGGGCTGGAGGGCCAAGATATTTCAGAGATACTTGAAACTGCACAAAAGTTAAACGAAAATATAAATGAGTTTAAAACTGCCGAATTGCCGGGTGCATTTTCATTCGTCAATTATATGGAGAGATATGCTGCCCGCCTTCGAGAGCTAATCTGCGAGGGGGTAAAGGCGGCAGATTATAATCAGCCGCTTAAGGGCTTTCATATCGTGGTGGATGCCGGAAATGGTGTGGGTGGATTTTACGCCGAGGAGGTTCTGGCTCCCCTTGGGGCCAATATGGAGGGCAGCCAATTTCTTGAACCTGACGGGATGTTTCCCGGGCATATGCCCAACCCCGAAAACAAGGAGGCAATGAAATCGGTCTGTTCGGCAACTCTTGAAGCATCCGCCGACCTGGGTATTATTTTTGACACCGATGTTGACAGGGCGGGCTGCGTTGATGAGAATGGTCGGGAGATAAACCGCAACCGGCTGGTAGCCCTTGCTTCTGCCATAGCATTCGAGGGCAACCGAGGCGGAACCATAGTAACCGATTCAATCACCTCCGATGGGCTTAAAGTATTCATAGAAAAGGAATTGGGCGGGGTTCATCATCGATTTAAGCGCGGGTATAAGAATGTTATCAACGAGGCTGTGCGCCTGAACGAGCAGGGTGTAAACTGCCCGCTTGCTATCGAGACTTCGGGACATGCGGCGTTAAGAGAAAACTATTTCCTTGATGATGGGGCTTATCTTGTGACCAAAATAATAATCAAGGCAGCCCAGCTGCGCACCCAAGGTAAAACCCTGTCCGACCTTATAGAAAGGCTGGAAGAACCCGCCGAAAGCATCGAGCTTAGGTTAAAAATAACCGAATCAGATTTTCAGCCCGTAGGTAGTCGAGTATTGCAAGAGCTTGAACAATATGCATTAAGCAGTGGCTGGAATGTGGCGGAGGACAGCCGCGAAGGGGTGCGTATCTCCTTTGGGGCGGGTCAGGGTGACGGGTGGTGCTTACTCAGATTAAGTGTACATGATCCGGTGATGCCTTTGAATATCGAAAGCAATATTCATGGCGGTTGCCGCTTGATGGGGAAAAAGCTACAGGCATTTATAAACGAGCAAAAGGGACTGGACTCCCAAACGCTGAAAGATTATTTAGATTAATACTGCTCTCAAGTAAAAATCAAGACATCTTTGCGGTCTGTTTTCTGCCATACAGCGTTGTTGTCGTCGGTGGGCGTCAGCCCGCTCTCCTCCTCCGCCTTGCATGACGAAAAACATACTCGCAAATTTTGTCTCACCTTTTACTTGAGAACAGTATAAGAGGATATTATATGGATTGGACTGAAATAAAACTAACCGTACCGCTTAGGTATGCAGAACAAACAGCCGATATTGCAAACATGGTGGTACCCTACGGGATTTACATCGAGGATTATAGTGATCTGGAGCAGGGAGCCCGCGAGATTGCACATATCGACTTGATTGACCGGGAGCTGTTGGAACGCGACCGGAGCAGGGCGATAGTTCATGTTTACATTAACCCTGAGGAAAACCCGATTGAAGCTGTTGGGTTCTTGGGTGAAAGGCTTGCAGCTTCGGGGATTGAGTATAAGCTGGAAACCGATAGCATCAGTGAGGATGATTGGGCGAATAACTGGAAAAAGTATTTTAAACCGCTGAAGGTAGGCTGGCGGCTGTTAATATGCCCAACTTGGGAGGAGGTACCGCCGGATAGTGAGCGGGCTGTGCTCCGAATAGATCCCGGTATGGCTTTTGGTACCGGCGGGCATGAAACCACCCGACTGGTGCTCGAAACTCTGGAACGGTATATAAAAGGCGGGGAAACCATGCTGGATGTGGGTTGCGGCAGTGGCATTTTGTCGGTTGCAGCCCGAATGCTGGGTGCCAAAAGCACGGTCGGGGTTGATATAGACCCGCTTGCCGTTAAGACGGCGGTGGAAAATGGATTATTAAATGGGCTGAATAAACCCGATTATACCGTTATTCAGGGGGATCTTGTGGATAAAATCAGCGGCCGGTTTGATGTGGTGGCTGCGAATATCGTTGCCGATGCAATTATTGAGCTTTCCGCAAGCATAGTCCCGTTTATTACCCGGGGCGGGGTGTATATTGCATCCGGCATTATCGATACGCGGGAAGAGGATGTTACACGAGCACTTGAAAGCTGCGGATTAAAGATTGTCCAACGGGATGAACGCGGGGGATGGGTAGTGCTTGTTTCGAGGGTGGTTACCCAATAACCACCCAGCAGATACAGACCACCGGATTTGATGCCGATATAATGGGGGAATGTTTATGCCGCGATTTTTTACCGACTTTAGCGGGGGAGATATTGCAGTAATAAAAGGAGAGGATGCGGTGCATATACGCCGCTCTTTGCGCCTTCGAATCGGGGATAATCTGACGCTGTGTGACGGCAGGGGGAGCGATTATTTTTGTGATATCAAGGCTTTTGACGGGGATGAAGTGGTGCTAAAGGTGCTGTATCAAAAGCCCTCAACCTGTGAACCGTCCATCGAGGTTATTCTTTATCAGGGACTGCCCAAGGGGGATAAGCTGGAGCTGATAATACAAAAAGCCGTCGAGCTGGGGGTTACAAAAATCATTCCGGTTGAAATGGCCAGAAGCATTGTCCGCATCAGCGGCTCTTCCGATAAGTTTGAAAAAAAACTTCGCCGCCTTCAAAAAATCTCGGACGAAGCGGCGGGACAATCCGGCAGGGGAATATTGCCCCGGGTGGAGGCGCCGATGAGCTTTCGTCAGGCACTAAACATGATGGGGGAGGAGGGCACACCGATAATTGCTTTTTATGAGGGTGGAGGGCAGAGGATTTCCGAGCTTATATCCAACCAAACCAAGAGGCTGTCGGTAATAATCGGGCCGGAAGGCGGGTTCGAACCGTCAGAAATCGAGCAGCTCACCGATATCGGGGCATCGGTTGCAACCTTAGGGAAGCGGATATTAAGATGTGAGACCGCCCCGATTGCCGCCCTGGCTGTAATAATGGCACTGACCGGAAATTTGGATTAATGTCCGCTCTCCTCCACCGCCTTGCATGACGAAAAACATCCTCGCAAATTTTGTCTCACCTTTGCTTATAATTAGAAAATAGGAATAATATATAATGGCAGGTGATGGTTATGCGTATTATTGATATTTCCCGCGAATTGATGTCTGCACAGGTATATCCCGGTGACCCAGCGCCCGAGATAAAGCCCCTGACCCGCATTTCACTTGGTGATTCAAGCAATACATCGGCGCTGCATATCTGCGCTCATAATGCCACCCATCTGGATGCTCCCTTGCATTTTGTGCCGGATGGCTTGGATATAGCCGGTGTGGAGCTTGAGGCTTGTGTCGGTGAGTGCAGTGTGGTTGAATTCAGCGGAATATTGCTTGGCGCACAGGCGGAGGAGCTAATGCCCTTCCTGCACCCGAGGGTGCTTTTCAAAGGGGAGATGGAGATAAGCCCCAGCGCTGCATTTGTGCTTTCAACAGCCGAATTAAGTTTGGTGGGGGTGGAAGCACAGTCGGTAGCCCCCGCCGAATGCAGCCTAGAGGTACATAGACAGATGCTGGGCAGCGGAACGGTGCTTTTGGAGGGGATTGATCTGTCAGGGGTTAATCCCGGCAGTTATTTCTTATTTGCCCCGCCGATAAAAATAAAAGGCTGTGATGGCGCCCCTGTTCGTGCGGTATTAATTGAACGGTAGGATATAAAGGTTACCTTTAAAAACCCCTTCGGGCGTCTTCCGGCACAATTTCCGTCGGACTGCATCATACTAATATCCGACTAAAGTCTTAACATCTTTCCGGTCTTTTTTGCACCGGGCATGGTTTTCCTCCTTGCCCGACAAAAATTCTGCTCGGAATCCGTTCAAAACAGGTTTTTAGAGGTGACCTAAAAATATATTGGAGGTAATTATATTGGGAATAGAGTATGGAATGGGACTGGGTATTGCCGGTGCTATATGGATTGGCATCGTATTTGTGGCTTTAATAGGAATGGCTTCAAGTCTGTTTCTCGGTTTTTGTATATACTATGATGCCCTTTACCGGCGTGTTGAAAACGCCGTGATGTGGGCTGTTTTATCCGGTTTATTCAACATTTTAGCTCTTGTATATCTGATTGTGTATGTTACAAAAAGCCCTCAGCCACTGCGCTGTATTCAGTGCGGAGATTTTCTGCTTCCGAATAGCCGATTTTGCCAGCGCTGCGGCAGACCTATAAATAGTCCGAGTCTGGAGCAGCTTGAAGTATATAGCAAGAAGAGAAAATTGTTTTTCTGGATTTGGATTTCGTCATTGGCACTGGTTGTGGTATTGTCAACACTTTTTGTTGCGCTGATTATTGGGAGTATGAGGTTTTATTTCTGATTAGCATCATACTTGCGGAAAAAAGCTGCCTATGATAGAATACTGTACAATATATAAACTGAAATATTAATGCAAATGTCCGAAAGGCGTGGTAATAGCATGGAAAACACAGAGAAGCAAAAAAAACAGCTTGCAAAAACTTATGAACCCAATGAGGCTGAGGATCGTATCTACCGTTTCTGGACGGAAGGCGATTATTTTCATGCTGTGCCCAATTCGGGCAAAAAGCCTTATACAATAGTAATTCCGCCCCCCAATATTACAGGTCAGCTCCATATGGGTCATGCACTGGACAATACCCTGCAGGATATTTTAATTCGTTGGCGGCGTATGCAGGGTTATGAAGCATTGTGGATGCCCGGAACCGATCATGCCTCGATTGCAACCGAGGCAAAAATTGTGGAGGCCATGGCAAAAGAGGGCATTAGCAAGAAGGATATCGGGCGGGATGCCTTTTTAAAACGCGCATGGGAATGGAAAGAAACCTATGGTAATCGAATAGTCAACCAGCTTAAAAAGATGGGCTCATCCTGCGATTGGGAGCGGGAACGCTTCACAATGGACGAAGGCTGTTCAAAGGCTGTTCGTGAAGTGTTTGTCCGCCTTTTTGAAAAGGGACTCATCTATCGCGGAGAGCGTATAATTAACTGGTGCACCCATTGCCGCACATCAATTTCGGATGCCGAGGTGGAATTTGAAGAAAAGGATGCCGCCTTTTATCATCTGCGTTATCCCCTTGCCGACGGCAGCGGTTTTCTTGAGCTTGCCACCACCCGCCCCGAAACCATGCTTGGTGATACGGCGGTTGCGGTTCATCCCGATGATGAAAGATATGCACATCTTATCGGCAAAAATGTGATACTGCCGATTGTTAATAAGGAGATACCCATAATTTCCGATAACTATGTTGAAATGGATTTCGGAACCGGGGTGGTTAAGATAACCCCTGCTCATGACCCCAACGACTTTGAGGTCGGTCTGCGACACGATCTGCCGGTTGTCACGGTTATTGACGAGGGCGGAATTATGAACCCGCTTGCGGGCAAATATAAGGGCATGACCATCATGGAATGCCGCAAGGCAATCGTTAAAGAGTTGGAAGAGAAGGGCTGGTTGGTCAAGACCGAACCATTAAAGCATAATGTCGGGTCTTGCTATCGCTGTCGCACCGTGATTGAGCCGCGGGTGTCTTTGCAATGGTTTGTAAAGATGGAGCCGTTGGCAAGCCCCGCTATTGATGCGGTGAAAAATCGAGATACCCATTTTGTGCCCGAGAGGTTTGAAAAGATTTATTTCCACTGGCTTGACAACATCCGAGATTGGTGCATATCCCGTCAGTTATGGTGGGGGCATCGAATTCCCGCATGGTACTGTCAAGACTGCGGCCATGTGAGTGTCAGCCGGGATGACCCGACGGTATGTGAGAAATGTGGCAGCTCAAATATTAAACAGGACGAGGACACGCTGGACACATGGTTCTCATCCGCTCTCTGGCCCTTTTCTACACTGGGCTGGCCGGATAAAACACCCGAACTTGATTACTTCTACCCGACAAATACGCTGGTTACCGGATATGATATAATCTTTTTCTGGGTTGTTCGTATGATGTTCTCCGGATTGGAGCATATGGGCAAGGTTCCGTTTGACACCGTATTCATCCATGGACTGGTTAGGGATGCTCAGGGACAAAAGATGTCAAAATCCCTAGGCAACGGAATTGACCCGCTGGAGATTATCGAGCAGTACGGCGCCGATGCCTTGCGCTTTACCTTGGCAACAGGTAACAGCCCCGGAAATGATATGCGCTTCACCACCGAAAAGGTGGAGGCTTCGCGGAATTTTGCAAATAAATTATGGAACGCTGCCCGATTTATTCTTATGAATATCGGGGATAATAAGGTGGAGTTTGGGCTGCCCGACAGGCTGGAGCTGGAGGATAAGTGGATTGTATCCCGCTTTAACTCGGTTGTGGCCGAGATAACCGAAAATCTTGAAAAGTTTGAGCTGGGTATTGCGGTCCAGAAACTTTATGATTTTATATGGGACAATTTCTGCGACTGGTATATCGAGCTTTGCAAGACCAGGTTGCAGGGTGAAAATGCTTCGGGCGGGCGGCAGGTGCTTGTTTTCGTGATGACGGGAATACTCAAAATGCTGCATCCGTTTATGCCTTTCATAACCGAGGAAATATGGCAAACGCTGCCGCACGAGGGGGAAACCCTTATGAAATCCCCCTGGCCGGAATTTAGTTCCGCACTTCATTTTCCTGAAGAGGAAAAGGAAATGGAGCGGATTATGGAGGCCATCCGTGCAATCAGAAACTGCCGCGCCGAGATGAATGTGCCCCCCTCCAAAAAGGCACCGGTGTATATTGAAACTGCATTTATACCCACCTTTGAAAAGGGAAAAATGTTTTTTGAAAAGCTGGCATGGGCATCCGAAATAAAGGTAGGAAGCAGCTTTGAGCTTGATGGTGCCGTCAGCATTGTTACTGCCGATGCAACCATAAAAATTCCCATGGAAGAGCTGGTGGATAAGGATGCTGAACGCTCCCGACTTACAAGGGAAAAGGAAGCTGTAAAAAAGCAGCTTGACGGCGTAATGGCAAGGCTGAATAATCAGGCATTCACCTCAAAAGCCCCGGCCGATGTTGTGAATACGGCAAAAGAAAACGCTGCCCGTCTTAATGAAAAGCTGGCTTTACTGGAACAAAGCCTTTCAAATCTTGCTTGACTTTTCGTGCTTATAGTGATAGCATTAATAGCAATAAAACAAAGCATTGATGGGGAAGTCCCTTCAAACCGCCCTCCAGAGAGTGCCGTCTGTTTGGCTCTACCAAGCAGGCTGAAATCGGCACAGGGTGAGTGAAGACAGCTACCGCCCCTGAGTGTTCGCCGAAAAGTGTCAGGTGACTGAGCAGTAAGGCGCACCGGTTCGGAACCGTTATAAACCGCTCCAGAGGTAACCGCTGTGTTTGCGGTCGGTTACAAAGGAAGGGTGGAACCACGAGGCTTGATGCCCCGTCCCTTTATGGGACGGGGATTTTTTATCGAAAGGATGAAATATTATGCTTAAAATCACCTTAAAAGGCGGAGATTTGCGGGAGGTAAACCAAAACACCACCCTTGACTCTCTTTGCCGAGATATTTCTATGGGGCTGTACCGCGCCGCCTGTGCAGCCAAAGTAGACGGTAAAGTAGTTGATCTGCGTACAGAGCTTACGGCCGACTGCACGGTTGAGATACTCACCTTTGACAGTCCGGACGGAAAAAAGGCATTTCGGCATACCGCATCACACATTATGGCACAGGCGGTAAAGCGTCTTTATCCCGACACCAAGCTTGCAATCGGGCCGGCAACCGACAGCGGTTTTTATTATGATTTTGATATACCTGTTCCCTTTACGGCCGAGGATCTTGATAAAATAGAGGCCGAAATGAAGAAGATAGTTAAAGAATCGCTTCCAATCGAGCGGGTTACCCTCCCGCGCCAAGATGCGATTGAGCTGATGAAATCAGAACAGTATAAGGTTGAGCTTATAACCGATCTGCCTGACGATGCGGAAATCTCATTTTATAAGCAGGGTGATTTTATCGACCTTTGTGCAGGTCCCCACCTGCCCGACACCGGTCGTGTCAAGGCGGTTAAGCTGCTTAGCGTAACCGGAGCATATTGGCGGGGGGATTCTAAAAACAAAATGCTGCAACGCATTTACGGTGCTGCCTTCCCCAAAGCGGCCCAGCTTGAAGAGCATCTTAATATGCTTGAGGAAGCCAAGAAGCGGGATCACAATAAACTGGGGCGGGAGCTTGAATATTTCACAACGGTGGATTATATCGGGCAGGGCTTGCCAATTCTGCTGCCCAAAGGTGCAAGGGTAATCCAGTTGCTCCAGCGTTTCGTGGAGGATGAGGAAGAAAAGCGGGGCTATTTGCTGACAAAAACACCCTTCATGGCCAAGAGTGATTTGTATAAAATCTCAGGACACTGGGACCATTACCGCGAGGGCATGTTTATTCTGGGTGATCCGGAAAAGGATGATGAGGTATTCGCCCTTCGCCCCATGACCTGCCCGTTCCAGTTCCAGGTTTATTTAAACCGTATGCGTTCCTATAAAGAGCTGCCCATGCGCCTTAACGAGACCTCGACCATGTTTCGCAACGAGGACAGCGGTGAAATGCACGGCCTGATACGGGTGCGACAGTTCACCATTTCGGAGGGGCATATTGCCTGTCGTCCCGACCAGCTTGAGGATGAATTCCGCGGATGTGTAGACCTTGCTTTGTTCATGCTAAAAACGCTTGGGCTGGATGATGATGTGTCCTATCGTTTTTCAAAATGGGATCCCAACGACAAGGAAAAGTATATCGGTTCTGAGGAACAGTGGGATGAAGTGCAAAACCGTATGCGAGAGATACTTGATGATATAGATATCGATTATACCGAGGCAGATGGCGAGGCCGCCTTTTACGGCCCAAAGCTGGATATCCAAATTCGCAATGTCCACGGCAAGGAGGATACCCTGATTACGGTGCAAATTGATTTTCAGCTTGCCGAGCGGTTTGGCATGGAATATGTTGATGCCGACGGACAGAAGAAATACCCTTATGTCATTCACCGTACCTCGATTGGCTGTTACGAGCGGACCCTTGCCCTGCTAATCGAAAAATATGCCGGCGCACTGCCGATATGGATTGCTCCGGAACAGGTGCGGATGCTGCCGATATCCGAGAAGCAGGCAGACAAGGTGCAGCAGGCTGCCGCAAAGCTTCGAAGTGCCGGACTGCGTACAGAGGTGGATCTCCGCAACGAAAAGATTGGATATAAAATCCGCGAGGCGCAGATGCAAAAGGTGCCGTACATGCTTATAATTGGCGACCGGGAGGCGGAGGAAGGAACCGTATCGGTTCGCTCCCGCAGTGAAGGCGATATCGGGGTAATGCCTTTGGATGAGTTTATATCGCGCGCCTGCCGTGAGGTCG
>JAQWBK010000019.1:0-6020 GCA_028706415.1 Oscillospiraceae bacterium | reverse complement strand
TAGCTTGTATTAAATCAGTATTATATGCGGGAGTAGTTCAGTGGTAGAGCGTCAGCTTCCCAAGCTGAATGTCGCGGGTTCGAACCCCGTTTCCCGCTCCAGAAAAATCGTCTTGCTTTGCAAGACGATTTTATACTGATCTCAAGTAAAAATACCCATATCATGGGGGCAGACCTATTCAGGCCTGTATCCATGATATGGGTATAATATTTTATTCTCTCATACTAATTTCGATTAGAAACATGCCAACAGAGCCGTGACAGCCATTCTGCCCGGTTGCCGTGGCTCTGTTGGCTGGAATGTTTCTTATTGAAATTAGTATCAATTATCGGTTGAGTCTGTAGGTTCTGCAGAAGCTTCGAATATCTCGACGGATTCTTCAACAGATATATCGCCAGCCGGCTCTTCATAAACTGCTTCATCTGCAGATATAACTGCCTGTTCGATTGCAGGGGAGTGCATATGTACAATATAGCCCAATACAGCCATAATAATTGCAAAAAATACATATTGACCGACACCGGAAACATAAGTGTTGATAATATCAAACTCGTTTCCTGTAAATTTAAGCTGATACTGAGTTAGATAATTTCTAAGGTCCTCCTGAATGTTCATGATAGACCAAATTGAATAGACCGCCAATAAACCTGCTGTTACATACAGTACGATGCTAAGGATAGAAATTCTTTTTTTACACATTTTCTTCACTTTCTTTCTATGTTTTTGAGTGGCAACCTGTGCACCGACTGCACCAAAATCCAAACAATTAACTCGTCAAGCAAAAGGCTTATAAGTTATCTTTGCAATTATATACAATTAGCACCTTATTGTCAAACAAGATGAATGAAATGGTCCGTGTCAAGTTATTGTAGGATTTTTTTAAAAAGATTTAAGTTGCTAAAAAGCAGTTCGGAAGTATAATTAATTCGAAACCCTAACAAATGTTGACAGGTATAAAAAAAGTAATATAATATCTGCAAGACAAAAACATCATTCGGATGAGATGCCGTCATGTAAAACTTTCAAATAAAAATTCAGACTTTGGGTTGCCACCCGGCGTTACCCTAAGCCCAGATAAAAAAGCGGGAGGCAGGGCAATAATATGCAGCAAATTAAAGTTCTTGCAATTGGAAACAGTTTTTCACAGGATGGTGTGCAATATTTGCGGGAAATTGCCCTTTCGGAAGGCGTTGATATGCTTGTTGGCAACTTATATATCGGCGGCTGTTCGCTGGAACGACACTGGAACAATGTCGTAAACCATGCGCATGATTATTATTACTATCGTTTTGCAGAGGAATCCTTCAAAACAGATGGTGCAGCGATTCTTGAAATACTTGAATCCGAACAATGGGATTATGTTACGCTTCAGCAGGTGAGTCATTTAAGCGGGCAATTTGAAACCTATCAGCCTTACCTATTTCAGCTTTCGGCTTTTGTGAAAGAACATGCACCTCAGGCAGAACAGCTGATTCACCAGACATGGGCGTATGAAATCGACAGCAGCCATGACGGTTTTGAAAGATATAATAACAATCAAAACACCATGTTTCAAGGGTTAAAAGATGCGTATTGCCGTGCAGCCGAGCTTCTTTGCGCAAGGATTATACCCTGTGGCCAAGCCGTGCAGCTTGCCCGATCGAATACATTGTTTGATTATGCAAATGGCGGTAAGTCTCTGAATCGCGACGGTTTTCATGCCAGCATTCCTCAAGGCAGATATTTGCTGGGCGCGGTCTGGTTCGAAACATTGACTGGAAAAACCTTGAGCAGTGAAGTATACCTACCCCAAAGTAATGAAAACCCAATCAGTCAAGCCGAAGCGAAAGTTCTGAGAAAATGTGCTCATGATTCAGTAATCATTCAGCAGGCATTTAACCAGCGATGAAAGCCGACTGATTTAAACCGTTGGTTTTCAAATGGTTCATATTTACACCCTTCTTATACTAATCTCCATTGTGTGCCTGCACAAGGGGACGGGTGAACTGCGTTCGCTCGTATACGCAATACCCAGCAATATAAGTGGTAATAATCCCTGTTTGACCAATTTATTATATTTGATGGTTGAATACCGTTTAAAAGATTGCATAATTTCCGATACCGTTACCGTAGGGGCGGATTCCATATCCGCCCGTTAAACCCACATGAATGCTGACTATTTCTGCGAAATATGCTATAATAAGTGCAAGGGAAAAGCCTTAAAACGGCAAAAAATCTTGCACTTCATTTTTAGTGGGGTAGATAAGAATGTATAAATTCATTGATACTTTGCCGGATAATGCGTGGATTTTAGACCTTGAAGATATTGAAAAGGATGCGGGATGCGCTGATAGACCAACTGAGGGCTTTTCTCTCACCATCGGTTTGATCGAGGGGGCTCTACGTAAACGAATCAAAAAATGTTAGCCAAGTCAATAAACGCATTGAATTGTATATATAGTTGTTATAGAGATAGTATGACCATAACAATTGCATCATATTGTGGTCTGATGATTACCACGGGTGCATCAATAATGTGAAAAGTCCTTGCTGTAGAGGCTTTTCGGGGCATAAAAAAACGTTAAAGGGCTGACGCACAATGGGAAATTGTGTGTCAGCCCTAAAATTATGTCTGATACTAATTCCAGTTTAAAACATACCAAGTATCCATTTTCTGAGGGTAATACTTGAAACGACTTGTGGTGTAATAGAACAGATGACATCACATAAGCGCTCAATTACTTTTTCCAAGGTTTGAAATACTTCATTTTTAAATCCGCGTTTCCGGATTTCTTTCCAAATTTGTTCAATGGGGTTCATTTCGGGAGTGTATAGCGGAAGATAAAATATTTCAATATTTGGTGGAACCACCAAACTCTTTGCTGTACTTTATTCCCATTTCGCTACATCCCCTTGACTTGATTATCGTCAAGGGTGTGCGCTTTTATTATACTAATCAGGGATTAGTATTAATAACAAAAATTGCATCAATTCAGCAATTGACTATAATCCAGTATACATATTGGGAGAAACACCATACTTTTTTTTAAACATTTTAGAAAAATTGCAATAATCATTATACCCGGTCATTTGAGAAACTTGATATAGAGTATATTTCTGCTCTGTTAACAGTGTTGCAGCTTTTTCTAATCTGAAAGCAGATAAATAATCTTTGGGTGAAATACCCAAATGCTGCTTAAAAATTTTACTTAAATATGTACGGTCAACATACAATGTATTGGAAATTTTATTTATCGAAATATCATTCATATATTCATTTTCAATATAGTTCTTGGCTTTTTCAACAATAGCGTTTTTATTGCTGATTGAATCACTTTCAAGTGAATAAAGCAATATCAGTAGTTCCCAAATTTTACTGCAAAGATAAGGCTCTAAATGCTTAAAGTCATCACTTATCTGCCTAAGTGACAAAAATATATGCTTGCATATCAAAGCATCAAATACGTCATTTTCGTTTAGAATTTTTGGAAGGTCAACTTCTGCATTAAAGCCAATCCAAATATACTTCCAGGGTTTTGTTTCATCGGCTTGATAAAAGGTTGCTTCTCCCGGGCGGATTAGAAAGCATTGGTTTTCGTTAATAGTATATTCTCTATTGTTTTTAATTAGTTTTCCAGTTCCCGAAATTACAAAATGCATTAAAAAATAATTGCGTATAGCAGGACCAAAAAAATAGTTAGGTTCGCAATCTTGGTAGCCGCAGTCTCTTGGGTTAATATCATGAAAATTTTTATTTGAAACAAGAAAGTGTTTTTCTTTCAAAATGCTAATCGCCCCCTTTCAATCACATTATAACAATCAATTCACTGCAAATCAAGAAACTATTTGATATATTGTTCACATTATGACAAATTAATACCACATTATATAGTTTTGTTTTGCTTTAAAGTTTGTTAGAATTTATGCAAGATAAAAAAGGAGGATTTTTTAATGTCAAAAATCACTTTTATGGGTGCAGGAAGCACCGTGTTCGCAAGAAATGTTATTGGTGACTGTCTTTGCTCAGAATCACTAAAAACTTTCGAATTTGCGCTTTATGATATTGACGGAACCCGCCTTAATGAAAGCAAAGCAATTTTAGATGCAATGAACTTCGCTAAAGGAAATCCAGGTAAAATCACCGCATATCTTGGAGTTGAAAACCGTAAAGAAGCACTGCGTGGTGCTGATTTTGTAATCAACGCCATTCAAGTTGGCCTTTATGACCCTTGCACTATTATTGATTTTGAAGTACCAAAGAAATATGGCCTTCGTCAAACCATAGGCGATACACTCGGAATAGGCGGTATTATGCGAGCCCTTCGTACTATACCTGTATTGGACGACTTTGCTGCGGATATGCGTGAAGTATGCCCTAATGCATGGTTTTTAAATTATACTAACCCTATGGCAATGCTTAGTGGATACATGCAGCGCTATAGTGGAATAAACATAATCGGTCTTTGTCACAGCGTACAGGTATGTTCAAAAGATTTATTAGAAAGTCTGGGGATGGAAGATAAGCTTGACGGGCGCAAAGAACTAATTGCCGGAATTAACCACATGGCATGGCTGTTGGAAATTAAGGATGCAAATGGAAATGATTTGTATCCTGAAATTAAGCGTATAGCCAAAACAAAAATGAATGACCCTGAATTCAAAAACAAGGTCAGATTTGATTATATTGATAAATTTGGATATTATTGCACTGAATCAAGCGAACACAACGCTGAATACAACATGTTTTATATTAAATCTAAGTACCCCGAATTAATTGAAAAATATAATATTCCGCTGGATGAATATCCAAGAAGATGTATAAACCAAATTAAAGGTTGGAAAAACGAATACGCAACATTGTCAGACAAGGAAAAAATAGACCACATTCGTTCGACAGAATATGCCTCATACATTATGGAATCTATGGTAACTAACACACCATATCAGATTGGCGGAAATGTACTTAACAAAGGTCATTTAATTAAAAATCTTCCTGAGGAAGCTTGTGTTGAAGTTCCATGTCTTGTAAATGGGCAAGGAATTCACCCATGCTATGTCGGAACTTTGCCTGTCCAATGCGCTGCAATGAATATGACGAATATTAATGTACAGCTTCTTACCATTGAAGCTGCACGCACACACAAAAAAGAGCATATTTATCAAGCCGCAATGCTTGACCCTCACACAGGAAGCGAATTAGATATTGACACAATCGTCAAAATGGTTGATGATTTAATAGAGGCGCACGGAAATTGGCTTCCTAAATATAATTAAGTATTTGTGAAACAACGAAAACTATTGATCATTTGCCATGGATTGTCACAACTTTTTATTATGCAATTAATAAATCCAACCGCATCTCAACCTGCTAAATGATATGCCCCCTGTCAAGTAGACAAACAATAAAATTATTTTGTTGAAATCAGGGCCTGCGGAAAAAAGTTGTCTAGAATATGACAAGCAACGACAGGACAAGAAAAATAGGTCTAAGAGAATGATAGAATAGCAGTGAATATAAGGCTATTTGCCAATGGTTAGGGTAAAGGGTTAAAATGAAATTTTTCTTCCAAGCAGTCGTAATTAAGCGGCTGCTTGTTGCTTTTTCAGTTGTTGGTATCTGTGCCAACACCCCCTTGATGTCCGCAATATCCTGCGCGTAGATTTCCCCGGAAGCATTGACGCGCTTTGCAATTTGGTTAATGTTTGTGCCGATTTTTTGCAGCTCGGCAGTCATAGCCTTTATATCGCTGTAATCAATCTTGATAACATAGCCGTCAATCAGCATTTTCCGGGCATAGGTTGAGAAGCAGCGCGTCCCCATCTGCTGCATTTTCAGCTCAATCATTTCCCGTTCCTGCGCCGTCACCGGGACGCGCAGCACAATGTTCCGCACTCTGTTTGCCATTCGTTCACCGTCCTCGTATTATATAAAAGTAGTAGTTTTTAGAGTTCCTCTCCAAGAACTTTTAAAAAGTTGCTATACTGTAATGGATGCTGTGGATTGGTTTCACCTCCTACCGCCAGACGGTTTCAGAAAGGCT
>JAQWBK010000018.1 GCA_028706415.1 Oscillospiraceae bacterium | reverse complement strand
AAAGCAGGCTTATCAAAAAGTTCGATAAGCTCATAGGTTTCATCGGTATCCAGATAAAAATAGCCGGATTCATCGGCGGAAAGATAATACCCGGATTCTTCGCTGTTCAGTTCGATGCCCAGGATATCAGCCGCCATCTCGTAAGCTTCCGCGGAACCTCCGATTGGAATATTCTCGCTCACGATTTCACCGCCTAGGTAATCCTGTTCACCGACATTATGACCGAAGTCCTCGTCAGCCCATCGATGGGAAAACGTAATGTCAGGGTACAATTCGGATAGTTTTTCAAGGACAGGGTGCGGAGCCGCCCATGCGGTCAGGAACCGGATTTCAGAGTCATCATCCTGATATTCCGGGAACTCTTTGTATCCATAACTGTTCCATTTGGTTCCCCAATTTTCCACTGACCACGAATACCAGTCTGTATGGCCGTAATTCTGAATATTTTCATAGCACTGTCTGCCGAGCTGGAGCAGTTCGGGATCGTCCTTTGTCAGCTCCTGATACTTTTTCAGCAGAGCGGTTATCGCCTCGCTGTGATACGGGGAAGGCTCTGTATTCTGAACGTCTGCATAGGCAACAGCCGCACTGTCCAGCAGGAACGACCGGTATAATTCCAGTCCGCGGCTGGATCGGCTGCCCGATTCAATATTCAGTGATTCCGGCATGGGAATTAGCTTGTTAAAATCAACGGAGCCTAACCCGTATTCGTCAGACTTGATGTTTTCCAGAATGTCACGAACCTTATCCTCATCCGCTTGAATATTTAATATATTGGTGATGTGATTTGGCATAATAATTCCTCCCATAAAAATAAAAACCGCAGCCCTTATCAAAGCTGCCGCATTTCCATATCTTCATCGTCTTCTTCTGACTCGGCTGTTTCATCCGAAATTTGATCACTATCGATACCGAATTGGTTTGTCAGATAGTCGCTGAGCCAGGTGCCGCCGAACTGTGAATGCGCCCGAAGCCGCCACATTGCCAGCGCGCTTACATTTACATCCGCAACGTTTAAATCGAAAAGAAGATTTGTGATACCGTTATGCTCGAAAACAAAAACATCTTTGAAGGTGTTGCCATCAGAAAATATTCCGGCTTCGTTCAAAGCGGTATTGATGCCATCCACCCATTCCTGCAAATCGCCGCCGCAGCCCTGAATGATCAGCCCTTCGCGGCCGGTCATTTTTTTGAGTGCGTCAAGCGTAAGCTGCTTAATCGCCGTATTATCCTGTACAGCGACCGGTTCATCAAACGGAACCAGTTTATATAATGACTGCCTGCGGGCGGACAGGACACCGTAAGATGTTTCTTTCGCTCCGAGCCGTTCCAGAATTTTTTCACCCATCTGAGCGGGATTGACTTGCTCCAGCCATTTCGAGTCAAACCCGTTTGCCAGATGATAAGCCAGATATTCCCGCGCAAAATCAGCTTTGTCTGCACAGTAATAAGACAACGTATATTCGTCAAGGCAGGGAATAACTTCAATGGCATCCGTGAGTGTGTTTATCTTTTCACCTTCCAGCACAGCTTTAAATTTAAGCTGTCCGGACTCGTTCATACGCTGATAACGGTCGGCAAGCGAATTGAGTTGGCTGAAATTCAGCATATCCCCAAACACCTCCGCGGTGATCTGCGGGATAACGGAGTCAAAATCATAAAACACACAGTCCTCCATACCGGCTTCGTTATGTCTTTTTGCGATCCGAAGGGCATCCTCATGTGTTATCGGCAGTTCAATCCACTCGGCGCTGCCTCTGGTTTCCTCCGAATTATTCATGGGAGCTTCCGCAATCAGCAGGCGAAAAACATATAAAAAGCGTTCCGGATCGTCTGGGAGGTGTTCGCCGTCATAGTCCTTCGGCATATCCAGGCTGTTTGTAGCAACATATAACCCGCCGGAATAAATGCCGTCATCATTTTGGCGCTGGAGTTTTCCGATCAGTTTTTTGTCCAGCAAATACCGTGCGTTTTCCGGCACGCTGGTGACGTCATCGTGCATATCGTTCTCAATGACGAACTGCCCAAGTTCCTCGTCATTGCGGATATTGGCGGCAATAACGACATTTTGCAGGCCATAGGTGAGATTGATCAGATCCTTCAGGCTGATAAGATCATCTTCCTCTTTTTTGAGCGACTGGAACAGGGCGTTCAGCACACATCGATCCACCCCGTCCAGTCCGGTCAGACGCAGCGCGAAAGCGTTCAGCTCCCCGATAATCGGCGCATCCAGACGCGTGTCGGTCAAGCCGGGCAGCGCCGGACAATCGATAACCGAAAACTCAAAGTCATGATCACTCCTTCCGGCCGCCCGCATTCTTTGCTTAAAATCAAAGATTTCATAATAGGAAGCGGGTAAATTCAACGTGCCGTACAGATACCGGCCGTTGGCGGCAGGCTGATCCAACGACGCTTCCAGCGTGATTGCAGTTGGTTTCATTTATCAGAACTCCTTTCACATGCTCATGCCCATGGATTCATCCTGATCCTCTACGGGTTCGGGAGGCTCAGCTTCGTATAGCGTATTTCTGCCGTAAGTGATTCTGGTAATATCATCCGGCGTATAATCCGCATTTCGCCCGAACAGCTTTTCAAACTCGCGGCGGTCGGCTGCGGAAATATACCATGTGGAATAATGACTGCCCGGATCGCGGGTTAAATGGCTGGCTTCGGTTTTGAAGGTAAATTCATGCCCGTCCTTTCCCACAGTGACATTAACCGTTTTGGCATCCGATTCACTCACGGCTTTTATAATATCTTTTATACGGTGCAGGGTGCTGCCATGATTATTGATAAGGCTCTGGAGCTTTTGACTGAGAATATTGTTTTCAAGGAATTGCGAAAACATTTCCTCCTGATTCTCATCGAGAAATTTTTGGGCTTCTTTTTCAGCAAAGCCATTACAGTCAAGGATGTATTGAAGGTAATTATCCTCATCCCAGCCGTCAAACTCATAATTGCATTTAAAACAGATATCTGTAATATCCTTATCCTGCAAAAACATTTCGCGTGCCGCTCCATCCGCAGCATGGCGCACATAATAATCATAATCGGCAATCTTTGTATTGCCGGTCAATAACGACACCCGAAGGTTCTTACGGTCATTCGCGATAATCGCTTCAACCTTTTCGCGGACGGCGGTTTCAAGCCCGTGCTGCATTTGATTCTTATCGCTGCCGATATGAAATTCAATCCCCATTGCAATGTTTCGGAAGCTTCCGTAGCTGTCATAGATCAAACCGTCCTGCCGGCAATAGGTTCCCTCATATTCAAAATTAGCGCTTCGCTCAATGTTATAACCGCGGTAATTATATTGCTTATAGATATAATCAAACTGATCATTTTTCTTGACTTTTATATAAGCATAATCTGCATCGCCTTGCTTAAAAAGCAGAGGACGATAGCTTTCATCCTGCAGCCAGCCTATAAACTCATTTTTCGTGATCGGCAAGTTCATCCTTCCTTTCTGTTATGTGATATCGTTCATCCAACGCCTTAATCCTAATCCCTATAGCGGACGCGACGGGAACGCTGACCGCGTTTCCCGCCATTTTGTAAAGCCTGCTGTCCGAAAGCCCGATACACTGTGCTTTATAGAATTGTTCGTCGGTAAAGCCCTGTAATCTCCAGCATTCAACGGGCATCAGTTTTCTGACTCTGCCGTGATGGAAGATACCGTGGCGGTCCTGTACGGTAATTGTGAACATCGGTTCATCAGGTTCTTTCATGCGCCGTCCTTGCTGACGGACAGTTTCTTTTTCAGGAGTCAGGACGGCTCTCGGAGCTTCCTCCACAAACACACCGGAATTTTCGCCTTTGTGCTTCCCGATGCCCGAATCCTGACGGGCAGTGATACACCGGGCATATTCGGTCAGCTCGGGATCGGAATTCATGTCTATAAAATATAAGCCTGTTTTGCCGCCCCATCCTCCGGCGCCCGCCGTCTGTGTGCAGGCTATTCCGCTTGTTTCGTAGACTCTCGCGCCCTGTGGTCCGGGGATAAGCTGCTTGAGAGCCGCCGCGTCGCTGTCATCGAGAGGAAATATTTGTCCGGCACAACCGGCTCTACGATATCCGACAATGTACAGCCGTCTTCGCTGCTGCGGTACTCCGAAATATTTGCTGTTATGCACACACCATTCGAGATGATACCCCATTTCAACAAGCGCGGAGAGGATGGCATCAAACGTCCGGCCGCTGTCATGCGATAACAGACCGGGCACGTTTTCCAGAAGAAGAAATGCAGGCCGTTTTTCTGCAGCGATCCGGGCAATTTCAAAGAAGAGAGTGCCTCGCGTATCTCCGAATCCGAGGCGTTTTCCCGCAACAGAAAAACTTTGGCAAGGGAAGCCCGCGCAGATGAGGTCAAGCTCAGGAAGGTCTGCCGCACTGATTTTTCTTGCATCTTCAAAATACAGTTCACCTCCTGTGTCATAAATTGCGGTATACGCTTTATTGGCATACGGGTCTATTTCACAGTGTCCTGTACATACAAAACCGCCGACTGCCTCCAGTCCTGACCGGAAGCCGCCGATCCCCGAAAACATATCAAAAAACCGGATCATTGCAGGCTCATTCCTTCCTGCTGCTGTACATCCTCCGCTTCATATAAGGGATTGCAGAAAGCGAGCATTTCACGGATATCGTCAGGGATATTCTGCTTATCAACATGGATATCACCGGGAATATCCGGTGTGTAATAATAATCATAGGGAATCATGGAGCGGACATATTCGCGCTGCGATTCGTTCAGCGTTTCATTCGATTGACTGAACACGCCGCAGGGCGTGATAAAGGATGTGTCCCAATGCTCGCCCGAAGATGATAAGTCCAGTTCGACCAGTCCGGCATATATTTCGCCGGTTGATCGAACGCGGATTGCAGCAGGGACGATAATAAAATCATAAGATTTATCCAAACAATCTGTTCCGTAAACCTTGAGGAACGCGTCGTGCAGTTTTTTCAGAAGCTGTTTCACGGGTTCGTAATCATGGTTCTGATACGCCAGCTTTAATCCCAGCCAATGAAAACCCGGAAGAACTTCGCGGTTGACCATGTTCAGATAATCGTTCACTAATTTTTCACTGTCGCTTGCTCCATCGCTGCTGTCATTTATGGCGTCGGTACCGTCCATTGCCTTCTGCATGGGGATCAGCACCTTCAGAAGTTCTTCACGGTATCCCATATCCGCAATTTTATTGATATAGATACCGAAGGTATCAAGTACAAATTCATCCTCCGGAGTGGTAATCGTCAGATCACCTTTCAGCCCTTCGGTGCAAATAAAAGAAGCCACCGACTGAACATTGTTCTCCAATCGGCGGCTTCGTCCTTGTGTGTATCCTAACAGATACGAATATTCAGTTATCTTTTTCATGTCTGTGTCCTTTCTACATATTCATGGACATCCCGTTGTTTTCATTTTGGTCCTGATTTTCCGCTTCGATTTCCTCCTGTGTAAGCTTGCGGAAGCTGTCTTCGCCGGGAACGATGCCAAGCGATCTATCGTTATCCCACTTTGGAAATACAGTCCCAATATCGTCGACAAAGTTCACAGTCCCGCGTGTACCGGGCGGTACGGGTGCATATGGATCATTCATGCTGATCAGCTCGATCCGAGTGCCTTTCGGATACATTTCCTTGATTCGCTTTGCGTTGCGGATATCGTCTTGGATACTCATATGAAAGTCCTCCTTTAAAATTAATATAGATGTGATATAATGAGTTCAGATCGGCAATTTGCCTGCCGTTTACCGGGTCATCTCATAAGAAAAAAGGTATAAAAATGAGTAGTAAAAAATGCGCAAACTGCGGCCGTAATATGAAACAACAGTTTATAGGTTTACAGCACTGTTCCTGCGGTATAAGCTGGATGAAGGATACAGGATATTTTGAGCGCACCGGTGATATGGTGTTTGCTTTGGAAAGGAAAACAATACAGGGCAAAGCGAAGCAGGTTCCGGTTATTAAATATCGTAGCAATTCATAGGTAGTTTGACCGCTTTACATTTCTATGCATTCGTCATCTTCAGGATCGTCACCAAACAATTCCTCCGGTGACCAGACAAAAGAAAAATCCACCGATTCGATGTTATCGACGGTGGATCGGTTAAGAAACTGTTCGTCATTATCCATGCGTGATATCAGGTAAGCAATATCATACGGCGAGGCATTCTCTGTTTCACCTTCTCCATAAAGATAGGCTTCCGCATGGACTAATACTTCAGTTTCATTATGAACATACATCATGAAATCTTCAAAAGCAGACCAGTCTTCCAGATCATCATATTCTCTCGGTATGCCGCCGATCAGGAATTCATCGGATTCATCTCCAGCAATAATCCGTACTTGTGAAAACAAAAGGCTCATAGCTGCATTCCTCCGCTCTGCTGCCTGTCTAGATAGTTTTCCATCTCGTCTTTATCATATAAAAAATAACTGTCGCCGCTGTGCCAATAGGAGATATACAAATCACCGTCTTCAGTTTCGACGGGACGCTGTTCAAAGCCTTCGCCGAGACCGTCCGAATTCTGACCGCTGATCCAACTTTTCAGTGCAGCAGTTTCTTCATCCGTCAGCGGCTCATTAAAACGCACATGAATACTGCCGAACAGCTCTCCGCTTTTTTGCTCCACATCCCATTCGGCAGAGACGAGTTTTGCTTTTACACCGTCGTTACCCCAATAATATTTTGCCATATCCTCGCCGTCACGGTGCTGCTCCTTTTGAATCGCGTCTCGAATATCCTGTTCGTAATCAAGCAAAATGTCGTTGTCAATCTCGTACAGCTCACCGTCTTCATCGGGAATCTGCACCATCAGCGGACAGTAAAAGGTTTTTTCATGTTTTCCGGCAGCTTCGGTCATCTCCTTGATATCCCGCAACAGCTCCTTCGGACTGCCATATTGGTCATGGATAATGTTTTGTTCGAGCTCAGATTTAATGTGATCATTCGCTGATGCTATCATATTTGCGGTAATATTGACATCGGACAGTGTATCTGTTTCATTGAATATGCGGATCAGATGATTTCCGATATCACTGTCGGAAAACAGCTTAACTTTGATCTGATCTTCTTCACGGTCCGTCAGCTTGATTTCCTGCGGCCGCTTCTGCATGCCTATAGATAAAAGCTTCATCTGAAAATTCATGAAACCGGTTGGCAGAGACATAACCAATGTGTTATTTCCATTATGGATCAGTGCGCTGAGCATAATACATTCCTCCTTCGCTATATCGCTATTACCGTGAGATGTTTGTATGATAGATGCTGTTTTTCCTTATCTTTGACACTTCATGTTCCGAGATGGTAAGTGCCGCCATGCCATACCGCCGAATCGTCATGGCTTCGCAGATTAATTCGAACAGCATCGGTGAAACCGTGTTTTTATCCGCCAATTCACTGACAGACAGTTTATCTTTATTACAGCAAAGCGTTAGCGCCGCATTATATAGCGTGTAACCGGGCAGGCTGATGCTGGCGAGAGATACTTTATCAAACATGGCCGCTTCCTGACTGATGCAGTGCTTCGCTCTCGCCCAAAGGCTGTGATCAGCGGTAAAAAGATAGAGCGCTGTAAGCATGCGCGCGGATTGATTTCTCGGTTTTCTGGATTCGTTTTTAAATATGGCTTCGTGCTGCTGATTTTTGAATATCATCTGTTTATCTATCCTTTCTTTTATATAATTTCTAAACCGTTCGTTAAAAGAGCGGTTCTTCATGTAGCGGACGGTTTGGGAAACCAGCTCAAAATACGGGCAGGTAATAAATAAACTGGTATCCTCGCAAATAAACAAACCGCAGGACGGACGCCGAAAATTTGGAACCGAAGTCATCAGTCTTTCATATTCCCGCTCCTGCGGTTTCTCACAAAAAAGCATGGTATCACTTCTCTTCCTTTTAAAATATAAAAAGCTCGAAGTCTTTAATAAAACTTCGAGCTACAGGGCCGTTTATATTAAATTATCGGAGGCTGCAACATTTGCAGTTATATAAGTATTACTCAATAGCTATTTCTGGAAATTAAAAGACCTGCTCCGACTTTTCAGTCTTCACAGGTCTTATATCAGTATATATACACTTTGCTGTGGCCGTTTTTCCTTGATTTTACTGGGTTTTTCGGTGGTTCGCCATATCAGTATTACCGGGGATATATATGTTGTACCTGTAATATAACCCTTGCCATGCTGTCGTATTTCAATGCGTTTCGTTGATAACGCCATTGAAGATAGCATATTCTGCGAAAGCTTCACCGATTTTATTTTATCGTAGACTATTTTTTCAACGAACGGACCGCTCCTGCAGTAAAGGTATTCATCCCTGAATTCATAATATGTACCAAAGTATATCCAAAGTACAAAGCATATCATCGGAACACCAACTGCATATCCAATGGTTTTTCCGTTTTGTGGAACAACCATAATGCTAACCAACATTATTAATACAGTTCCCCATATTAAAACTCTAAACCAAAAGTCAATCTTTGATTTTGCTCTCATTCACTTACCCCTCTCTCGGACTGTACATAAATGTCATCCAATCTGACCACACAACCTCAAAAACTTCCGAAAAAACATCTAACCTGACCACTCGTGAAGGCTGACATCTAACCCGACCACTCGCGGGACTATGACATCTAACCTGACCACTTGACTATCAAATATTGCCTTTATGGACTTGTTTCTGTGAAGCGATATTTTCATGTTTTTCGCTCAATGGGTTTTGTACCCATGTGTGCTAAAAGCCTTGATATATAAGGGCTTTTAGCAAGTTCATTCTTTCACCCTTGTTATCAATACTACCGTCTCAACGTGGGCGGTTCTTGGGAACATATCTACGGGGACGACACTTTGGGTTTTATATCCCAGTTCATCAAAGCGTTTTAGGTCGCGGGCAAGGGTGGCCGGATCGCAAGAAATATATACCACCCGTTTGGGAGACATTTCTGCTATGGTATTAATCAGCTCGGCATCGCAACCCTTGCGTGGAGGGTCCAGCACCACTATATCGGGATTAACCCCCTCGGATTTAAGCATTTCTGCCGCCTTGGCCGCGTCGGAGCAAATAAAGCGTGCGTTATCAATATCGTTTTCCGCCGCATTACGGCGGGCATCCTCGACCGACTGCTCTATAATTTCCACCCCAATAATCTGTCCTGCTTTTTTTGCCATGGTAAGCCCAATGGAGCCGGTACCGCAGTATAAATCAAAAACCGTTTCACTGCCTGTAAGCCCTGCCGCCTCGGCAGCAAGGGTGTAAAGCTTTTCAGCTTGACGGCGGTTGACCTGATAAAATGAACGCATTGACAGGCGGAAACGAAGTCCACACAGTTCGTCGGTGATGTAATCCTTTCCCCATACCACAAATTCATTTACGCCGAGGATAACATTAGTCTTTTCGCGGTTTATATTGACCATCACAGAGGCTAAGCCGGCAACTTTTTCTTTTAATAATTCAACCAATGTATCTATCTGGGGCACCTTACCCGATGTGCATACAAGCCCCACCATAACCTCCCCGGTTACCTCTGCTTGTCGGATGTAGATATGCCGCAGCAGTCCCTTTTGGGTGGCTTCATCATATGCCGTTACTCCGGCTTTCTTTGCCCATCTTGATATTAAATCAACAATATCCCCGAACAAGAGCGGCTGAAGAAGACAATGGTGCTGCTCGACTACACGATGACTTCGGGGAGCATAAAACCCGATCATCAACCTATGTTCCCCCGGAATGACGGGATACTGCGCCTTGTTTCGATATGCGTCAGGATTATCCGCGCCCACGATAGGCTGAGGCAGAATATCCAGCCCACCAATACGCTTTAGGGCATCCGCAACCCTTTGCCACTTATAATCTAACTCTGCTTCATAACTGGTATGCCGCCATACGCAGCCGCCGCACCTTCCGAAAGTCGAGCAATCCCCCTCCAGCTCTATTCTGTTGGAGGAGGGTTCAAGTATTTCTTCAACCCTACCATAAGCATGGGTTGGATTGACCTTGACGATATGGCAGTTTATTAAATCACCCACCGCTGTGAAGGGTACGAAAACCGCAAGTCCCCTCTCATCCCCGTCCGAAATATAGCGGCCTACACCGCTCCCCTCGGCCGTCATTCCTGTAATTTTCAGCGGTATAACCTGATTTTTCTCTAATTGCATAAGATAATCCTAACCTTCCAAGTAAAATATTCAAGCATTAATAAAAAAGCAAAGGGAACCTCGCCGGACACGAAAGCCCCCTTTTAAATATATTATTTCCGTTCCAATAAAGCCGAAAATGCCTTATGTGCCATATGCAAATCCAGCTTTGACACCACTTCAAAGGGCGCATGCATCGAAAGCACCGGCACACCAAGGTCAACGGTATCAACATTAAGATCGGCGATATACTTTGCAACCGTGCCCCCGCCCCCAGCATCAACCTTTCCAAGCTCCCCGATTTGCCACAAAATGTCCTTGTCATCCATCATTTTTCGGATCTTCGCCATCAGCTCGGCGGAGGCGTCGGAGGTGTCTGATTTTCCCCTTGAACCTGTATATTTTGTAAGCACAACCCCGCCGTTGAGGAAGGCACAGTTTCTGGCTTCAAATACTTCGGAATAGATCGGGTCATACGCAACATTGACATCGGCGGACAGACATACCGAGGTTGACAGAACATGGCGTGCCTCCTCCCCGAAGGCGGCTGCAATATCAGCGATAAAGTATCTGAGATATGCCGACTGCATACCGGTGTTGCCATCCGAACCGATTTCCTCCTTATCCGCAAGAATGGTTACGGCGGTGTAAGCAGGTTTTTCAGTTGCAAGAATAGCAGTCAGGGCGGGATATGCGCAAACACGGTCATCATGCCCATATCCACCAATCATGCTGCGGTCAAGCCCAACATCACGAGCATTAAAGGCGGGTACCGCCTCCAGCTCGGCAGAAAGGAAATCGCTCTCGGTTATTCCATACCGCTCACTCAGTATTTTCATAATATTAAGCTTGACAAGCTCACTGCCCTTATCATCCTTAAATGCGCGTGAACCGATAAGAATGTTAAGGTCTTCCCCTTTAATGACATCTACCGCCTTGCGTTTCATCTGTTCTGCTGCAAGATGAGGGAGCAAATCGGTAACACAAAACACAGGGTCGTCCGCATCCTCACCAATTTTTATTTCAATGCTATTGCCATCCTTCAGCGCAACAACTCCGTGAAGAGAGAGAGGAATGGCAGTCCATTGATATTTTTTTATACCCCCATAATAATGGGTATCAAAATATGCTAAATTGTGGTCTTCATACAGGGGGTTGGGCTTTAAATCAAGTCGGGGGGAATCGATATGAGCGGCGGCTATTGATACGCCATCGGTGATTGGACGGGTTCCGATAACCGCAAGCAGCAGGGCCTTCCCACGATTGTTTAAATAAACTTTATCGCCTGCCTTAAGGGCTTTTTTTCGGTCATACGGAACAAATCCCTTTGCGTGGGCAAGTGATATAGCGGCGTTTACCGCCTCTCTTTCGGTTTTGGCGGTGTTCAAAAAATTGCGGTATTCCTCTGCATACAAATCTGCCGCTTTTATTTCGGCATCATCAAGGGTGGCGAATGCCTCCCGTTTGGTATGGAACAGCTTCTCTTTTAAAAGCTCTGATGGCGACTTTTCCTTATTATTCATGTTAATGACATCCTTTCGACCAAGATTGATAATATTTATATTCATCCTACGATTAATCAGTATCGTACAGCTTCTCGTACATGGCTTTTGCTTTTTTTATCTTAATAATATATTTGCGTGTTTCCTCATATGGTATATATTTAAGCGTCATCCCGTCGTCAGAGCATTCGGGCTTCTTGAGCCACCGCCATACATTACCTATTCCCGCGTTGTATGCTGCCAGAAATGTGGCGGTATCGTTAAGTTCCTTTCGCAGAAGGGAGAGGGTTAATACCCCGTAATGAATGTTTATCTCCGGGTTGAAAAGCTCCGCTGTTTCAAGCTTTTCCTTTTCCGGCGAACGGCTTTGAGCCCATTCAAAAGTATCCTTTTTAATCTGCATAAGCCCCATGGCATCGGCAGATGATACCGCATTTGGCCGAAAGCCGCTTTCTGTATGGATTATTGCATATATGAGAGAGGGTTCGAAATCATACTTTTGGGCATATACCGATACATAATTGTCATAGTCCATGGGATATGCCGCCCTCATAAATCTCACATATCCAAAATGTAATAACACGGTGGATACAAAAAGAAAAACAACCAAGGCTATCATTTCAAAAATGATATTCGTTTTTTGCGCGGTTTCGTCTTCACGATAAAGGGTGAAGCTTTTATAAAGCTTTTCCCGCTTACTTTTCATGGGACCACTCCCGAATGCTCCGGGCAAGCTTTTCAGCCTGTTCTCGCAGAACATCAATCTCTCCGTTACTGTTCAGCACCACCGTAGCACGGGATGTATAATAATCCTCAGACTGCTGAGATGCCATACGGGCGCGAGCCAGCTCTTCGTCCAGACCGCTGTCGCGCTGTAATATCCGTTTTAACCGTTTATCATAAGAGGCTATAACCGCAATCGTCCTATCGCAAATTAAATTCATCCCGCTTTCAAACAAAAGTGGGGCATCAATAACAGCGATAGATTCACCCGCCTGCTCCATTTGCATTAGTATTGACTTTGTTAGCTTAATTATATGCGGATGGGTTATTGAATTTAGAAGTCGGGTGTTTTCAGGGGTGGAAAAAGCGCGTCTTGCAAGCTCACGGCGATTAAGAGTACCATCGCTATTTAATATTTCATCCGAAAAATTATCCACAATTTCTTGAAGACACACAGAACCGGGCTCTACCACCTCTCTAGCGAGAGTGTCGGTATCAATAACCGATATATTATTATTCACAAAAACTCCCGATACAACGCTTTTCCCCGAACCGGTAGGCCCTGTCAGCCCGACAACATACAGCTTTTCAATCAAGTTGAATCACCTCATATCCGGCGGCACGAAGCAACCGATTATATACCGCAAGCCCAATGCCCTTTTCGTCCGGACAGGAGCAATAAACGGTTGCGGCTCCAATTTCATCAAGCCGTCTGAGGGCATCAAAAACGCGATGTGCCTGTGCTTTTGAATCATGGCGGCTACCATAGGTTACGAAGGGCACCAGTAATGCCCCCTCTTCCCCGTCAAAGCACATAGCCGCCGTCCCCTCCCCTTTTTGACCGTTTACAAAATCGGTAAACCTTTGGGGGGAAGCCTTGACAAGCAGAACATTAGCTTTGGGCGAATAATGCTTATATTTAAGTCCCGGCGAGACTGCCGGTTCATTATCCTGAAGCTTTGTTTTTACGGCAGGATGAATTCCAACACCGCCCAATGCAGATATCAGCATTTCGGGGGTTATGACGCCGGGGCGCAGCAGTTTTGGCTGCTTGCCGGTTAAATCGACAACCGTGGATTCCACCCCTACCTCGCACTCCCCACCGTCCACAATTGCCGGTATACGCCCCTGCATATCTTGAAGTACATGAGCGACCGTTGTGGGGCTTGGGCTGCCTGAGCGGTTGGCAGATGGGGCAGCAAGCGGCAAATCGGCCGCTTTTATTATCGCCTGCGCCACCGGATGGGAGGGCATACGAACCGCAACGGTAGAAAGTCCGGCGCTTACAGATTCGGGTATTATTAAACTGCGGTTAAATATCATGGTAAGCGGTCCAGGCCAATATTTATCCGCCAAAATCCTTGCCGAATTCGGAATATCGGTTACCAGCTCTTCAAGGCGGTTAATATCGGATATATGAACAATTAGGGGGTTATCCTGGGGGCGGCCTTTCGCCTCGAAAATGCGGCACACTGCCTTGTGGTCGAGGGCATTGGCAGCCAACCCATATACCGTTTCGGTGGGTATGGCAACCGTTTCCCCCTGTCGAAGCAATTCCGCCGCCTTTTTTATCCCTTTTTCATCACCTTTAAGCAGGCAGGTATCATATACATTCACCGAGCATCCCCCGCCGCGTTCAGCTTTTCCGCCCTATCTGCGGTTATAAGCGCGTCAACCAATTCTTCAATATCTCCGTTCATTATGGCGTCTAACTTGTAAAGGGTAAGACCTATACGGTGATCGGTTACCCGCCCTTGCGGAAAATTATAGGTGCGTATCCTTTCGCTTCGGTCGCCTGTTCCTACCTGTGACTTCCTGTCGGCGGCAACCTGCGAGCGCTGCTTGTCTTGCTCCTGCTCATACAGCCGAGCCCTGAGCACCTTCATTGCTTTATCCTTATTCTTATACTGACTGCGCTCATCCTGACATTCAACAACCATCCCGGTGGGCAGATGGGTTATACGGATAGCCGAATCGGTTTTGTTAATATGCTGCCCACCTGCGCCGCTCGCACGAAAGGTATCAATTTGCAAATCTGACGGATTTATTTCGACCTCAACATCACCAACCTCGGGAAGCACCGCAACAGTAACGGTTGATGTATGAATGCGCCCCCCCGCTTCGGTTTCGGGAACCCGCTGTACCCTGTGAACTCCGCTTTCAAATTTAAACCTGCTGTATGCGCCGTTTCCTGTTATCATAAAGCTGACTTCCTTGATGCCACCTAGCTCGGTTTGGTTGATATTCATCACTTCCATTTTATATCCCTTTGCCTCGGCATACATGGTATACATTCTGAAAAGGGAATTTGCAAAAAGTGATGACTCCTCCCCTCCTGCTCCGCCGCGGATTTCAATAATAACATTTCGGTCGTCGTTTGGATCGCGGGGCAGCAGCAAGGTTTTTAGTTCATCGGTGCAACTCTCTATGTCATTACGGCTTTCTTCAAATTCGGTATCAACCAGCTCGTGCATTTCCTTATCCAGCCCGCCGTCGTCCAGCATGGAGCGGGCTTCCTCATGCCGCTGCACCGCCTCTTTGTATTCTTTGAATTTTTCTACCACAGGGGTTAAATTCTTGATTTCCTTCATCAGTTCTTTATACTGCTCCACATCGGAAATAATGTCGGGGTCATAAATCCGACGGTTTATTTCATCAAATCGCTTTTCTACATCGGACAATTTATCAAATATGATCATCGTTTTATATTCTTTCCTTCCTGATTGGTGTTACATGGCTGGAGTTCATTATGGTTGGGTGCCAGATATCACTTTCTTAACATGCCGCTCGATTTTCAGACGCGGGGACATAAATTCATGTCCGCAGCCCTCACATTTAAGACGAAAATCCATTCCTATTCGGAGCACTTCAAATTGCTTGCTGCCGCATGGATGGGGTTTTTTCATCAATAAAGAATCTCCTACTTTAATATCCATATGCTCTATCATTCCTTTCACACTAATACGGAATGCGGGATTAAATTTTGGAGGATGTTTTTCGACCGTCAATGCAGTCCGAAAAAATGGTATGGCTTTAATGGATGGTTAATATAAATGTGTTTGCATCTTAGACAGTATAACATAATTTCTCAAATCATCGCAAGCTATTGAACAGCTTACCTTATTATAGGCTTGTGACCATATAAATTCAATATTTATTGTTAGCTTGGTCGCGGATATTGACACCTTGTGGTCTAAAGGGTAAAATATCAAATGAACTTGTCAATATTGAATTTGGTTTTATGTCCTTTTAGGGCATATGACCCAGAGAGGACATGGGTCTTATTATGTCAAATCACAAGCAATCGCTTAAATCATTGGTCAGGGAGCTATCCTCCCTTACTATATACAGAGGGGTGCTAAGCCGCCCCGTAACCTCGGTTTTGCTTAATATTCTTGATGCTTGCCTTAAGGGAAATGAAGATATAGTATGCGACGCATGGGGGCGGTTATGTTATCTTCTCACGGCTGAAGGCAGAAACCGGAGTCTCCCCTCTGCCGTTTTTGATGAAGTGCTGCAGGATGAAAATTCTTTTGTTATCAGTCTTATAAAAGACGGAGCGGATATTTCCGATTCAATAACAAAGCTTGCCAGGCGGGATCTTGATATTCTTTACCGCGCTGCCACCTGCTCGGCCGACTTGATTCTTGAAAACTCGGATGAAACATTGTCGGATTATCTTCCCCGCTGGAGTAATGAGCCTGCCCCCCTCACCCTTGATATGAACTGGAGTGAGTGCATCGACCGGTTGGAGGAATATCATAGGAAGAATGGCATTGGTCTTTTTTCGGTTAATAAAGCCTTCTTGTGGCAAAACGGAGCAATCCGTCCGGTTAGAAACCCCGATCACATACGGCTGAGCCACCTAAAAAGCTATGAAGTTCAGCGAAAAATCACGGTTGACAACACCCTTGCATTTTTGGATGGGTTTGAAGCCAATAATATTCTGCTATACGGTGACAGGGGTACCGGGAAATCCTCGACGGTAAAGTCGCTGTTAAATGAATATGCACACCGCGGTCTCAGGATGATAGAAATGCCCAAAGAGTCATTAAACTGTCTGCCGGATTTGACCGCCCAGCTTGCCTCTTTTCCTATGAAATTTATCATATTCATCGACGACCTGTCTTTTTCGGGAAGTGACGATAATTTTGCCGCCCTTAAAGCGGTGCTTGAAGGCGGACTTGAAGCCAGGCCGAAAAATGTTCTGGTATATGCTACATCCAATCGCCGTCATCTGCTGCGGGAAACCTTCAGCGACCGGAACGGTGATGAAATACACCGTGCAGATACTCTTCAGGAATCGGTTTCCCTGTCAGACAGGTTTGGAATATTACTCACCTTTCTTTTGCCGGATAAAAAGCAGTTTTTCCTGATTGTTGAACAGATGGCAGCCGACAACGGCTTGAACATGGATAGCTCCACCTTGTTGGACGCCGCCGAACGCTGGGCGCTTGAAAGAGGCGGGCGCTCTCCTCGCTTTGCCAAACAGTTTATTGCGGATGCAAAGGCGCGTTTATCCAGGGGTGAGAAATTGTAATCAGGTCAGGGTAAAGGATATAACCCAGAAAGGACATGATTTATAATGTTTTTTAGTCGTCAAAATAAGGCTGATAAGATTAATAAACAGCTCATTGCGCGTTTGGATGGGCGGACGGTAAAGTATGTTACCAAGCGGGATACCGAAACCTCGGAGGAAACGGTTATCGGCCACCTGGGAAGAATAAACACAAAAAACGGTTATATAACAATTGTCTGTGATGGAACCGAGGTTTTTCGCTGCCTTTCCTCCGATGCGAAATGCGGTGAACTTTTAAGTCTTGATGGGGTTGTCATACAGACAAAAGATGAAAATTCCCAACACGACACAATGATTGTGTCTTATTATAAGTACCATAGATAAAATGGGCATACTATTATTGCTTTATCATTAGGTCACCTCTAAAAACCCCTTCCGGCACTATTTCCGCCGGACTGCGTTATACTATTATCCGACTAAAGCCTTAACATCTTTCCGGCCTTTTTTGCACCGGGCTTGGTTCTCCTCCTTGCCCGATAAAAATTCTTCTCGGAATCGGTTCAAAACAGGTTTTTAGAGGTCACCATTATTTGGAAGTTGTTATTAATAAACTTGGTTAAATATGAAAGGATAACGGCATGAAATATCGAATAAATGCGGTAATTGTTCTTTTTGCGTTAATCGCCGCGCTTCTTACAGGCTGTAACTTGAATAAGAACTCCCCTCAGGATTCGGTTGTATCTGATAAAAACTATCCTGTTACCCTTAATGGAATTACTCTAAATTCGGCTCCGTCAAAGGTTGTGGTGCTATCCCCCTCCCTTGCCGAAATCATTGTAGATATGGGGTTTGTGTCCTCTCTTGCAGGTCGTGCTGAAGAATGTGACCAACCCGCCTCGGTTGCAGCACTCCCCGTCGTGGGTAGTGTTTTAATTCCAAATATTGATGCAATTTA
This sequence comes from Oscillospiraceae bacterium, assembly GCA_028706415.1. Classification (GTDB taxonomy): domain Bacteria; phylum Bacillota; class Clostridia; order Oscillospirales; family Acutalibacteraceae; genus Avimonas. The sequence continues at coordinate 3,098 of JAQWBK010000018.1, read as the reverse complement.
TAAACTGAAACCCGATTTAATTCTTGTTCAAAAAGAACCCTCTCAGATAATTCAAAACATGTTTTCGGACAAGAAGATCCCTTTTGTGGTCATTCCTGCCGCAAAAAACTATGCTGAATTATTAGCAGTTTACCAAACTGTGGGGAAAGTTTTTGTAGGTTCCGAGTTGGGCCTAACCAGGGGAAAGGAGCAAATGACGGCCATTAATGCGGGGCTAGAGGGAATTTCAGATAAGGTGTCCGCCGTTCCATCCGAAAACCCGATTAATGTTATTTATGTGACCGATTCACTGGGACATGCCGCTACCGGTGATACCGTACTCCACAGACTGATAACCACAACGAGTGCCATAAATTTGGCGGGTGATTCAAAAGATTGGTCTGCTCCGGCCGCCTCTCTTTCGGGGGTTGAGGTTATCTTCTGTCCCCAACAGCTTGTGGATAAAGTAAAAGGCATGCCAGGGTTTTCAGGCAGCCCTGCCGTCAAAAATAAACGAGTATACGGCTTGGATGCGTCTGCAATGGAGCGTCAAAGCCAACGCATGATTGATGCGGTTCAGGAAATGGCTGAGGTGCTTTATCCTGATTTATTTAAAGAGGACATCACTACATCTTCCACAACACCCACAACATCCACAACCACCCCAGGCAAAATCTGATTAGCCCGCCGACGACAACAACGCTGTATGGCGGAAAATAGACCGCAAAGATGTCTTGATTTTTATTTGAGATCAGTATGATTAAACATTTTCATATTACTGCATATAATGTAGTGCGGTTAACCGCTATGGGGATCGTTCAATGCGATTCGAAAGCCTTTCTGTTGTTTATTAATAACAACAGAAAGGCTTTATGCATATTTCTATAAATTTTTAATGAAATCAGCGGTTTATATTATACTAATCTCAATAATAAAAGCCGATAAAATGGAGTGATGCGTTCTTTAAAGAAGAACGCGCCTTGAGCGACAATTTTATCGATCCTTTTATTTGAGATTAGTATTAGAAGGGCAGACCGAATATATATGCCAAAATTGCCAGACCCGCCGCAATAATCACCATTAAAACAGTGATAATTATAACCGCCTTTAAATGCCCTGTATGCGGAATTCTTTTCGAATTATTATTATTTGAAATGGTTTCCTTGGTCATATGCCCGCAGAACCGACAAATTCGGGCATTTGAGCTTCTGCCGCATTTGGTACAAATCATACAAAGTCCAGTCCTTCCCGAAATCCATGGGTTATAGTCTTTCCTTGATAGAATTCAGCAGGCCGCCCTTTTCAATAATGTTTTGAATAAAAGGTGGAAATGGCTCTGCCTTGTATTCTTTTCCCGTGGTAAGATTTTCTATAACGCCTGTTTCAAAATCAACCCTTATCTCATCATCGGCATTTATATCTCGGGCTGCTTCATCACATTCAAGTATTGCCAAACCGATATTAATTGCATTTCGGTAAAATATCCGTGCAAAGGTTGATGCAATAACACAGGAAATGCCGCTTGCTTTTATGGCAATCGGAGCATGCTCCCTGGATGAGCCGCAACCAAAGTTCTTGTTGGCCACCATAATATCTCCGGCTTTTACCCTGCTGATAAAGCCTGCATCAATATCCTCCATACAGTGAGCCGCCAGCTCATCATGCTTTGAAGTATTGAGATATCGTGCAGGTATGATAACATCGGTGTCTACATTATCTCCGTATTTATGAACTCTGCCTTGAGCAATCATAATTATTCTCCTTCTCTGTTACAGTGTTGCCGGATCGGTAATAAATCCGGTTATTGCCGATGCAGCGGCAACATAAGGGTTGGCAAGATAAACTTCACTTTCAACATGCCCCATACGTCCCACAAAGTTGCGGTTGGTTGTGGATACAGCACGCTCTCCTGCCGCTAAAATACCCATATGACCCCCAAGACATGGCCCGCAGGTTGGGGTTGAAACAACTGCACCCGCCCCCACAAAAATATCAAACAAGCCTTCATGCATACTGTCCAACCAAATTTGCTGGGTGGCTGGAATTACGATGCAGCGCACACCCTTGGCAACCTTGCGCCCTTTGAGTATCTCTGCCGCCGCCCGCATATCCTCAATACGGCCGTTGGTACATGAGCCGATAACCACCTGATCCACCTTAACCTGACCGCTACATTCGTCAATGGTCTTGGTGTTTTCGGGCAGGTGCGGAAAAGCTACCGTCGGACGAAGAGATGACAGGTCGATTGAAATAACCTCATCATATTCGGCATCGCTGTCCGCCTCGAATATCTTAATTTCACGCTGGAAGCGGCCCTTTACATAAGCAAGAGTAATATCATCAACAGGGAAAATCCCGTTTTTGGCACCCGCTTCTATCGCCATGTTTGCAACACAAAGGCGATCGTCCATAGAAAGCTGGGCAACCCCCTCTCCGGTAAATTCAAGGGAACGGTAAAGAGCCCCGTCCACACCAATTAACCCGATTAGATGCAAAATCAAATCCTTGCCGCCCACATATTTCGAGGGCTTGCCTGTAAGCACAATTTTCAGAGCCGAGGGTACCTTGAACCATGCCGTGCCTGTTGCCATTCCTGCTGCAAGGTCGGTGGAGCCCACACCGGTTGAAAATGCACCCAGAGCGCCGTATGTACAAGTATGACTATCCGCTCCGATTATGCAGTCCCCCGGACCTACCAAGCCCTGTTCGGGAAGTATGGCATGTTCGACCCCCATTCTGCCCACGTCGAAGAAGTTATCTACATCATATTTATCTGCGAATTCACGAACGCGTTTTACCTGCTCGGCCGCCTTAATATCCTTGTTGGGAGTAAAGTGGTCCATCACAAGCGCAACCCGCGACTTGCTGAACACCCCGCAAGCGCCGCATCTCTCAAACTCGTTTATGGCAACCGGCGCGGTAATATCGTTACCAAGGCACAAATCGAGCTTGGCCTCGATCAACTGTCCTGCCTTTACCTCTGTAAGCCCGGCATGAGCTGCCAGAATTTTTTGTGTCATTGTCATACCCATTGAATTTCCTCCTGAATAATAATTAGAATTTAGATGTAATATTCTCTCGCACCAGTATATATTCCATAGACTCGCTCAAAGCAAGCC
>JAQWBK010000017.1:13125-21122 GCA_028706415.1 Oscillospiraceae bacterium | reverse complement strand
TGGGATATCAAGCCCCCGGTTTTTATATTGGGAGTGGCTTTACTCCTATGCGTTGCCGCGACATATTTTATTAATCGTCAAGTGTTTTATGTTGAGTTAGGGTTGACAGTTATTGTTTTTGGGGTGGTCGGATGGAGGCTGTTGCTGGTAAAGCGCGACATACGACGAACCTTATTACGGGTTGCAGAAAGGTTAAACCAGACCGATAGGTCATCGTTATCGGATTCTCCGCTGCCGGTGGTAGTCTGTTCGGACAGGGGAGAAATCCTGTGGTATAACGAAAAATTCGGTAATGAAGTTCTGGAAAAAGGCGATGTATTCGGGGATTCGATAGCCTCGGTAACCGGAGGTATACCGATATCCGAGCTTGCAAAAAGCAATTCGGCTGAAACAAGTTACGGCAGTCACCGATATACGGTGTATATCAGCCATATTGAAGATAACGAAAGCCTCACCCACATACTGCATTATGTAGAAAATACTAGATTAAAGCTTATTTCTGAAGAATACACACTGAGCCGGCCGGCGGTGGTGCTTTTCTACATAGACAATATGGATGAATTGTTGCTGAATGCTCGTGACAGCGAACGAGCCCAGATAACAGGCAAGGTTCAAACCATGCTGGAGGACTGGACATCAACCACCACCGGTATATTAAGGCGATATAAAAGCGACCGCTTTTTATTTATTGTTGAGCAGCGTCACCTTCAGCAGATGATTCTCAAAAAGTTCGATATACTTGACCGTGTACGCACAATACAGACCGATTCAAACCTCAATACAACCCTGTCAATAGGGGTGGGGCAGGGGGCCTGCTTCAAGGAATCCGAGCTGCTTTCACGCCAAGCAATAGATATGGCATTGAGCAGGGGCGGGGATCAAGCTGCCGTCAAAACCAAAAATGGTTTTGACTTTTACGGCGGTATTTCACGCGGGGTTGAAAAAAGAACCAAGGTACGAACCCGGGTAATCGCCTCCTCTTTGCAAGAGCTGATAACCGACAGTGATAATGTGATTTGCATGGGGCACCGATATTCAGACCTTGACTGCCTAGGTTCGGGAACGGCATTGGCTTGCTGTGTTAGAGAATTGGGGAAACCCGCAAATGTGGTGGTTAGAAAGAAACAAACTCTGGCAAGCCAGCTTATAACGCGTTATGAAGAAGCCGGGCTTTCTGATTTGTTTATCGAGCCTGAAGAAGCCTCTTCATTGATTAAAAGCAATACCCTTCTTATCGTGACCGACACGCATAACCTTGGATTGCTTGAATCGGAGGAAATATATCGTGCGGCCGGTAATGTTGTGGTTATCGATCACCACCGCAAAATGGTTGACCATATAGATAATGCAGTGATATTCTACCATGAGCCCAACGCATCTTCGGCATCCGAGATGGTGGCAGAGCTTGTTCAGTATATTGACGGCATTAAAATATCCAAACTGGATGCCGAATCCCTTCTGGCAGGCATAATGCTGGACACCCGCAGCTTTGTCTTCAAGGCGGGGGTAAGGACTTTTGAAGCGGCGGCATATCTGCGCCGAATGGGGGCCGACACGGTCGAAGTCAGGCGTCTGTTCTCCGGAAATATACAGATATATAAGAATAAGGCGGATATTGTTGCCCAAGCAAAAATATATGGGCATTCTGCTATTTCGATTGATAGATCCGGCCGGGACAATGGACTTAGGGTGGCTGCCGCACAAGCAGCGGATGAGCTTTTATATATCAAGGGGATTGAAGCTTCCTTTGTTCTGTTTCCCGAGGGGGGAAGTGTGGCTATTTCCGCCAGATCCCTGGGTAAAATAAATGTGCAGCTTATAATGGAGGCCTTGGGTGGCGGTGGGCATCATACCATGGCGGGATGCCAGCTTGATGGTGTCAACCTCGAGCAAGCCCTTGATATCCTCAAAAGTGAAATAGATAAGTATTATCAGGAGCACCGACCCGCTCTTGATACTCCAACTGTTGTATGATAAGATAAAAATATTGAAATCAATATAAGTTTTCCTGTATAATAGAAAGGAAGAGCTGACATGAAGGTTATATTAAATCAGGATGTTAAGGGGAAGGGTAAAAAGGGGGAGCTTGTCAATGTATCTGACGGCTACGCACGAAATTATCTGCTTCCCCGAGGCTTGGCAGCCGAGGCTAATACTTCGGCAATGAATGAGTTAAAAAATAGAGAAGAGGCAGTTGCCTATAAAATCGAACAGGTAAAAAAGCAGGCCGAAAATTCTGCGTCAAAGCTTGAAGGAAAAATTCTTAAAATAACGGCGCGAGGCGGGCAAAACGGAAAACTTTTTGGTTCGGTTACCACCAAAGAGGTTGCCGGAGAGCTTAAAAAACAGTATCATGTAACCGTGGACAAGCGTAAAATAGATATGGAAGATATTAAGGCTTTCGGCTCATACACGGCTGTAATAAGCCTGGGACAAAGCATATCGGCTAAAGTTACCGTAATGGTAGAGGAATAAATCCCAGCGGATACTGCCAGACTTTTAACAGTAGCATTTATTATAAACAGTAAACGGATGCCATTTTGCCGGCGACCAATGGTAATCCTTTTCATAAACCACAATATCGCCGGAGAAACGGAACTAAAATATGGCAACGGCAGCAAGGCGGGACTATAAAGAGAACCGCAGCCTGGGCGATTATAAAGACGGAATTAGTTTACCCTACAGCCTCGAAGCAGAGCAGGCTGTTCTGGGTTCAATTCTTCTTGACCCAAACTGTATTGATGAAGTTGCTGATAAGCTTAGGGTGGAGAATTTTTACCTGCCTGAGCATCAGGCGATATATCGTGTTATGAGCGTTAAGATGATTGAATCCCAGACCATTGACTTTGTAACCGTGCTTGAAGCTTTAAAAGCTGAAGGCTTTTTTTCCGGAGAAGAGGGCAAGGCTTATCTTCTAAAACTTGCTCAGATTGTACCGTCGATATCAAACATAGGAAATTATGCGCGGATAGTAAAAGAAAAATATGAAGTTCGTATGCTTATCGGGGCCGCCCGTGAAATCATGGATGATGCCATGGATGCATCCATCGAGCCGTCCATCCTTCTAGATTCTGCGGAACAGAAGATTTATGAAATTCGGCAGGGGAGACAGGTAGGCGGACTCATTCCGATCCATGAAGTCCTTGCAAGTAATTATGAGATTTTTAATAAGCTGGCTTCGGATGAGCGGGATCAGTTTGTGGGTATTCCTACCGATATTTCTGCGCTTGACGATATTACAACCGGATTAAATCGCTCCGACCTTATTATAATCGGCGCCCGTCCCGGTATGGGAAAAACCAGCTTTGCGCTTAATATCGCACGAAATGTCGCGGTTAAAAGTAATAAAACGGTGGCGTTTTTCACTTTGGAGATGTCACGCGAGCAGCTTGTAAACCGTCTGCTGTCCAGTGAAGCAAAGGTATCAAGCAAAAAACTTCGGGTGGGCAATCTAACCTCGGATGAATGGAGCCGTATTGCCGCCGCCTCAAGCATATTGTGCAAAGCTCCCATGTATTTTGACGACACCTCCAGCATCACCGTACCCGAAATGAAGGCTCGCCTTCGCAGGCTTAAAAAAGTGGATTTTGTTGTTATTGACTACCTTCAGCTAATGCACTCGGCGCGGCGTACAGAAAATCGTGTGCAGGAGGTTTCCGAAATAACACGAAGCCTCAAAATAATGGCTAAAGAGCTTAACATTCCCTTAATGGTTTGCGCCCAGCTTGCCCGCGGAACCGAAAGGACGGCAAATCACCGACCTGCTCTGTCCGATTTGCGCGAATCCGGTTCAATCGAACAGGATGCAGACCAGGTTATGTTTCTTTATAGGGATGAGTATTATAAGAATGAAAAGGATGATCCCTCATCTGTAGAAACCGGAACTTCGGAAGTTATTGTCTCTAAAAACCGGCATGGCGAGTTGGGGACGGTAAAGCTTGCATGGTTTGGCGAATTCACACAGTTCACCAGTCTGGAGATGCATCGCAGTGAATAAAAGCGACGCAAACAAGCTTAGAAATAAGGCTCTTGAAACAATCCGGCGGGAGGGCTTTATAGAAAAGGGCGATAATGTTTTGGTGGCGCTTTCTGGCGGTGCCGATTCAATGACTTTGCTGTTTTTCCTTATAGAATATAAGGTTAAATTAGGTATTAATAGCCTCTTTGCCGCCCATATCAATCATGGTCTGCGGGGGAAAGAATCTAAAAGAGACCAAGAGGTTGTAACAAAAGAGTGCGAGAGGTTGGGCATACCGCTTTATATCCATGCGGCGGATGTTGCAGCCCAAGCGGAAGAACAACGAGAAGGGCTGGAAGAGGCAGGGCGGCGCATTCGATATGGTTTTTTGGCAGATAAAGCCAACGAGCTTAATGCCTGTATTGCAACCGCCCATACCCTGAACGACGGTATCGAGTCCCTTTTATTGCATATGGTTCGCGGCAGCGGTATGCGTGGGTTGTGCGGCATCCCACCCATGCGTGAAATCCTATCAAACGGGGAATGTATAAGGGTAATACGCCCTCTGATTGACTGCACACGAACCGAGGTTGAGGCTTATTGCGAGAGCAATGCCATAAACTATATTAATGATTCTACAAACCAGGATACTACCTTTGCGCGAAACCGAATTCGTGCCCTGGTTATTCCCGAATTAAAGGCAATTAATCCGGATGCTGAGGCGGCTTTTTCACGGCTTATGCGGAGTGTCTCCAAGGATATTCGGTTTATAGAGGATACAGCAGAATCATTGCTTGATGAAGCCGCAATGGATGACGGCTACGGCGGATATAATGCCGATTTTCTTTTTAAGCTGCCTCCCGCCATTCGTACCCGTGCGCTGATTGCCGCCGTCAGGCGGGCTGATGCTGATACCTCGCGAAGTTTGACCGAAAAAAAGATTTCTATTATTGAGGGTGTTCTTGAAACCGGCGGAGCTCTCACACTTAGCGATAAACTTGAGTGTAGGGTATCACAGGGGAGGATGTTGATTTCACCCCTATATAAAAAATCCGAATCGATTTCAGATAAAATACCGCTTGAAATAGGAATTTCTTGCTTATTTCATGGTAGAATATACACACCGACACTTATGACCTTGGATTTTTTCAAAAAGCATCAGAAAATTCACAAAAACTTATTAAAATTTGCGCTAAACTATGATAAGCTATCAAATAGCCTCTATTTACGAAGTCGCCAACCGGGTGATGTATTCAGACCGGCAGGACGGGGTGTAAAAAAGATACTGAAAAAACTATTGGGAGAGGAAAGAATTCCCACTGCCCTAAGGGACGAAATTCCTATAGTTTGTGATGCTCAGGGTATTGTGCTCGTCGGCGGCCTCGGCTGCGATGAGCGGGTGCATATCGATGAGAACTGCCGACAGGTTCTGGTGCTTGAGAAAGAATGACAAAGGGGTTGTACAGGTCATGGGTATGAATGAGGATGTTGGTGAAATTCTATTTTCGGCCGAGCAGATAGCAGGGATTGTTGAACGAATGGGCAAACAGATTAGCAAGGATTACCAAGGCAAAGACCTTATAATGATAAGCGTGCTTAAAGGCTCCCTTATTTTTATGGCGGATTTGATGCGATCGATTGATGTTCCTTGTTCGATTGATTTTCTCTCGGTTACAAGCTACGGCTCAGGAACTTCCACCACCGGTGAGGTACGCATACTTAAAGACCTTGATATCTCGCTGGAGGGTAAGGATGTTCTGGTGGTCGAAGATATACTGGATTCGGGCATGACCCTCTCCTTCCTTCTTAAAAGTCTGAAAGCGCGATATCCCAAAAGTATCAAGCTTTGTACCCTTCTTGATAAACCTGAACGCCGCCGTGTAAATATAACGGCTGATTATATAGGCGTGCAGGTGCCGGATATGTTTATTGTAGGCTATGGCCTTGATTATGCGGAAAAATACCGCAATCTTCCCTATATCGCTGTTCTGAAACCTGAAATATATTCTGAATGATTGTTTTTGGGAAAAGGATTCATATAGGAAAAGGAGTGTATACATTTGGAGTCCAACAACAACGATTATGGGAAAATAATACGTAATATCGGTCTGCTGCTGGGGTTACCGCTGCTCATTATCATTGCGACATGGTTGGTGGTTGATTCCCGTACCGATACCGAAAAAACGATATATTCCGATATTGTTAGCTATTTTGAAGGGGACAAGGTGGAAAAATATTCCCTTGACCTCGGAAGCGGTGCACTTGCGATTAATCTCAGAGAACCGTTTCGCAAGGATCTGAACAAGGACGGCAAGATCGACGATAAGGATTTGGTAAAGTACACCGTTCCGGATGTAAACCTGTTTTTACAGGATATTCGGGAAATAGTCAATGCCAATAACAGAGACGAGGACGCAAAAAATAATATTGAAGTTGATTATCAGCCGGTAAGTGAACTGCCGTGGATTATTAATCTGCTTCCATCCCTGCTTATTATCGTATTCTTTGTGGTGATGTGGGTTATGATGCGCCGTTCGCTGTCGTCCATGGACGGCGGCAAGGCAATGGGCTTTGGAAAAGCCCGCGTCAAGCAGCCTGCTGATGAAAAACGCAAGACCACGTTTGCCGATGTGGCAGGAGCCGACGAGGAAAAAGAGGAGCTGCGAGAAATCGTCGATTTCCTCAAACAGCCCAAAAAGTTTAAGGAGCTTGGAGCCCGTGTTCCCAAAGGCGTTTTGCTTGTGGGACCTCCGGGTACAGGTAAAACCTTGCTTGCTCGTGCTGTTTCCGGAGAGGCCGGAGTTCCGTTTTTCTCAATCTCGGGTTCCGATTTTGTGGAAATGTATGTGGGCGTGGGTGCATCCCGTGTCCGTGATTTGTTTGACCAAGCGAAAAAGAATTCACCCTGCATAATCTTTATTGATGAAATAGATGCTGTCGGACGGCAGCGTGGTGCAGGTTTAGGCGGCGGACACGATGAGCGTGAACAGACCCTTAATCAGCTGCTTGTCGAAATGGACGGCTTTGGTGCTAACGAGGGAGTTATTATGATAGCCGCCACCAACCGCCCCGACATTCTTGACCCCGCACTTATGCGCCCCGGTCGTTTTGACCGCCAGATTGTGGTCAATTACCCCGATATAAAGGGGCGGGAAGAAATCCTCAAGGTGCATGCCCGCGGCAAGCCCCTTGCACCGGATGTGGATTTATCGGTTATTGCAAAAACTACCGCCGGCTTTACCGGAGCGGATCTTGAAAATCTGCTTAACGAGGCTGCCTTACTGGCTGCACGAAAAGGCCTGCACTCTATAACCATGCCCGAAATTGAGGAATCCGCCATCAAGGTGGTAATGGGAACCGAGAAACGCAGTCATGTGATTACAGACCGTGAAAAGAAGCTTACCGCCTATCATGAAGCAGGGCACGCTGTTGTAACCTATTTTTCTGCCAGCCAAGATCCGGTGCACCAGGTATCTGTTATACCACGCGGCATGGCAGGAGGATATACAATGAGCCTACCCCAAACCGACCGCTCCTATCGCCTGAAAAAAGAGATGCTGGAAGGAATTCAGGTTATGATGGGGGGGCGGGTTGCCGAGGCTTTGGTGCTGGGGGATATATCCACCGGTGCATCCAACGATATCGAACGCGCCACCGAAACCGCTCGAAATATGGTAATCAAATTCGGTATGTCCGAAAAGCTGGGCCCGATTTTATATGGCTCCTCCGATTCCAACGAGATTTTCTTGGGTCGTGATTTCGGCCATACAAGAAATTACTCGGAAGAGGTTGCTGCCCAAATAGATGTTGAGATAAAAAGCATTATCAGCGCTTGTTATTCTGAAACCCAGAACAAGCTTTCGAATAATATCGAAAAGCTGCATGCCGTTGCCCAGTTCCTTTTCACAAACGAAAAGATGGATGGGGATCAGTTCAAGGAGATAATGGAAAGCGACACATCAAACGCAGCCGAAATTGTTTTACCGACCGGCACTCCGTCGATCATTGAGGATAAATAATACCGATTAACAAAACTAAT
>JAQWBK010000017.1:0-13025 GCA_028706415.1 Oscillospiraceae bacterium | reverse complement strand
AAAAGATGGATGGGGATCAGTTCAAGGAGATAATGGAAAGCGACACATCAAACGCAGCCGAAATTGTTTTACCGACCGGCACTCCGTCGATCATTGAGGATAAATAATACCGATTAACAAAACTAATGCCGCTAAGGTGTCAACACACTTTATACTGCTCTCAAGTAAAAATCAAGACATCTTTGCGGTCTGTTTTCCGCCATACAGCGTTGTTGAGGTCGGCGGGCGGCAGCCCGCTCTCCTCCTCCGCCTTGCATGACGAAAAATATCCTCGCAAATTTTGTCTCACCTTTTACTTGAGAACAGTATTAGCGGCATTAATCTAACAAAAATCCGATAAACACCGGGAAAAAGCGCGCCTTACAAAAAGGCGCGCTTTTTTAAAACTTATACTAATCCCTGATTAAAATCATCCTGTCTTTGCGGTTTGTTTTTCGTCTGTCTGCGTTATCCTCCTTGCCGGGCGTCAGCCCGCCTGCGTCGTCTGCCTTAACACACAAAAAACATCCTCGCAAATTTTGTCTCACTTTTTACTTGAGAACAGTATGAAGCGTTTACTCTTCATTCCAGCTGTACATTTTGCGCAGCTCTTTACCCACAGACTCTAATTCATGGGAGGATTCAATGCGACGGCAGGCATTGAAGTGCGAACGCCCTACCTTGTTTTCGTTTATCCATTTGGAGGCAAAGGTTCCGTCCTGAATTTCGCTGAGTATATTCTTCATTTCCTTCTTGGTTTCATCGGTGACAAGACGCTTGCCTGTTTCGTAATCCCCGAACTCGGCAGTATCCGAAATAGAATAACGCATCATGGAAAAGCCGCCTTTATAAACAAGGTCAACAATCAGCTTCATCTCATGTATGCACTCAAAATACGCATTTTCAGGGGCATATCCTGCCTCTACAAGTGTTTCAAATCCGGCCTTCATCAGGGCTGTTACACCGCCGCAAAGAACCGCCTGCTCACCAAAAAGGTCGGTTTCGGTTTCGTCCTTAAAGGTGGTTTCCAGAACGCCTGCACGCGACCCGCCTATACCGGCAGCATACGCAAGAGCAATATCAAGTGCCCGATTGGTGGCATCCTGATGGATGGCGACAAGACATGGAACGCCTTTACCCTCAACATATTCGCTGCGCACAGTGTGACCCGGTCCTTTGGGTGCAATCATGAACACATCGACATCCGAAGGCGGAACGATCTGCCCGAAGTGAATGTTAAAGCCGTGTGCAAAGGCAAGGGCTTTTCCGGCAGTCAGATTTGGGGCGATATCCTTATTGTACATATCGGCCTGACGCTCGTCGTTGATAAGAATCATTATAATTTCAGCCGCTTTGGTGGCGTCTGCCGTGGTCATAACCTTGAGCCCGGCATTCTGAGCTATTGCCCAGCTTTTTGAACCGTCATATAGACCCACAATGACATCCACGCCGCTTTCATGAAGATTAAGCGCGTGTGCATGTCCCTGAGAGCCGTACCCGATAACAGCAACGGTTTTGCCTTTCAGCAGGCCAAGATTACAATCGCTTTGATAATAGATTTTTGCCATGGAATTACCTCCTGTACCGTTTTATACGGTTAATTTTATGATAATGCGAATTAACACTAATCTGATTGAGAAGTATAACATATATAATGAGGATTCGCAAAACATCGTGGGTGGTGCTTATACTAAAATATTGATAAGGTTTCCGAGGATTTTTTGTGTCGGGCAAGGCCGACGACGCAGGCGGGCTGGCGCCCGGCAAGGAGGAGAACCAAGCCCGTGCAAAAAAGACCGGAAAGATGTTAAGGCTTTAGTCGGATATTAGCATTAGGACTTTTTTGTTGTGCGGGTGGCATTGGCACCCTTTTCAAGGGCTATTATGCCGGTTCTGACGACTTCTTTTATTCCGTAAGGGCGCAACAGGGTTTCGAGAGTTTCGGTGCGCTCGGCGGTATCGGAAAATTCAAGGGTGAGGGTTGAACGGGTAACATCAACAATCCGCGCCCCCATTAACTCGGAAATACGCATAATGTCCTCACGCTGACCGGTCGCAGCCGAAACCTTGAACAGGGATAGGGTGCGGGCTATTGTTTCGGTGGGTAAAAGGGTTTTCACCTTGATGACAGGGATAAGCTTGTTAAGCTGCTTTTCAATCTGCTCAACCACATACTCATCGCCCTCCACCACTATTGTCATACGGGATATGGCTGCATCCTCGGTAACCCCGACCGCCAACGAATCAATATTGAAGCCACGGCGGGAGAACAGCCCAGACACCTTGGATAGCACGCCGGCATGGTTCTCGACAAGCACCGATATGGTATATTTCATGCGGCATTCCTCCTTATAGTGACGAATAATCGGGGCTGACATTACAAACAAGTAAATAAGGGCTGTCGGATGCAAGCATTTCATCAATTGCCGACTCGGCCTCCTCATTGGATGAAACCGATCGGGCGGTAATACCGTAAGCACCCGCCAACGACACGAAATCGGGGCTACCATTTAAGTATACACCACAGTGACGGCAACCGAAATGCATATCTTGAAGCTCGCGCACCATCCCAAGACGGGTGTTACACATAATAATAATCTTAACCCCGAGATTTTCCTGACAAAGGGTGGCAAGCTCCATCATGCTCATTTGGAAGGAGCCGTCACCGCAGACGGCGCAAACCTGACGCTGGGGAGCGGCGGCTTTAGCACCCACGGCGCAGGGGATGGAATAGCCCATTGTGCCCAAGCCCCCCGAGGTCAAAAACCGCCCGTTATCTATTGTGCAATAGTTGGCAGACCATATCTGGTTCTGACCCACATCGGCACAAATAATCGCATCCTTGTCCATTTTATGGGACAGGGCACGCATAAATCTCTTGGGCTCGACAAATCCCTCCACAAGGGGAATTTCCACCCGAGAATAACGCTGCTTACGGTCGGTAACCTTATTCACCCATTCCTCCGGTGCTTTCCATTCGCAGCTTTTTATAAACTCTTCAAGAACATTTTTAAGATCACCCACAATCGGTATGTGCGCCGGCATGTTTTTACCGATTTCGGCAGGGTCAACATCAATGTGTATGATTTTTGCACGGCTTGCTACCTGCCCGGGGGAGGCAACAGCGCGGTCACCCACACGGGCACCGGCAAGTATTACAAGGTCGGCATCCCGTATGGCTTTGTTGGCGGCAACACAGCCGTGACTGCCCAACATACCCATATTAAGAGGATGCTTGGTGGGCAGGGCACCAATACCCATCATGGTGGAGATGACCGGAATATTACAACCCTCGATAAAGTCTTTTAGCTGGCCACAAGCATTGGCCGAAAAAACCCCGCCTCCGGCGCATAAGACCGGTCGCTTGCTCGAAATTATGGCTTGTATTGCCTTTTTAATTTGAAGTGAATGCCCCTGAACACTAGGTTTATAACCGATTATATCGACAGGCTTGTCGTAATCAAATTCTGAAAGCGATGCCTTTTGAATATCAATTGGTATATCAATAAGCACCGGACCGGGACGGCCGGTTGATGCAATATGAAACGCTTCTTTAAAAATTCGGGGTAGATGCTCCGCCTTTTTTACAAGGTATGAATGCTTGGTAAAGGGTTCGGCCGCGCCTGTAATATCGACCTCCTGGAACACATCTCGTCCGAGCAGATCACTGCGTACCTGACCTGTTATGACCACCAACGGAATTGAATCCATATAGGCCGAGGCAATTCCGGTGAGAAGATTGGTAGCACCCGGGCCGGATGTGGCAATGCACACGCCCACCCCGCCCGAAATACGCGCATAACCGCTTGCCGCATGGGCTGCGTTCTGCTCGGTTCGGACAAGCACATGGTGAATATTACTGTCAATAAGCGCATCATAAAAGGGGCAGATAGCTGCGCCGGGATAGCCGAAAGCCACCCGAACACCTTCCTGCTCCAGACATTTCACCATGGCAAAGGCACCGGTTATCATTTATCTAATCCTCACAATCATCAGTTGGAGTAAGTATACAGCACTATCACAAAATATTATATATTTAATCAAACATTCAGTCAATACATTTTGGACCAAGTCGGGATAATAAATAAAATAATTTATAAATTTAACGAATTAGCATATTAATACGATAGGATTTCGGGTAAGAATGACCCAACGGTCATACGATTTATGAAAATAATCGACTTATATCCTTATATGTGATAAAATATATACCAAGCATTCTTAGAAAAGAGGTTTTGTAATGAAAACAATGAAACTGGGAAGTTCAGACCTAAATGTACCTGTTATTGCGGTCGGATGTATGAGAATGAGCGCACTTAAACCTGCCCAGGCAGAGAAATTTATTCAAACAGCACTGGATATACAGTTAAACTTTTTTGACCACGCCGATATATACGGCGGGGGCAGCTGTGAAGAGATTTTTGCAGATGCCATCCATATGAACGACGATGTCAGGGAGAAAATACTGCTCCAGTCAAAATGCGGAATTCGCAAGGGAATGTTTGATTTTTCAAAAGAGCATATTCTAAAATCGGTTGAGGGCAGCCTAAAGAGACTTAAAACCGATTATCTTGATGTTCTGTTGCTCCACCGCCCCGATGCATTGGTAGAGCCTGAGGAGGTTGCCGAGGCCTTTGATATTTTAGAGTCGACGGGAAAGGTCAGGAATTTCGGCGTATCAAATCAGAAGCCCATGCAAATTGAGCTTCTCAAGAAATATGTCAGGCAACCTTTGGTTGCCAATCAGCTTCAATTAAGCATCACCAACGCAAATATGATAGGTAACGGCATGAATGTCAACATGGAAAACTCATCGGCTGTTGACCGTGACGGCAGTATTCTGGATTATTGCCGCCTTAATGATATCACCATCCAGCCCTGGTCACCCTTCCAGTATGGCTTTTTTGAGGGGGTTTATCTCGATAACGATAAATTCCCCGAGCTGAACACCAAGATAAATGAAATTGCAGAGAAATATAATGTAACCAATACCACAATTGTGATTGCCTGGCTTTTACGGCATCCGGCACAAATGCAACCCATTTCCGGCACCATGAAGCCAAGCAGATTGAAGGAAATATGCAGTGCAGTCGATATTAAGCTTACCCGAAGCGAGTGGTATGAGATTTACCGTGCAGCCGGTAATATTCTGCCTTAGTTTATATTTTGTTGGGGGGAAAATTAATGCAAGGGGACATGACGGTTGGAAGTGTTTATGACTGGCTGGACAGCTGGGCTCACTTCGATTCGGCCGAGGAATGGGATAATTCCGGTCTTTTAGCCGGGAGTATGGATATGCCGGTAAAAGGTGTTCTGGTGTCGCTTAATATTACACCCTCGGTTATTCGCCAGGCTACAAAACTGGGTGCAGAGCTTATCATAAGCCACCATCCGTTGATTTTTAACCCGATAACAAGATTGAACTCGGATGAACCGCCATACCAGCTTGCAAGGTATGGTATGGCGGCGATTTCCGCCCACACCAATCTGGATAAAGCCCAAGGCGGAGTAAATGATAATTTTGCTTCATGTTTGCTGCTTGATGATATTCATACGGCTGATGATGGTATTTGCCGAATCGGTACATTAAAGGACCAGCTTATGCCCAATGAGTTTGCCGAGCATATCAGAAGGCGTCTTGGTATTCCTAAAGGCGGCATCCTCTGGACGGACGGCAGGCGACCGATTCGGACGGTTACGGTCTGCGGTGGGGCAGGCGGCGATTATATTAACACCGCACCTGAAACCGATGCATTTGTGACGGGAGAGCTACATTACCATGAGTGGCCTATAAACCCCGTCAGAACCATTATTGCGGCAGGGCATTATCATACCGAGATTATCATTGTGCGGAATTTGGTTAACAAGCTGGCAGGGGCTTTCCCGACGCTGAAGGTATATGCGGCAGATGAGAGCTGCCCATATGAGTTTTTATAAAAATTGTATTTAGTGGAGGCCAAACATGGCATTTGACGGCGCATTTTTAAGCTGCCTCAAAGAGGAATTGGAATCAACTCTTATCGAAGCGAGGGTTGATAAAATACACCAGCCCTCGCGAGAGGAGCTGGTATTGGATTTGCGCAGCCGCGGCTGTTCTAAAAAGCTGTACATATCAGCCCGCGCCAACTCACCTCGGGTGCATTTTACCGAGATTGCGCTTGAAAATCCCTCAACCCCGCCGATGTTCTGTATGCTTTTGCGTAAAAGGCTTATCGGAGGCCGTTTAACGGCAATACGCCAGCCGGGGTTGGAGAGGGCTCTTTACCTTGATTTGGACTGCGTAAATGAGCTGGGGGATATTGTGCAGTTGACACTTGCCACAGAGATAATGGGCAGGCATTCAAATATAATACTTATTGATTCGGACTTAAAAATCATAGATTCCATAAAGCGGATTGATTTTGAAGCTTCTTCAATTCGCCCTGTTCTTCCGGGGCTTGAATATTCCCCCCCGCCCGTAGTCGCAGGCAGGATGGATTTATCTATGTGCTCACCCGACGAGGTTATTGATACAATGATGAAGGGCAAGGATGGACCTCTGTCCAAGGCCTTGCTTAGCATTTCGCATGGACTTTCTCCCCTTATTTGTCGTGAGGTTTCGCATTTGGCGACCCGCGGTCGAGATCCAAATATTCAGGGGTTGACACAGGAGGAGAGGCACAGGGCGATATTTTATCTTGGCCGAATAAAAGGTGCGGTAGAGACGGGTGAGAACCGTATGCCGTATATTCTGTATGACAATATGAAAACACCTCTTGAGTTCAGCTTCATGCCCATAACCCAATACGGGCTTTCGGCTGTCGGCAGTCAAACAGAGAGCTTTTCATCCCTGCTTGATGAGTTTTATGCGAAAAAAGATGCAGCCCTTCGGGCTAAGCAACGCTCCCAGGACATATTGAGAGTGTTGACGAATTTCTCCGAGCGAATAGCACGCAAGCTGGAAAACCAGCAGCGAGAATTAAAGCAATCGGGTGATCGTGACCGTCTGCGGATATACGGCGACCTTATCCATGCAAATATGGGGGCAATCCAAAAGGGGGCGAATTCGGCCTTGCTGGTCGATTATTATGACCCGGATTGCGGCCAAATAAGTGTTCCCCTTGACCCGGCTTTGTCTGCAGCCCAAAATGCCCAAAAGTATTATAAGGAATACCGCAAGGCACAAACCGCCGAGCGTATTTTAAAAGAACAGATAGAAAAAGGAAAGCGGGAGCTATTATATATTGATACGGTATTTGATGCTCTTTCGCGCGCAACCACAGTTCGGGAGCTGGGGGAGCTGAGGGACGAGCTTGCCGCCGGTGGATATCTGAAGGTACAGCGAGGGCGACAAAAGTCACCAAAACCTTTGGGGCCGCTTGAATTTGTTTCGGATGACGGCTTCAAAATTCTTGTGGGTCGAAACAATGTTCAAAACGACCGACTAACCCTGAAAACCGCCCGGGGCAGAGATATATGGTTTCACACAAAAAACATTCCCGGCTCCCATGTGATAGTATTGACGGGTGGGGAAACCCCTCCCGAACAAACCCTTGAGCAGGCGGCGATTTTAGCCGCGTTGCATTCCAAAGCAGCCGAGTCACAGCAGGTTCCGGTTGATTATACCCCGGTTCGGAATATAAAAAAGCCGAAGGGCGCCCCCCCCGGCTTTGTGATTTATGAAAAAAATCTAACCGCTTATGTGACGCCCGATAAGTCACTTATTCAAAGACTTATGCAATAGTATAAGCAGTATTAATCCCCCTCAGCTTTCAGTTGAGGGGGATTATACTAATCACTAATTAAAATCATCCTGTCTTTGCGGTTTGTTTTTCGTCTGTCTGTGTTATCCTCCTTGCCGGGCGCCAGCCCGCCTGCGTCGTCTGACTTAACACACAAAAAACATCCTCGCAAATTTTGTCTCACCTTTTACTTGAGAACAGTATTAGTTCTTTTGTGTACGAATATTGATCTTGCTTCCGTCCGAAACCAATGTAATCGTGCCGAAAATATCTGTTCGGTAATAAACGATTTTCAGCATACTCAGCAGTTCCAGCGTCTGAGTGTGTGGGTGCTTGTATCTGTTTTTAGCGCCGCAGGAGATGGCGGCATATTGAGGAGCAACGGCTTTTATAAATCTTTCCTGAGAGGAGGAGTGGCTACCATGATGCCCAATTTTGATAAAATCGGCTTTCAAGTTGGCTTTTGAGGCCATAAGCCCATCCTCCGCATCCTTTTCGGCATCTCCCATAAACAAAAACCTCCGGGTGCCATGGTCCACCCTGCATACCACCGACATGCTGTTGGTTGAATTAAACACGCCTGCCGGCCCCAGTATATTAAGTATTGCATCACCCAGAGGGTAGCTATCGCCCGGTTGGGCAGGGGTAATATCTAAATCCTTGCCGTCAAGTGCCGCCATAAGGTCACTATATGTCTTGGTCTTTGGAATGATACTTTGGGGTAAATTCGACATTATAAAGGTTTCTATTGGTATTTCTTCTATAACGGTATCCATGCCGCCGATATGGTCGGCATCGGGATGGGTTGCAATTGCATAATCCAGCGACTCAACACCGTGACTGCGCAGGAAGTTGACAACATCATCTCCGTCTCCGTTTTCACCTGCATCAATCAGCAGCGAGTCCTCCCGATTATAAACAAGTATTGCATCTGCATTTCCAACATCGATAATATGCACTTCAAGCAGGGAGCCTACCGAGGTTGGTATTGCCGAGGGTTTTGCCGTCTGTCTGCCAAAGCAGGAACATGAACAAAGGGATACCACTGTAAGGCTGATTAATGCGGCAAAACCCGAACGCAGGATGGTGAGCCGTTTTTTACTAATCACAGTTATCATCCTTTTTTATGTGCATTCCGCCCTTTTTTATTAGTAAGTTTGTTTTTCTTTTTTATCCTGCCGCGGTCAAGTGTTTGGACACCCCTGCCTTGGCGGGTTTTGGCGTTTTGACGGGAATCCCGAACCTGTTTGTTTTCGTCGGGGTCGTCAACCAGGCATTCCGGACGATTGCCAATAAGGTCGGTTCTGCCTGCGGATTTTAATGCAGCCAGCACAATGTTGCGGTTCTGCGGCCGGTAATACTGTAACAGCGCGCGTTGTTTCGCCTTTTCTGCCTGAGTTCGGGGAACATAAACCGGCTTTAGGGTATATGGGTCAAGTCCTGTATAAAACATACAGGTCGAAATTGTACCCGGAGTGGGATAAAAATCCTGTACCTGTTCCGGTCGAAGCCCCTCTTTTTTCAGGAAGACGGCAAGCTCTATGGCTTGATTAATCGTACTTCCGGGATGGGATGACATGAGATACGGAACAAGATACTGCTTTTTACCCATGCTTTTTGTAAGCTCATAAAAACGCTTTTGAAAGGTGCGGTAGGTGGCAATAGAAGGCTTACCCATATAATCCAGAACGGTTGTGGAGCAGTGCTCGGGCGCCACCTTAAGCTGACCGCTTACATGATGTTCAACCAGCTCTTTAAAAAATGTTTCATTCTTATCCGCAAGCAAATAATCAAAACGGATGCCCGAGCGAATGAACACTTTTTTGATGTTCGGCAGCTTACGCAATCGGCGGAGCAGGTGGAGATAATCACCGTGGTCCACATTGATTGAGGGGCATATCTCGGGTGCAAGACACTTTTTGCCTTTGCATAGCCCTTGGGTCAGTTGCTTTTTACAGGATGGGGTGCGAAAGTTGGCTGTGGGTCCGCCGACATCATGGATATAACCTTTGAAGTCGGGCATTTTCGTAATGATCTCTGCCTCTCGTACCACCGAATCCTCACTTCGGCAGGCAATCTGCCGCCCTTGATGGTATGCCAGGGAGCAAAAATTGCATGCCCCGAAGCAGCCCCGATTATGTGTTATCGAGAACTTTACCTCTTCTATACCCGGCACCCCGCCCAGCGGAATATACATTGGGTGATAATCCCTCATATAGGGAAGCTCATATACTCTATCTAATTCATTACCGGTTAGGGGAGACATGGGGGGATTTTGAACCACAATCTTATCATTGTGCCGCTGTATGACAGTTTTGCCCCGCACCGCGTCCTGCTCATCCTGTTGGATGCGGCAGGCAATGGCATGTTGTTTTAAATCCTTTGTAACAAGCTCCAGACTAGGGCACTCGGCACAGGGGCGGGGAAGATACTCCCGCACCGGAACGGCCAAAACGGTGCCTCGAATATCGTTTATATGGGCTGCGGTTTCGCCGGCGGCAAGTCGGCGGGCAATTTCGACCGTTTGCTTTTCACCCATACCATAAACCAAAAGGTCTGCACCGCTGTCAATCAAAATAGAGGGATGCACCGAAACGTCCCAGTAATCATAATGAGCAAAACGGCGCAATGATGCCTCTAATCCACCGATAATTATGGGTATGTCGGGGTACATTTCCCTTATTTGATGGCAGTAAACATTAACTGCACGGTCGGGACGAGCTCCTGCCTTGCCGCCGGCAGTATATGCATCATCACGTCTTATTCTTTTGGCGGCGGTATAGTGGGCAACCATGGAGTCAATATTGCCGCTGGTAACAAAAAAGCCCAGCTTAGGGCGACCAAAACGCGAAAAGTCCCGCGCATTTTGGGGCTGGGGCAAAACGCAGACGTTATGCCCCGCCTCCTCGAGTACGCGGGTGATTATTGAAAGGCCGAAACTCGGATGATCCACATAGGCGTCGCCTGTAACGGCAATAATATCGGGGGTATCCCAGCCTAGATTATGCATTTCTTCTGGCGTAACTGGCAAAAACGGCATAGATATCTCCTTTTATTCTTCGCTACGGTTTATATTCATTTCAAGCCATTGTTGGCGGGTAATAAGCACCTGACGCGGTTTACTTCCTTCATACGGCCCGATGATTCCGCGTTGTTCCATTTCGTCTATGAGCCGCCCCGCCCGGGCATAACCCAATCGCAGTCTTCGCTGAAGCAGAGAGGTTGAGGCTGCACCGTTTTCTATGACCGCCTCGATAGCCTGAGGTAGCATTTCGTCACTCTCATCATCGCCATCCATACCGCTTCCGCCTGCCTTTGATGATGATTTGCCTGTAGCTGCTGCTTGACGCTCAATTTCTTCAATAACTTCGTCGTCGTATTCGTGATCCTCCGAATCCTTAAGGTAGTGAACCACCGACTCAACCTCACGATTGCTTACAAAACATCCCTGAACCCGAACAGGCTTGGATACACCAACCGGCATAAACAGCATGTCACCCCGACCCAGAAGCTTTTCTGCTCCGCCGGAGTCGATTATGGTGCGGGAGTCAACCGCCGAAGCCACCGTCAATGCAAGACGGGAGGGAATATTTGCCTTAATAAGTCCGGTTATTACATCAACAGATGGACGCTGGGTTGCAATTACAAGATGCATTCCGGCGGCTCGCGCCATCTGGGCAATCCGAATGATGGCATCTTCAACCTCGTTTGCGGCGGCCATCATCAAATCCGAAAGTTCATCAATAACAATCAGTATAAGGGGCATGGTATGTAGATTATCATTTCTTTTTGCCAGCTCATTATACGATTTCAGGTCACGAACATTATTTTCTGCAAAAAGCTTATACCTATTCAGCATTTCGGTAACCGCCCAGCCCAGAGCGCCTGCAGCCTTGCGCGGGTCGGTGACTACCGGGACAAGCAGGTGGGGGATACCATTATAAATATTGAATTCAACCTGCTTGGGGTCTATCAACAGCATACGCACATCATTTGGAGAAGACTTATATAATACACTTTGAATCATGGCATTGGTACAAACAGATTTACCCGAGCCGGTGGTACCTGCAATAAGTAAATGGGGCATACGGGAAAGGTCGGTAATGACGAGGTTTCCGCTTATATCCTTTCCCAGTGCGACGGTAAGAGGGCTTTTTGAAGACGAAAATTCCTTTGTATCGATAAGCTCACGAAGGCAGACACCCGAGGAAACACGGTTTGGCACCTCGATACCCACCGCTGCCTTGTTGGGAATAGGTGCCTCTATACGAACACCCGAGGTTGCAAGTCGCAACGCAATGTCGTCCGAAAGCCCTGTAATTCGGCTGATTTTAACGCCGGCACTCGGCTCCAACTCATATCGTGTTACGGTCGGGCCGCGAGAAATGTTGACGATACGGGTGCTGATACCAAAATCATTCAATGTTTTAACCAGCAGCTCTGCGGTGACTTTTTGTTCCTGAGCGGCGGCACTGTCATCAACAGAGTGGCTGTCGTCCAGCAGTGAAAGGGGTGGATAATGATAGTTTTCATCCCGCTGCAAGGTTGCAGTCCCGGTCTGCTGCTTAATTTCCATTGCCAATTTAGCCGTTTTTTCGTAAGCAGGGGGGGGCTGGTCGGAAGGCTCGTCCACAATTAATTCAATGGATTCGGGCAACGGCTGTTCAAAATCATCATTAAGGTCTATGGTCGCCTTTTCCAATGCCTTGAATTTTTCGGATTTTACCGGATGGTCGGGCATCTCGATATAACCCTCTCCGATATCTATGTCAATCAGGTCATTTTTCTTTTCTTCTTTTGCAATCATGGCGTTTTCGATTGATTGCTTTGCCTTTTTAACAGGCGAAACCGCCGCCCTAAACAATGCAATCAAGGTTGTTCCGGTAACAAGCATTAAGAAAATTACAATCAGAAGAATGATGGTTATCTTTGCAGGGACATCGGTGAATAATTTTTCAAGAGGATAGCCGAGAATAACCCCGACAACCCCGCCGCCTTTGTTTATTTTCCCGTTTACAAATCCGGCGGTGATTTCTGAAAAATATGATGCCTTTGCATTCGAAATAAATATTTGAAATGCACTTCCCAGCATGGTTATGAGCAGCATGCTTTGCCAGAGCTTTGCACTGATGCTGCCCACCGACTTTTCAAGAGCAATTATGATGGCTATATACATCATCAAAAAGGGAAGTATGTATGCACAAATGCCGAAGGAGCCAAGCAAGAGATTGTGCATAAAAGCCCAAAAGCTGCCGCCCGGAATAAGGACCATGCACAGTATCAGTATTGCAGCCCCAAAAATCAAAACAGAGGCTGTTTGGCGTT
>JAQWBK010000106.1 GCA_028706415.1 Oscillospiraceae bacterium | reverse complement strand
ATTAAGGTCACCTCTAAAAACCTGTTTTGAACGGATTCCGAGCAGAATTTTTGTCGGACAAGGAAAGCCGACGAAGCAAGGCTTTCCGCCTTACGAGGAGGTTTGACGCAGTCCGGCGGAAATTGTGCCGGAAGACACCGGAAGGGGTTTTTAGAGGTGACCTTAATAACCCCGAATTATCTTGGACGCTGTGAGCGGAAGTTGCTGACAATCCCCAAATCGAGGCATTTGCCCGTTCCGCTGACAACACAGTCTATCGGGTTTTCGGCGGTATGAACCGGCATACCCGTTTCACGGCTAATCAGAAGATCAAGATTGCGTAGCATGGCACCGCCTCCGGTCAGCATTATACCGTTATCAATAATATCGGCTGCAAGTTCCGGCGGGGTGTTCTCCAGCGTATAGCGTATTGCATCCACAATAGCCCCCACCGGATCCGAAAGAGCTTCCCGAATTTCTTCAGAGGTTACAACAATATTTTTTGGCAGGCCATCAAGCTGGTTGCGCCCCTTAACCTCCATGGAGGTCTCCTCGGAGCCCGGGAAGGCCGAGCCCAGTTTTATCTTAATATCTTCAGCCGTGCGTTCCCCAACCAGAAGATTATATTTCTTTTTAATATATGAAATAATCGACTCGTCAAAATCATCTCCTGCGGTGCGAACCGAACAATCGGTTACGATATCCCCCAGAGAAATGACCGCAACTTCGGATGTACCCCCGCCGATATCCACAATCATGGAGCCTGCGGCTTCATCAACACTTAAGCCTGCGCCTATGGCAGCCGCCATGGGTTCGGCAATAAGGCTGACATCCTTTGCGCCTGCGCTGCGGACAGCTTCTTCAACCGCACGGCGTTCAACCTCGGTAACCCCCGAAGGAATACAGACGATAACACGCGGACGATTAAGGAAGGTGGTGTGCATAGCCTTATGAATAAAATGCTTTAACATATCCGAGGTGACATCAAAATCAGCTATAACACCATCTTTCAGAGGGCGGACAGCCGAAATCGAACCGGGTGTGCGGCCGATCATTTCCTTTGCCTCGGACCCAACGGCAAGCACCGTATCCGACTTCACATCAACGGCAACAACCGAAGGCTCACGGATTACGATTCCTTTGCCCTTTACATATACGAGCGTGTTTGCTGTGCCAAGGTCAATACCTATATCGCGGTTGAAAAACATATCTTTTATCTTCCTTTCCTGATTAACGGGAGATTAAATTTCAAATAATAGTGTTTTGTGCATTGCAGTTTTATATTATATACCGAAATGGAAAATTACACAACATTTTTTCTTAATGTTTTCCTGTTTTTCCTGCAATTCTAATAATTCTGGGTCACATATCTCTCAAAAATCGCCATAGCTTAGCACCGGGTAGCCCCATAACAGTATAAAAATCCCCTTGAATACAGCGCACAAAACGCAACCCCATCCCCTGGATCCCATAACCGCCTGCCTTATCCATAGGTTCCCCTGTTTTTATATATTCATCAATTTCCCCCGAGCTTAAGGGATAGAATTCAACGCCGGTGCAATCCCAAAACCCGCTCCCGCCACCGGGACGGCAAACCCAGACCGCCGTTATTACCTCATGCCTCCGCCCTCCGAGAAGGGTCAGCATTTCATGGGCTTGCTGCTCGTCCTTAGGTTTACCCAGAACCTGCCCTCCGACCGAAACCACAGTATCTGCCCCGATTACGGTGCGTTCGGGGTTGGATGCCGCCACCTCCTCCGCCTTGCTTCGTGCAACCTGTAAAACCGCCTCATCCAGCGATAAAGCGGTGTTTATAACGCTTTCATTATGCGCGGGAATAACGGTGAACGGAATCCTCAGCAGCCTCAGTATTTCCTGTCTTCGGGGAGAAGCCGAGGCAAGTATAACTTCATCCATCTGTCGGTTATGTCCTTTCCTGCGGTATTATAATGTCAAATTATATCCTGCCTGTCGAGCCAAATCCACCGTCACCTCTCGTGGTATCACCTAACTGCTCAACCTCAACCGGTTCGGCAATCACTATTGGTGAAATAACAAGCTGGGCAATGCGTTCTCCGGGCTGGACGGTATAATCGGCATCGGATAGGTTGACCATTCCCACGCGTATCTCACCGGTGTAGTCGCTGTCAATGACCCCTACACAGTTTGAAAGGGTAAGCCCATACTTTACGGCAAGACCACTGCGGGCATAAACAAGGCCGACCAAGTCGGGCTCCGGAATTTGAATGGCAATTCCGGTCGGAATGGTTACCCGCCCGCCCGCCGGAACCACCAGCGGCTGTTCCAGCAGCGCGCGTAAATCCATCCCTGCGCTCCCGCTTGTTGCCCGTGTGGGTATTTGTGCCTTTAGGTTTAGCCGTTTGACCGAAAGCTGCATAATAATTATTCGTCCTTTCCAAGTATCGTCTATAAAGTTAATATCAAATGCGTCTATTTCATTCCACTCCGCGTTTATATAACCCTCGGGTGAAATCCTTAGGTGGCTCTCCCCCGCTTCTATATGCCGAAATCACCTCGGCGGCACGGGAGGGGGACTCATCGGTGAAATGTAGCAATAAAAAATCAAGCTCGGGCAGCCCGTCAAGCTCATCGGCCAGCCAAAGGGGGGTTGAATTAAGCAGTTCGGCGCACCCACCCTTACACACAACAGGAAAGCGTATGCCCCGCCTGTCGGTAAGCCCACCGCTGCCCCCGCAGGAGGTACAGCCGGAAGTAGCCCCCACAGGGCAGTTCCTCAGCAGCATAAGAGGCAGGCGGCCGTATGCCATGATACCGCAAGGGATTGAGGCTTCCTTTGCAAACCTCAGCTGCCCAAAGGTTAACTCAAATGATAAGACCGCGGCGGTAATGCCGTGGTGGATCATGGTATCCAGTGCATGGCTGTTTGTTATATTCATGCCGAAACCGGCAAGCGGATATAATCCTGCCTGCCGTGCCAAGGGGATGGCTCCGATATTTCCACAAAGTGCCGTCTTTATTCCGGCAGCCACAGCATTTTTAATCTGCTTTTCTGTCTGTCTTCGGTCAGAAAAAAGTCCGCGGGGTATTTCAATACCGACAAGGCGATTATCGGCTAGTTGCTTTAATTTATCAAAAGGCGTATCGGACGGCACAAAAATCATATCAGCATGGTCATTATCCGGTATCTGCTTATAATCGGAAAAGCGGGCAATAATAAAGGGCTTACCGGTTTTTTTTATGAAGGGTAAGGGGGTGGGCGTTGAGTTAATTGGGAGCTTATCCGAATTAAATATTATTGGAACGGGGGCCCCCCGCTTTAACAGCAGCTTGTCCAACCCTTTCCGTCTGAGGGCGTTGATGGATGACAGCGGTAGGTTTAGTCCATTAGATATATTGCATTCCGTCTCGGCAATAAAGGGGGTGCCACCGGTTTTAGAAATCTGCGCTTCGGCCTGTTGCTTGTCAAGAGCGCGGTTGATCGCCGGTTCCGGAATATCCCCGTATACCATTACGCTGTTGCCAATTTTATCCTGAACTGTCAGGGTCACAGGCTGCTCGACCCTCATTGTAAAGGTCATTTTTACAGGAATGGTGGGCTGTTCTCTGTCATATAATCTGGCAAGCCTGCCAAGGGCGGGTGCCGCCGAAGTAACATCCTCATGTGTTCGGGCGCCAAACATGGATTGGCCGCGCAATCCGGTAAAATATCCATCGGTAAACCCCGAGCGCGAGAAAACCGAGTGGAGGTCGGCCAGCAGCTTTGAATCGGCGCTCGTTCTGCTTATACCCAAGGCTGCATCCCGCGCCGCCGCAAAGCAGGCTGATGCGCCGGCAACATATTCTGGGCGTTTCATCCGCCCCTCAATTTTCAGTGAACATACGCCTATGGACAGCATCTTTTTTACATAGTCATATAATGATAAATCCTTCAGACTGAGCGCTTTATCGTTGGTGTTGGGGTGAGCTTTCGCCGAAAAGGGTAAACGGCAAGGCTGGGCACAAAGGCCTCGGTTTCCGCTCCGTCCCCCAAGCATGGCCGAAAGATAGCATTGCCCCGATACACTCATACAAAGTGCACCGTGGACAAACACCTCAAGCTCGACTCCAAGTCCGGCACATTCGGATATTTCTTTCTGGGTCATTTCTCTTGCAAGCACAACCCGCTTAAAGCCCATCTCTGCAAGCTCCAAAACACCTTCGGGGGTATGGCAGGATAGCTGGGTGGAGGCATGCAGCGGCATATCGGGGGCTGCCGCATGTATCCTGCGGGCAAGCCCCGTGTCCTGTATAATCAGGGCATCCACACCAATCAAACAGGCTTGCTCTGCCAGCTCCATTGCTTTGAGCATTTCGTTTTGCCTTATGAGGGTGTTCAGGGTAAGATAAAGCCGTACCCCTCTTGAGCGACAAAAAGCCGCCGCTTCGCGTAGAGCGGCGGCATCAAAATTATGAGCATTACGGCGGGCATTAAAGCTTCCTGCCCCTAGGTACACAGCGTCGGCGCCCGAGCGTACCGCAGCAGTCAAGGCCTGAGGTGACCCGGCAGGAGCAAGTATTTCAATTGAGTCCGACACCGTTTCATCCTTTCAAAAATATCTATTCAATAATTATCTGGTTAATTCGTCAAGATCCCGGCGCAGCCGATCAATTTCACGGCGAGCATCCTCCAGTTCGGCGCGGGCGCGGGCGTTATCACTCAAATATTCTTTTATCTGGCTGCGGAGATTATCGGCAGAGGCGTTTGCCTTGCGAGTCTCGTCCACAAGGGTAAGGGCGGTCAGAACGGCGGCCATGGTGGTGGATACACGCGTATCCGCATTAACAAGAGCACTCATGGAGCGGTCAAGCTCATCTCCAAGCTCCCTCACATAAGATTCCGGTTCGTCTGATGTTATGATATATTCGGTATCACATATTGTAAGTTTTATCCTGTTTCTCGATGCCATAATCCGCAGCTCCTTTCAAAATTCACCTAATACTTACTATTATATTTATTATAACTCAAATATACAAATAAATCTACATTTTTGCACCATCAATCTGCTTTTAAATCATCAGTTTGAATATTAAATAGAATAATGATGATTTATTCATATAACGATAGCCAATGGTCACCTCTAAAAACCTGTTTTGAACGGATTCCGAGCAGAATTTTTGTCGGGCAAGGAAAGCCGACGAAGCAATGCTTTCCGCATTACAAGGAGGGTTGATACTAATATCCGACTAAA
>JAQWBK010000105.1 GCA_028706415.1 Oscillospiraceae bacterium | reverse complement strand
TTTACGATATTTTAAGCTGTAGCCTGAACCTGTCCGAAATCATGGCGATAAATTCGCTGTTTGTGGGCTTACCCCGCCCGTTATGTATTGTATACCCAAAATATGAATTGAGCACATCTACATCGCCCCTATCCCATGCAACCTCAATTGCGTGGCGAATGGCGCGTTCAACCCTTGACGAGGTTGTTGCATGTTTTTTTGCTACTGCGGGATAAAGCCTTTTTGTCACCGCATTTATTATATCATCGTCATTAATTGACATTATAATGGCATCCCGCAGATACTGATAGCCTTTGATATGTGCCGGCACACCAATCTGGTGTATAATTTCGGTTACCCTCATTTCCAAACTTCCGGCCGTTTGAGAGATATTAGCGGGATTTCTTTGGAAGGAATCGTACTTGTTTCTGCCGTTAAAGGATAAAATGCGTTCGGCCATTTCGTCGGCATCAAAGGGTTTTAAGAAGTAATAATCTGCTCCCGCAAGAAGAGCCTCACGCTCAAGATTAGGGTTGTCGTAACTTGACATTACCATCATCTGGGGCCGCTTTGCAAGATTTAATCTTTGCATACCACGAAGAACCCCTATCGCGTCCAGATGTGGCAGAAAAAAATCCATGATGACCACATCCGGACGCGTTTGTTCAATAAGAGAGAGTACCTGCCGCCCATCCTTGGACACCGCCTGAACATCCAACGAATGCGACCGCATCACCGCTGCACACGGCTTTCCAAAATGCTCACTGTCATCTGCCAATAATACCTTAACTGCCTTTTCCATCATTTTGCCCCCAAACTCATATATTTTTATGCTTTACTGCAGCACAACGACAGATTACCATATAATGGTAAAAAATGCAAGTGCTAGGAATGAAATATTTTAAGAATTGGGGAATTTTATTTTGGAAAGACAATTAAAACCTATGCTGCCGGAGATTGCTGCTGTAACTGAACCGTATTGGCTGTTTTAAGCATATTTTCAGCGAATATTGCAAATCCTCTTGTCGGATCGTTTACAAAGACATGGGTAACCGCACCAACCAGCTTGCCATCCTGTATAATCGGGGAGCCGCTCATTCCTTGAATAATTCCACCGGTTTTACCGAGAAGTCGCTCATCCGTTATTATAATCACCATATTTCTTGTGGGGGATGAATCATTATATCGAACCTGATCTATCCTTATATTATAAAGCTGAGGTGTTACACCGTTTATTGTTGCCATAATCTGTGCCGCCCCTGTTTTTACCTGCTGCTTCATGGCAACCGGCACGGGTTCACCCGCAATAGGAGTCCGGTTTAAGGTGCCGTATATACCCGTTTCGCTGTTTATTGTTAATTTGCCCAATGATCCGCCTTCAAATCCGCCTCTAAGCTCACCGGGTTCTCCGCTCAGGCCTTTTACTACGCTGTAAATCCGGGCGGGAACCACCTCCCCGGTTGCCAAGGGGAGTATATCACCTGTATCAACATCGCAGATTGCATGTCCCAAACCGCCGAATACATTGCTCCCCGGGACATAGAATGTTAATGTCCCAATTCCTGCCGAGCTGTCTCTTACCCAAAGTCCAGCCTTCCAACGATTTTCGTTAACCGACTTTGCACAGCGAAAACGCATCTCAAAGATAATATTATCTCGTCTGACACGAAAGCTCATGGTTTTGCTTCCAGCTTTTTCAATTACATTTGCCACTTGATCTGTTGTATTTACCGCTTTCCCGTCAATCATAACCAGTACATCGCCAACCTTCATACCGGCGGATTTTGCGGGATTTTTCGGCCCATTTGCTGTATCCACATCCGACATTCCCACAACCAGCACACCGTCGGTATACATCTTGATGCCGAAGGGACTGCCGCAGGGGATCACCATTGTAGTATCCACAACCTTGACGGTGACATCTTTAATTGGAAACAGACCGAATAGATTTAAAGATGCGGGGTAACTGCTTCCGGGAGATAGATTTGCAACCGGTTTGAGTGATTGGACTTCTGCCTTTTGGGTGCTTACCCGAACCGCTCCGATCAACTGCAAATCATATCCGGTAACAACGCTGAATTGTTCCGGCATGGCATTTCCCAGCAGAAATATAGCCGACAAAAGCAGGCTGCAAACCGTTAGCATAGCAGCACTCATGCGGTGGATTGCTTTACGCATAATGCCCCTGCCTTTCCGGTTTAACACCTTTAAATATATTTATTTTTAATATATTAAAAACCTCCCTTTGATGTAGTTTTTGACCGTCATCAAACTAATTGAGGTCTGTTTTAATGTTCCACGGTGTTGAGTTAGTATTTAACCATTAAAAACTTTCTATCGGAAATACTTTTCATGAATGATTTATTGGGCTTAATAAGGCCGCTATTATGTTATATTTTTCAATATATTTTGCAGTATCGGTTTCAAAATTATAATTTATTGATATAATAAAATTTGAAATAATATTTTTTAAAATACAGGAAGGAAGTGATTTGACATGAAAGCCATGATTGATAGGGACGGCTGCATTGGATGCGAACTTTGTGCCACAATCTGCCCTGATGTATTCAGGATGGCGGATGATGGCTTGGCAGAGGTTTGGGTTGATGAGGTGCCACAAGATGTGGAGGAAGAGGCTATCGAGGCCAGGGACAGCTGCCCTGTTTCGGTTATTGATGTGGAATAATGAGTAATACTGCTCTCAAGTAAAAATCAAGACATCTTTGCGGTCTGTTTTCCGCCATATAGCGTTGTTGTCGTCGGTGGGCGTCAGCCCGCTCTCCTCCTCCGCCTTGCATGACAAAAAACATCCTCAAACATCCTCGCGAATTTTGTTTCACCTTTTACTTGAGAACAGTATTAGATTAGCGTCATAAAAATAGTGGCTGAAGCTGGATACCCACTCTTGCCGCTTCAATGGCTTTTTCCAGCAGCGAGAAGTCGGCGACCAGCGAATTGGGTTTGTGCAAAGGGTCATCCTGACGAAGTGGAATTAAAAATATATGCTTTGTATTTTTTAACAGGGCAATATTTCTCATGGATGCGCCAAGAGCATCATTTGTGGATATCCCAAGTACCACCGGCATATTGCGGCGCAGGTGGGATTTGACGGCCAGGGTCACCGGAGTGTCGCTTATTCCGTTAGCAATACGCCCCAGAGTGCTGCCGGTGCAGGGCGCAACAACCAGTATATCCAATAAAGCCTTTGGTCCGATAGGCTCCACCTCAACCAGTGTTTCCATAGGTTTTATGCCGGTTATCTCTTCAAGCTTTTCATGAAGCTCCAGAGCGGTTCCGAAGCGGGTATCAATAGAAGCAGCATTAAACGATAAAATAGGAATTACTTGTGCCCCTTTGTCCACAAGCACCTGTATTTCTCGCAAAATTCGGCTGAAGGTACAAAACGATCCCGAAATTGCAAAGCCTACGCGCAAGCCGTCCATCAGACCCCCTCCTTAAGCATATTAAGGATGGTGTTCTTGATTATCTGTCCTGCAGTTTTGGGTGCCACCCGGCCGGGCAGGGAGAGTGCCCAGATGGTTTTCAGTTGCAGCTCGGCAGCAGCAATAAAATCTATCCCTCCGGGACGGGATGCAAGATCTATCAGCAAGGTGTTTTTATCAAGTTTACTTAAAATATCACGGTCAAAAACGGGGAAGGGGATGGTATTAAAAATAACATCGAAATCCCCTGCGTCAGAAAGATGCATAAGCTCAAACGACTTACAGCCCTCAGAATCTGCCCATGCCAGGTCGGAAAAGTTTCTAGCCGTTACCGAGACTTGCGCACCCAAGGCTACAAGAAGGCGGGACAGTGTTCTTCCAACCCTGCCATACCCGGTTATCAGGCAATGAGAACCACCTAAGGTTATGGGCAGCTCTTCCATTGCAAGCTGGATTGCACCTTCTGCCGTGGGAACGGCATTATAAACCGCCAGCTCCTCCCGATGAAGGTAATCGGTAATCGAAATGCCGCGTTTTTTCGCTTCTTCATGCACTTCCTTGGTAATTGCTCCCCCGACAAGCTGTTGCTCGGGTTTTACTGCGTTGAGAACCTGATCTAATGATATCCTGACCCGCGAAAACGGTGCATTTATGGTGGTTCCGTCGGTGCTGACAGGCACTGGTAGAATAATAAAATCAGCAAGTGAAACAGCCTGCGCCGGATTGGTGCATCCTGTTACACAGGGTGGAAGATCGGTGCTGTCAAAACCGGAGGTGATCACCTTATATCCGTCTGCGGCAAGCAGTCCGGCAAGATATGCGCAGCGAAGGTCTCCGCCGATAACGGCAAAAGTGTCTATATTCATGGTATGTAACCCCCAATGGTATTCTTGCTATATCCTATGAAAAACGGCCATAACCTGTGCGCTTATTATTTTAAATTCAGCTTCTGTATGTATTATACTAATCAGGGATTAGTATAAGGTCTATATATAATAAAAAGGCCGAAGCTGCCAACACTTTTCAGTGTGACAGCCTCGGCCTTTTATATCAACCGTTAAATTAACCTAAAAATGCAGCTCCGATAATTCCGGCATCGTTTCCGAGTTGGGCTACGGTAAGTCGGGTTTGGTGGGAGCTGAATTTACTGTATCTTTCTTTTCTTATCTGTTCCTCAAGCGGTTTTAAAAGGGTATCTCCCTCTTTGCAAATGCCACCGCCTATACAGAGTATCTCGGGCTGGAATATATTAATGACATTTACCAGCCCCGAGGCTATATAAAGTATATATGTGTCAACAACCTGCTTGCCGGATTTATCCCCCGCCCGCATAGCATCGAATGCGGTTCGCCCGTCAACCCCGTCAAGACTGCCCGCAATTTTCCACATTTCGCTTTGGGGGTCTTGCTCCATGGCATGGCGCGTCTGCGTGATAAGCGCGGATGCGGAGGCGTATGATTCCCAGCATCCGTTGCGACCGCAGGTGCAGGGCTCACCGTTGATCATAACAACCGTATGCCCAAGCTCTGCCCCTGCAAAGTTGAAACCTCCATATATTTTACCATCAATTATGATACCGCTGCCCACGCCGGTACCCAGTGTAATGCATACGCAGCTCTGTGCGCCTTTTGCGGCACCTGCCAATGCCTCACCATATGCGGCGGCATTTGCATCATTTTCGATAAACACTTTTTTTCCGAGTAAATCGCTCAGCATATCGCGTAACGGAACATTTTCAAATCGAAGATTATTGTTGTATTCCACAATTCCGGTATCTGCATTGCAGGTTCCGGGGCTCCCAACCCCCACACAGGCAATGTCGTCAATTGTAATACCGGCAGCAGCGATGGCTTCATGTGAGACCTTGGCCAT
>JAQWBK010000104.1 GCA_028706415.1 Oscillospiraceae bacterium | reverse complement strand
TCGGTTCCTGTGGTTGCCCAACCCTTATCAATCACCTTGGGCTGGGGGGTACTAAGGTTGAGGGATTCCATCATCTGACCGAGAATTCCGTCGGCAAGCACCATGACGGGGTTCCTGTAAGTGTCGGCTATGTCAAACGCCAAAAAGGTGAAATCATACATTTCCTGCACGCTGTTGGGGGTCAGGACCACCAACCGATAGTCACCGTGCCCTCCACCCTTTGTAGACTGAAAATAGTCGGACTGGGACGGATGAATTCCCCCCAGTCCCGGCCCCACCCTCATAACATTAACTATAACGCAGGGAAGCTCGCTTCCCACAATGTAGGATATCCCTTCCTGTTTCAGGCTGATTCCCGGGCTTGAGGAGGAGGTCATTGCCCGAGCCCCTGCTCCGGCAGCTCCGTAAATCATATTAATAGCAGAGATTTCACTCTCTGCCTGAATAAAAACGCCGCCTGCCTTCTCCAGGTTCATTGCAAGGTATTCCGGCAGTTCGGTTTGTGGGGTAATGGGATAACCGGCATAGAACTTACAGCCCGCCCTGATTGCAGCTTCGGCGATGGCTTGGTTCCCCTTCATCAATTTCTGTTCCATATAATGACTCATCCTTTCCCGCAGGCGCCTAAAGAGCAATACTTTATCCGCCGACATTCAGGTTTATATTTTTGTGCGTATGACGCAATTCGCTAATTGTCTTTATCATTTGTTATTATTATCACACAATCCGGGCACATCATTGCACAAAGTGCACACTGCGAGCAGCTTGCTTTATCGGTTATGGCAACCGGGGTATGCCCCCTGCCGTTTACCTTGGATTTATCCAGAAGCAGCAGCTTCTTTGGGCATATTTCAACGCACAGCCCACAGCCCTGGCATTTCTCTATTATGAAATCAATCATATCAAAAACCATTTCCTTTCAGGAGTTATACTAATTTGATTGTCAATCTAATTAAGTCTTTTATATAATAGCACATTTACTTTGAAAGTAAAACCTTTTGATTGATATTTACAAAATTTTAATACTAATGGGTGATTAGTATTAAGCAGCTTTTATATGGGTACCATAGTCTTGGAATAAAAACCCTTCACTTTTTATTGATTTTTGCTGCTTTGGATACTCATTTAAAGTCCCACCGTCTGCCGTGGAAAAAGTGTGCTGTTATTCGGGCTTAACACCCCCTTAACAGTGGGATAATCAGGGGGAACCATTGACATGACCGATCATTTCGGCTATACTGTTTCGAGGGGAAAATTGGTTAATATTTTGGAAATAAACAGTTCCATTCCTTTCTGCTGTTGGGGAGTTGTGAGGTTTCGGCTACGCCGAAATTTCTGCCATAATTTACGGCGGAAATGCACAAAACCCGGTTGAAAGAAGAATTTCTGTCAACCTAGCATTCTTTTATGAGCAAGATTAATTTAATTCTTTGGTATGTGACAATAAAGGAAGTATATAATGTCTGCAATTTGGATTTTTAATCACGATGCCATGACACCATATAACGGGACGCTGACCAGGCATTACTCGTTTGCCAAACACCTTCTGGCGAATGGCCACGATGTAACAATTTTCTCGGCAAGTGTGGTTCATAATACCCAAAAAAATATAATTGAAGATAAAAGCCTTTTTAAGGAAGAGACGGTTGACGGGGTGCACTTTGTTTATGTCAAAACCTATCCTTATAAGGATAACGGTCTTACGCGCATTCGCAACATGATGGCTTTTTATTTTAATTTAAAGCGCACCGCCCGCCGCTTCACCAAGCCGGATATTATTTACGCTTCCTCTCCCCAGATATTGTCTCTTTTAGCCGGTATAAAGATGGCAAAAAAGTTGAAACTGCCCTGTGTGTGCGAGGTTAGAGACCTCTGGCCGGAGTCTATTGTGGAGTATAACGACACCTCCCGACACAATCCAATCATTATGCTGCTATACGCGTTGGAACTGCAAATTTATCGCCGAGCCAACGCT
Source organism: Oscillospiraceae bacterium (assembly GCA_028706415.1). GTDB lineage: Bacteria > Bacillota > Clostridia > Oscillospirales > Acutalibacteraceae > Avimonas. The sequence continues at coordinate 3,450 of JAQWBK010000104.1, read as the reverse complement.
ATAATTTTTACAATGGAAGGGATGTACGACTACATTGTAAATAAAAAGTGGGACAGGCAGGTTGACAAAAACAAGTGTCATTATATCAACAATGGTGTGGATATAGCCGAGTTTAACTCCTCTATTACGGAGCATATAATGGACGACCCTGATCTTACCAACCCCGACACATTTAAGGTGGTTTATTGCGGCAGCGTTCGTACCGCCAACAGTATTGATCTCTTGGTGGATTGTGCTGCCGAGCTGCAAACCCGCCCAGATGCCCAAAACATCCGAATATTCGTATACGGAGATGGGCCGCATAAAGAAGCTCTGGAACAAAGGTGTATTAACGCAAACATTAATAATATTAAGTTTAAAGGCTTTGCCCAGAAGAAATATATACCTTATATCCTATCAAAAAGTCAGCTCAATGTGCTTAATTACCGCCAATCTTCGACCCAGAAATACGGAAACAGCTCAAACAAGCTGTTCGAATATCTTGCCGCCGGTCATCCGGTTTTGGCCAACATCGACGAAGGTAACTACCCCATAATTTCAAAGTATGAGTGCGGGCTGGTGTTGAAGGAACGCTCTGTCCAAGCCTACGCTGATGCGGTGCAGTTTTTTTCGCTGCTGGATGATGAGGAGTATTCTAAATATTGTGAAAACGCTGTTAATACCTCCAAAATGTTTGACATTACTGTTTTGGCTGCCAGGCTGGAGGAGGTTCTCGCCTCCTGTATAGCCGAGTTTCCATCTAATACTGATCTCAAATAAAAATCGAGACATCTTTGCGGTCTGTTTTCCGCCATACATCATTGTTGAGGTCGGTGGGCGTCAGCCCGCTCTCCTCCTCCGCCTTGCATGACGAAAAACATCCTCGCAAATTTTGTCTCACCTTTTACTTGAGAACAGTATAAAAACACAAGGGACGGTGGTACTTAATGAAAAAAGTTCTGATTGTATTCGGTACCCGACCGGAAGCCATAAAAATGTGTCCGATAGTATCGCAGCTTAAACGGCGGGGCGATATTAAATGTGTTGTATGCGTTACCGGTCAGCATCGCCAAATGCTCAAGCAGGTTTTAGATTGCTTTCAAATTATTCCCGACCATGACCTGCAAATCATGAAATCCGGCCAGACCCTTTCGGATATTACCGAGCGTGTTATGAGTGGTATGGAAGAGCTGCTGAAACGCGAAAAGCCAAGCATCGTTCTGGTTCACGGGGACACCTCCACCACCTTTGCAACCGCATTGAGTGCATTTTATCAGCAAATTCCGATAGGGCATGTGGAAGCAGGCCTTCGCACATACGATATTTATTCACCCTATCCTGAGGAATTTAACCGCAGGGCTGTATCAATCATTACCACCATGCATTTTGCGCCTACCGAGCACTCCAGACAGAATCTTTTATCTGAGAAGGTCCCTGAAAAGGATATTTTCGTTACCGGAAACACGGCTATAGATGCCCTCAGAATTACGGTCAGGCCGGACTATACCCATGAGATGCTGGAATGGGCGAAGGGCAGCCGACTTATTATGCTGACGGCACACCGCCGCGAAAATTTGGGGCAACCGCTAAGGTCGATGTTCCGCGCCATATGCCGTATTGCTCAGGATTTCCCCGATGTAAAGGTTATATATCCGGTTCACCTCAACCCCGAGGTGCGGGCGGCGGCGGATGAGGTTCTGGCAAACCATGAGCGCATCAAGCTTATCGAACCGCTGGATGTTCTTGACTTTCATAATTTTATGGCACATGCCTATATTATGATGACCGACAGCGGAGGGATACAAGAAGAGGCTCCTTTCTTGGGCAAGCCTGTTTTGGTTATGAGAAATACCACCGAACGCCCCGAAGGAATTTCTGCGGGAACCCTCAAGATGGTGGGAACGGATGAGGAAGAAATATATAAGCAAGCAAGCCTCCTGCTGAGAGATAAGGATGAATATAACCGGATGAGCACCGCCGCCAACCCTTACGGCGACGGCTATGCCAGTGAACGGATTATCGAGCACATCTTAAACAGAGAAGATATAGTCTGACACCAAAAGCATTTCCCCCGACCTTACCCGAAAGGAAATTATTTATGAAGGTTAATATTGTTGGAATGGGTTACATTGGGCTGCCCACTGCACTGAGTTTGGCGGCAGGCGGCGTTAAAGTTACAGGAACAGATAAGAATACAGCTCTGCTGGACACCCTGAGATCGGGCAATCTTACATTTAAAGAGAAGGGAATGCCCGAGCTTTTTAAATGCGCCCTGGACTCCGGAAACCTTAACCTGTCCGATCGCTGTGTTGAAGCCGATATATATATCGTTGCGGTTCCCACCCCCTATCACAAAAGAAACAAAAAGATTGATGCAGGTTATGTGGCAGGCGCCGTAAACGATATTATTAAGGTTGCACCCAAAGGGGCAATCATTGCGGTAGAGTCCACCATCTCACCCGGAACAATGGAACGGGATGTGCTGCCTATTATCAAAGAAAATGGGCTTGTCTGTGGGGTTGATATCCATCTAGCGCATGTACCCGAGAGAATAATTCCCGGCAACATGGTGTATGAGCTGCAGCATAACGCCCGAACAATCGGGGTTGATGATGAGGCTGTGGGGGAAAGGCTGATTTCGGTTTACCGAAGCTTTAATAAAGGAAGCATGACGGTTACCGATATTAAAACGGCCGAGATGACAAAGGTGGTCGAAAACACCTATCGTGATGTTAATATCGCCTTTGCGAACGAGCTTGCCCGTATTTGTGCCCGAGACGGTATGGATGTCCGGGAGGTAATAAAGATTGCAAATATGCATCCCAGGGTTAATATTCTATCCTCCGGTCCGGGGGTAGGAGGCCACTGCATTTCGGTCGACCCGTGGTTTTTAATCGGGGAATATCCCGAAATGACCCCCCTTATTTCCGCCGCCCGCAAGGTTAATGATGCCATGCCCTCCTTTGTTCTGGAGAGGGTCAGCGCCCTGATGAAAGAAAACGGCATTACCGACCTGACCGAGGTTGGGTTTTACGGCCTCACCTATAAGGAAAATGTTGACGATACCCGCGAAAGCCCCACCTTGCAGCTTATCCAGCATCTAAAAAATAATCTGGTATTTAATATCCGCAGCTATGATCCCATGGTAACCCAAAAGGTGGTGGACGGGCAGGTTATGGATTTTGATGAATTCTTGGCAGCCAGCCGCTTGATTGTTATTATGGTCGCACATGATCATATTAAGGAAAACGAGAAGCTCCTTGAAGGAAAAATCGTGTTTGATACCCGCTCCTGTCTAAATAATATAAGAACGCACAAGCTCTAAGCTTAAATTTTTCAGCACAGGGAGGTGTAATGCGTGGAAAACCCGATAAAGGTTCTGGTTTTGGCCGCGGATTATTCACATCCCGATGGCAGGATAAAGCTGCATTATATCCACATGCGGAATATGTATTACCTTGGGCACGGGAT
>JAQWBK010000016.1 GCA_028706415.1 Oscillospiraceae bacterium | reverse complement strand
AAAAATTCTTCTTCATCGATAACACGAATACCCAACTGCTGTGCCTTTATCAGCTTGCTGCCGGCATCCTCTCCGGCCAAAACCACCGAGGTTTTCTTTGATACGCTTGAAGAAGTCTTGCCTGCATATTTTTCAATCAATTCGGCCGCTTCATCACGCTTAAGGGTTGGCAAAGCGCCGGTTAAAACAAAGGTCATACCTGAAAAACGGGTGTCAATCCGCTCTCCTTTATTTTGCATGTTAATTCCGGCTTCCCGCAGCTCATTAATAAAATGACGGGATTGAGGCAGCGAAAAAAAGCGGAACGCACTCTCGGCCATAATGCCGCCAAAGCCGTCAATCGCACCTATTTCATCCTCAGAAGCATTCAATATACCATCCATGTCACCGAAATGGTCGGCCAGCAGCTTGGCAGCCTTTTGACCAATATGACGAATCCCAATAGCGTAAATAACACGATAAAGGTCATTCTCCTTTGATTTATTAATGGCATTTATCAAGTTTTCTGCCGACTTTTTGCCCATTCGTTCGTATTTCGATATCAATTCGGCTTGTATTGAATAAAGTTCATAAGCGTTTTTTATTAAATCATTTGAAACAAGCAGCTCTACCACAGCCGGTCCCAATCCCTCAATATCCATGGCATCGCGGGAAGCAAAATGTATTATATTTCTAATTGTTTGGGCAGGACATTCAGGATTTTGGCATCTGAGTGCAGCCTCCCCCTCCTCACGAACAACCTTAGATTCACAGGATGGGCAGAAATCCGGCATTTCATATGGAACTGCTCCCTGCTTGTGCTCCACCACCCGCACAACCTCGGGTATGATATCTCCCGCCTTGCGCAGAATAACTTTATCCCCCAGACAAAGCTCCTTGTCCCGTATAAAGTCCTGATTATGCAGGGTGGCACGGCTTACCGTTGTTCCCGCAAGCGTCACAGGCTCAAAAATGCCTGTAGGGGTCAAAACCCCGGTACGCCCAACATTAATCACGATATCGATAATGGTTGTTTGCTTTTCCTCGGGCGGATATTTATATGCGGATGCCCATTTGGGGAATTTCGAGGTGCTTCCAAGCTTTTGGCGCTGTGTAAAGTCATCGACCTTCACAACTGCTCCGTCAATCCCAAAGGGCAGGGTTGTCCTAATATCCCCTATTCTTTCTACCTCATCGGTTACTTCATCTATTGATTTTATAACCTTATAAAACGGTATAATCGGAAAGCCCAGCTCCCTCATAAATTCCAGCGACTCTGAATGTGAGTTGATGGTTTTGCCTTCTATGAGCTGAAGATTAAATACAAACAGATCAAGATTGCGCCCGCGGGTCACCTCGGAATCCTTTTGCCTGAGGGAACCAGCAGCTGCATTACGCGGATTTTTAAAGGTCTTTTCCCCGTTTAAGTCCTGCTGAGTAACCAGGGCAGCAAAGCTTTCCTGGGGCATATAAACCTCGCCGCGAACTATTATGCGTGGCAAGGGAATGCTTAGCTTTTCCGGTATTGATTTAATGGTTTTAAGATTGTGGGAAACATCCTCTCCGATTTGACCATTCCCCCGTGTTGCTCCCCGAACAAACCTACCGTTTATATATTCAAGCGCTATTGATAAGCCGTCGATCTTCGGCTCGACAACATAAACCGGAGAATCAACCGTTTCAACAACACGCCGATCAAACTCCCTCAATTCTTCAAAGGAAAAGACATCCTGCAAGCTTTCAAGCGGAGCCTCATGCACCACAGGAGCAAACATGGCTGATACCTCGCCCTGAACCTTCTGGGTGTATGAGTCGGGAGTAATAAGCTCCGGATATTCTTCCTCGATATCACGCAGCTCTTGTGTCAGTGTGTCAAACTCGTCGTCCTCAACCAATGGGGCATCCTGTTCATAATACATGCGGCTGTATTCATTAATAAGCTGTCTTAACTTCTTTACCCGTTTAGCGGCATCTTCAAATTCCATATTCTTGACATCCTTTTGCAGAAAGTTTTATTAATATATTATTTGGATTTATCTGCGTTTATCTTTTAACTTTATTTAATCGAAATCCAATAACATTATACCAAATACTATATACTCATGCAAAGTATTTATTGAGAGCGGGCAACCATCCATTGTGGTACCTCGCCGATAATGATGCACTCTGCCACTGTAAATTCGGTTTCTACTTCGGTTGCTATACTTTTTCCCTGTATCACTGTAAATATCTTTACCTTTACATCAATGGTTATGTAATGTCTTGTCTGGTTGATTCCCACACCTTCAAATTTATTTGAGAATGTAGTCTCAACGGTTGAATTCATAGGCACTTTAATGGTTATGTTCGGGCCCCGTCCTGTAAGCAAGCCTCCGGCAAGCGAGCCTGCCGGTATTTCTACCTTCTGAAATTTCTGTTTTTTTAATTCTTCCAATATGGCGGTGCTGGCTGCGGATTTTACCAGATTTACATTACCTGTATTTATTTCAATTAAGGATATCTCTCCTTGTTCATCCCTGATAACCGAAGAAAGCCTGTCATATTCAATGCTTGTCTTGTTTAACACCCTTTCAACGGCATCATTTACCGCCCTTGTCGCCGCTGTAACCGCCTGATTATTGCCATAGGTTTGAATCATGGGGCGAACCTTACGGTCGATCAGCCAAACTGTCAGTATTCCAAATATTAAAAGAACAGAAAAAATAAAAATAACAACCCGTTTAGCTCTGATTTTTCTACTGTATCGCAACAAAGCTCCCCCCATTTGATGAACCTATACTTATACTGATCTTATACTAATACTAATTCCGATTATAAAACTTCCAATAAATCAAGCAAAAAGCTTTGATATATGAGTTTTTGTGCGGATTTATTGGTAAGGTTTTAATGAGGAATCAGTATAATATATACAGAAAATGTGATAAAAGAGGCTGTTGCTCAACCTAAGTTTTGCAACAGCCCTGTTATTTAATGCTCTATGTAATATTGCTTTTTTATTCCGAATATTTTGCGAAGTATACCCCCAACAATCTTAGGACTTTTGACCACTACTACCTTCATCCGTGACTCCTCCATTCAGTTTTTTACCAAACAAAACCCCATGAATATAAGTGCCACAGCAGCCAATATCAGTATAAACTGTACCGGGCAAATGGTGGCCAGTAAAAGTCCGGCCCCGAAGGCGGCAAATACAAAGCCTGCACAGTTACCTCTTCTCATCATAAACACCATCCCTTATACCGATATCGACTACGGCGGTTTTCCGCGTCTTAGTACAGCATATTCCGGGAGTGTAAATATGGTGTCAGTCTTTTGAGAAAAAAACCATCAGGACACCCTGTTTGAAAGATATTTCGACAGGGCGGTCTGAAAATTCATTGCTTATTCCCAGTGGATAATCAGGCGTTAATGTTGCATTATCCAGCTCATATTCGGCGTTACGGACGGTCAACCCCGATACCGATCCTCCGTAAGGCAGAAGTGATAAATAACAGTTCCTTACCGGTTCGACAATTACCTGACCGGGGAGATGCATTTCAACAAAATTATGTTCATCTGCTAAAGCCGCTTTTGCATTGTTCTCTGCCAAAAAAAGCATAACGGCAAGATTAGCAAGGGTATGATCAAGCCGACCACCGCTTGCACCCAAAAACAAAAAATCTTTAAAACCGTGTTCCAGCCCTATTCGTGCCGCCACCATGGTGTCGGTATCATCCTTTTTAACAGGGAGTAAAGAGACAGGCGCATGTGTATCGTGCGCTTGTTCACGGGGAATAGAATCGAAGTCTGCCACAATCTGTCCTATTTCAAGACCCAGCTGTTTTGCAAGAAGTATTCCTCCGTCTGCCGCTATGACAAAGTCGTTCTTGCGAAGCAGAGGCTTTAAAATATCAATATTTTCGACCGGACCCGCGCCGCATATCACACAGCGTCTAAATTCCACCGATTGAATTTTCAATTTCAATCCCCTCCGCTGAAACTAATCGTTTATTAAAAATGTTATTGCCATTCTTTAAGATTTTTTATCTCCTCATATATGGCTTTATAATTATCATGGCGTTCTTTCATAATATCGCCATTGTCGACAGCGTCCAGAACAGCACAACCTTTTTCTTTGGTGTGCGAGCAGCTGGTAAAACGACATTTTTCTATATAATCACCAAACTCGCGGAAACAAAATGCCAGTTCATCTTTATAAATTCGTATGGTGCGCTCCAAATCCAAGGAAGAAAAACCCGGTGTATCAACAATTCTTCCGCCAAAGCTTAATTTAAATATTTCTGTGGTTCTGGTGGTATGGCGCCCCCTACCCAGCTTTTTGCTAATCTCTCCGGTCTGGCTTATTTGGGATAAATCAAGGGCATTTAGCAGGCTTGATTTGCCAACTCCTGAATTGCCGCAAAAAGCACTCAGCTGACCGGTAAGGCGTTTTCTTAAAAGGTCAATTCCTTCTCCTGTTTTGTCGGAAACAGAAAAAACCTCAAAACCCGAGTTATTATATATCTCCTCAAGTCTTTTGGTATCTTGTAAATCCGATTTTGTAATAACAATAATCGGCTCTATCCTGTTTTTCTCTGCAATGGCGATCATCTTATCAATAACCAGGGTGTTGGGTTCGGGCTCGGTGATCGAGACTACAATAACCAGTATATCCAGATTTGCCACCGCCGGGCGTACCATTATGTTGCGCCGCTCCCCGATTTCCTCCAGCCAGCCGGTATTCTCGTTCAACACCGAAATACGCGCAATATCCCCGACAACCGGAGTTATTTTACTCTTTCTGAATATCCCCCTTGCACGACATTCAAATATAGTATCGGCGGCTTCAACATAATAGAAGCCGCCGACGCATTTTAGGATTACGCCTTCCAAAAGCAGGGCCATCTGCGTTCCTTCCCCATCAGTTCCATTTATTTTATTTAGTGGTCGTGGGTGTCGGCTCAGTAGTGGTTGTGGGTGCGGCTATGGTGGTGGTTGCGTCTGATACTTCACTGTATTCGGGTCCAAATGTAATCTCGCGATACTGCTCGGTACTGTACACTGTATATCTAACATAATCTTTAAAACCTGCAACCGTATCGCTGCCTGCAGCCGTGTGCTTTCTGAGCTTTATAAGAACATCATATTGACCTTCTGTCTCGGTCAATATCAATTTCTTGGTATTAATCGGTACAAAGTTATTGTCGTCATACTTGTCAGTATTGTGTTTCCCATTTATATACACAATCATATCCAAAGGGGTTGTGGTATCCGGCATTACGACCACCAAATCAAAGTCTTTATATCCTGATGCAACCGTTATATCTATGGTTGACCCGGGAGCCAGCATGGTATCCTTTGCAGGGGTTTGGTTGATAACCGTGTCTCTGGGATATTCATTATGATTCACATAGGTTATATTTTTTACGGTAAAGCCTGCTTGTGCGATGGTTTCTTTGGCAGTGTCAATATTGGTACTAATAATATTTGGAACCTTTTCTTTCGGTACAGGCGTTTTTCCTGTGCTTACAAATACCTGAACGGTGCTGCCCTTTGCCAACTGTTCTCCCGAAGACGGTGATATTTTAATAACAAAGTCCACTTCAACCTCTTCGCTTGAGTTTTGAATAAACTGAGTCTTAAAGCCAATGTTTTCCAGCCTTTGTTCTACAACATCCTTATGCTCATTCTTTCTGACATCGGGGATTGTAACCATTTGGGGCCCTTTGCTGACGGTCAGCTTAACCTGCTTTTTTAACTTAATCTTGGTAGGAGCTCTCGGAGTCTGCTCCATAATTTTGCCTTCCGGCACTGTTTCGCTGTTTTCGAATTGCGCTGAAAAGTCAAACTTATCACGATTTTCTTTATTATTTACTACATCGGCATAGTTCATTCCAATAAAATTGGGAACCTCAACTTCTTCGATAGGCGGTTCGCCAAAAATTTTCAACGCAAAAACTAAGCCGGCAAACAGCAATCCAACAACAACAAAAGCACCTGCGATCGCCGCTAAAATTGGAATCACCGGCGCACTCTTGCGTTCCCCTTCATCCTCATCATAATCTTGGTCGATTTCGCCGGCATCATCCATCTCGTCTGCGCCCTTTACCCTGGTTATGGCTTCGACGAAGCGTGTCGGAGTTTCATCAACAAAATATTTATAGGCAAAGTGAATACTGGGATTGCGTTTGAATTCATCAATATCATACAGCATTTCGGCGGCAGTCTGGTACCTCTTTGCAGGGTCCTTTTGCATTGCCTTAACCGTGATTTCTTCAAGCCCGTCGGGGATTTCGGAATTAATCTTATGCAGGTTTTCGGGTTCGGTCTGCATCTGCATGATTGCAACAGATACAGCATTATCCGCTTCAAACGGAAGTTTGCCCGAAAGCATTTCATACAGCATAACGCCAACCGAATATATGTCGGCTTTTTCATCGGTAATATCGCCGCGTGCCTGTTCCGGGCTGATGTAATGTACCGAACCTATTGCTTTATCGGCTGCACTGGTAAGGCGAATATCACTGCGTGCAAAACGCGCAATGCCAAAATCGGTGACCTTTATGGTGCCATCTGCCAAAAGCATTATGTTTTGAGGCTTAATATCCCTGTGAACGATACCCTTATCATGAGCATGCTGAAGGGCGCGTAAAATCTGAACAGTAAAGTGTACCGCTTCTTTCCAGCGTATATCCTGTTGCTGATCAATATATTCTTTAAGTGTTATTCCGTCGATAAACTCCATTACAATATACTGAATTCGATCACCAAAGCTTACATCAAAAACCTTGACAATGTTTGGATGTGACAGTATTGCAATGGCTTTGGATTCGTTTTTAAAGCGGCGGGTAAATTCCTTGTTTGCAAGAAATTCATCCTTCAGTATTTTTACCGCAACAGTCCTGTCGTCAATGGTATCATACGCCTTATAGACATATGCCATACCGCCAACACCTATAACCTCACGGATTTCGTATCTACCGTCAAGCCGCTTTCCAATATATTTATCCATGAAAATCACCCCTGAACTAACTTTTTTAAGTAATGACAACCACAGTAATGTTATCGCTGCCACCGGCCATATTAGCCGCATGTATAAGCCTTTCCGGCGCTGTTTGTGTGCCGTCGGATTTTACAAGTTTATATATTTCATCGGTCTCTACCAGATTTGTCAGGCCGTCGGTACAGATTAGTAATAGTTCCCCTTCATTTAGTTCCATCTCACCGTAATCACAATCCACGGTATCATCAACGCCCAGAGCCCTAGTTATGAAATGCTTGCGAGGATGGGTGCGCGCTTCATTTTGTGAAAGCTGTCCCTTTTCGACCATTGCCTGCACAATCGAATGATCTCTTGTTATCTGCTCAATACCATCATCCTTTATAAGATAAACCCGGCTGTCCCCCACATGGGCCATGTATACTTTTCTGCCCACAACTATGGTTGCAACCACGGTAGTCCCCATACCCCGAAGATTTGTATCCGCCATGGATGCGTCATAGATATCTATGTTGGCAGCAGCAATAGCCGATTCCATAAGGTTTCGGATTGATTTGTCTGCAAGCCCTTCACGATATACATCAATAATCCGGTCGGAAATAACCTTAACAGCAGTTGAGCTGGCAACGCTGCCGCCGTTAACCCCGCCCATTCCGTCACAAACAACACAAAATAAGCCGTCATCGGCAATTGTTCCACAGATAAAGGCATCCTGATTGCTTTCACGGACACGCCCGGTATCTGTTTTGCCATATGCGTTCAAGTTATCCCCTCCCCTCTTTTCCTATTATAATCAATAGTATCAGGCAAATAAATATATTACTCTTTTTCTTTCATGCGACGAAGCTGACCGCAGGATGCATTAATATCCGACCCCAAGGTACGCCGCACGGTAACATTGATACCCAGTTTCTCTAATACCGCCTTGAACGAGCCAAGCCTTTTATCCGAGCTGCGGCGAAGTTGCTTTTCGGGTACAGTGTTAAGAGGAATTAGATTTACATGGCAAAGTATTCCCTTAAGACGGGCGGCAAGCTCCCTTGCACATTCATCGGAATCATTAACCCCGTCAACCATTGCATATTCAAATGATATTCTCCGCCCGGTGGTCTTTGCATAAATGCTGCATGCTTTAAGCAGCTCTGAAACCGGCCAGCGCTTATTAATAGGCATCATTTGTGACCTGATATTGTCATTGAGTGCATGAAGGGAAACTGATAATGTGAGTTGAAACTTGTGTTCCATCAACTTATATATTTTATCAACCAGACCGCAGGTGGAAAGGGATACATGTCTCATCCCAATTTGAACCCCGCCCGGTTGACCAAGCATGTACAAAAATCGTAACAGATTGTCGAAATTATCCAGAGGTTCGCCCATTCCCATAAGCACGATTGAAGAAACACGAACCCCATGATCGGATTGTGCAGTTTCAATTTGGGCCATCATTTCAGAAGCAAGAAGATTGCGAACACAACCATCCATCCCGGTTGCACAAAAGGTGCAGCCCATTTTGCATCCGACTTGGGTGGAAAGGCATTGAGACCACCCATGGTGATACTTCATTAATACCGATTCCACATTTTCACCATCATCAAGGGTATAAAGATATTTTACCGTATAATCCCTTTCAGATACAAGCTTTTTTTTAATTCTTATAGACGGAATGTGAAATCTTTTATTCAATTCACCCCTTAGTTTTAGGGGAAGATTACCCATATCGTCAAAATTCGTCACACCGCGGTCCAGCCATGAGCGAATTTGGGCCGCACGATAAGCCGGAACCTCCATTTCCGCCAGATGAGAACCAAGTTCTTCAAGCGTCAATGATTTGCAGTCGATAAGCTCCATACGGTCACCTCATTTCGGCAGTTTCCTCATTTTTGGTGAAACCGGCAATATAAAAGCCGTCTGTACCATGTATCGGAGGAAACAGGGTTATCTGATATGAGGGCTGCCCACCCGATGCAAGAAAGCAGTCTTCAAGGGGCAAAATACGGGGCGAAAATTCGGGATGCAGGCTTAAAAAGCGATTAGCAACCTGCTCATTTTCTGCCTTGTTAAGAGTACAGGTTGAATATTGAAGCACCCCACCTCGACGAACCATGTTGGCTGATTCATTGAGAATTGACAGTTGGAGCTCAGGAATCGAAGCAAAGCTTTCAATCGGTTTATACCTAATTTCGGGTTTCCTTCTGATAGCCCCAAAACCCGAGCATGGAACATCGCATAACACACGATCAAATTTCCCTATAAGCGCGGAGGGACAAGGCTTTGATGCGTCCCTGACAACGGTGATTATATTGGTTGCACCGGCAAGGTTTATTCGCCGTTCCATTGCGTCACATTTTGACGGATTTATCTCCCCCGCCAGTATTTCTCCCTCATTTTCCATGAGTTGTGCCAGGGTAAGGCTTTTGCCACCGGGGGCTGCGCATACATCCGCAACTCGCTCACCCGGCTCTGCTCCCAAGGCCATACAGCATATCTGTGACGCTTTATCTTGATGATAATAACAGTTTTCGGGAAGTTCTGCAAGTCTTTTTAAGCCAACTACATCTTTTATATCATAACAAGCCGAGATAAAGGGATGTTTGGTGAATTCTATTGCAGATTTTTCAAGGATATCTTCAAATTCTTTTTGTTTAATTTTAAAGGTATTCAGGCGGATTGTTACGGGGGGAGTTTGGTTTGCACTTTCAGCCAAAAGCACCGCCATATCATCTCCGTAATCAGATGACCATAGCCTTATAAGCTGTACGGGGCAGGAGGTTCGCACCGATAGCCCCTGCTCATCATCGGCAAGATTATCAAGCAGATGACCGTTATGGCGTTCTACAGCGCGAAGCACGGCATTTATAAAGCCCGCCGCCTTATCTTGCTTCATTGAGCGTGCCAGCTTAACCGTTTCGTTTACGGCGGCGGAAGCAGGGATTTTATCCATGTATATAAGCTGGTAACAGCCCAGCCGCAGCAATTCCCGAACAACCGGATGCATTTTTTTAATACGGACACTGGAATGCTGCTCAATAATATAATCAAGGGTGAGAAGGCGTTCAAGCACGCCATAAAAAAGTCGCGATATAAGCGCACGGTCGGCGGAAGACATCGTATTTTCGCTGTGTTCGTCGGAAAGCAGCAGGTCGAGTACGGCATTTGAATAGCCGCCCCCTTGATGTACGCGAACCAACGCCTGGGTCGCAAGATAGCGCGCATTTTTATTCATCAGCGATTTCTCCGTCCACGGCCGGAAACAAGAAGCAGTAACCGTATGAAGCTCAGCAGAGTTACAAGCAGGGCGGCAATATAGGTCAGGGCGGCGGCCGAAAGCACCTTTTTAGCTCCGACCAGCTCATCTCCGGTCAATATTCCCTGGGTTTTTAACGAATTAAGGGCTCTTGCACTTGCATTAAACTCAACCGGCAGGGTAATAAGCTGGAATAACATTACCATACCGAAAAGTATAACTCCTAAATAAGCAAAATACTCATTTCCAAACAGGAGGCCTGCAAAAACAAGCCAAGGAGAAATTGATGTGGCAAACTGGGTTGTTGGTAAAATAGCCGCCCTCACCTTGATTGGGCCGTAACCCTCTGCATACTGCAGTGCATGTCCTGTTTCATGTGCCGCAACGCCTATGGCTGCAATCGAATTAACCGTTCCAACCGTCTGGGATAGGCGGATAACATTGGTGCGAGGATCATAATGGTCGGTCAAGGAGCCTTCAACCGTTTCGACCGGAATATTAAGTTGGTTTATCTGCTGTATGGCAATAGAGGCATCCTTTCCGTTCATCCCGCTTCGTGTTCCGATCTTATTATATTTTGCAAATGTGCTTTTTACCCTTATCTGTGCCCATATAGATATTATCAATCCCGGTATAACTAACAATAGATACCATTTGTCAATAAAAAATAACGGCATATATAGTTCACCCTTTCCAGAAGTATAGATCGAACCGGTTGATAAGGTTATTATACCCCAAAAATATGAACGTTGTTTGAATTACGGCTGGATGGGATTATTAATAAGCAGTATTCAATCGGGCAAAACCCTACCTATTTCCAAAGGATGACCTCTTAAATATACATCTGATGCCATTCGTTTTGCACCCTCAAGCTGCACCTCGATTAATTCAATTGCGGTATTATCCCCACATGCAATGGTCAGAGGGGATGTGCTTATGACGGTGCCGGGCGACGCTCGGTCTTGGTTTATGGGGCAGGCTGAGTGGACTTTCAGCGTTTTGCCCCCAACCTTGGTATATGCCGATGGCCATGGGTTAAGCCCGCGTATTAAATTATGAACCGATATTGCCGGCTTATTAAAATCAATCGGGCTTAAATCACGAGTGAGGATGGGAGCATAGCTCGAAAGTGAATTATCCTGCTTTATCGGATTTAACCTGCCCGACTTCATTAATTCTAATGTATCTGAAAGTGCGGCTGCACCCTCTTGGGCAAGTAAATCATGAAGTTCCCCCGCCGTCATGTCGGGCATAATTTCGACACTTCGTTTTAATAGCATATCCCCTGTATCCAGACCTTTATCCATCAGCATTGTTGTTACTCCGGTTTGTTCCTCCCCGTTAATAACAGCCCATTGTATGGGAGCCGCCCCCCTGTATTTTGGAAGAAGGGATGCATGTACATTGATACATCCGTATTTGGGAAGCTCAAGAATTTCCGGCGGCAATATTTGTCCGTATGCCACCACAACAATAGCATCGGCTTGGCACTTATTAATTATCTCCCATGCCTCTTTATTATTCTTCAGTTTAAGCGGCTGATAAACCTCAATCCCGTGTGTTAATGCACACACCTTTACAGGCGGCAAAGCTAGGGTTAAACCCCGTCCTTTTGGCTTGTCAGCTTGGGTTACCACCAAAACTACATCATGCCCGTCATTAATAACCCTGTTAAGGCATGAAACGGCAAATTCCGGTGTTCCCATAAAAATAATTTTCAATCCCGAAGCCTGCCTTTCTAATTTTATCCGTTCAGTTCATCCGGTTCAAGCATCCGAATGACATGCTTTTTGAAGATAATACCGTCTAAATGATCATTTTCATGGCATATACAGCGGGCTATCAAAGCTTCACCATCAAAGGTAAATTCTTTTCCGTATCTGTCTTGAGCCTTAATTTTCACATAATTAGGGCGGCGGGTTATACCATATTCACCCGGACAGGACAGGCAACCTTCAACATCCTCCTGCTTACCTTTCCTTTCAACAAATTTAGGATTAATAACCTCCACAACTTTGTCGCCTGTATTAATAATAAATACCCGGCGCAGCACACCAACCTGAGGTGCCGCCAGCCCCACACCGTCTGCTTTCTTTAGGGTATCCTTCATATCATCGATAAGCTGCCATAATCTATCATTAAATTCGGTTACAGGACGGCTCACCTTATATAGTGTTTGGTCGTCCTCGGTAATAATATTTCTTATAGCCATCTTATTCATCCTTTCAAAGTGAAGAAGTAGTATGTTTCACATTATTCCAACCGGGTTTATGTCGACAAATACGGCAATTGCTTTATTTTCTGCCGCTCTGGAAAATCCGGATATAAGACGAAATGTCATTTCACGCATTAAAGCACTGTTTCTGGTCTTCATAATCAGCTTATATCTGTATTTACCTGCCACCCTGGCAACGGCCGCAGGAGCCGGGTCAAGCACAATAACAGGTAGTTGTTTATATTCGTTTGTCGCCGCATTCCTTAACATATTCAAAAAGCGAAATGTCGCCTGTTTTACCGCTTTTTCATCAATGCCCGAAAACCCGAACAGAAATAAATCGGTATACGGAGGATACAGCATCATTTTTCTGGCAGCTATTTCGGTTTCAAAAAAACCTTCGTAATTCTGCTGCGAAGCAAGCTCAATAACATAATTTTCAGGGGTGAATGTCTGAATCAAGGCCTTTCCCACGATATCTCGTCGTCCCGCCCGTCCCACAACCTGGGTTAACAGAGCAAAGGTGTTTTCAAAACAGCGAAAGTCCCCTCCGTAAAGCGACTGGTCGGCTGATAATACGCCTACAAGCCCGACATTTGGAAAATCCAGCCCCTTTGCAACCATCTGGGTGCCTATCATTAGATTATACTCGCCTTTGGCAAATCTGCTGAATTTATTTTCGTATGCAAATCTGGACATGGTAACATCGGTATCCATTCTTAAAATAGATGCAGAAGGGAAAAGTTGCTCCAGCTCCTGTTCCGCCCGCTGTGTTCCCAGACCCGAATAACGAATTTTTGATGAGGAGCATTCCGGACATTGGCTTATCGGCTCCTCAGAATGACCGCAATAATGGCACATGAGCCGCCCATTGGCTCGATGATATGTCAGGCTTATGCTGCAAGACGGACAACTTATTACATGACCGCAGGAACGGCAGGATACAAAGGTATGGAACCCGCGACGGTTGAGAAGCAAGATCACCTGCCTGCCCTGTTCCAGCGTATCGTCAATTTCTTCCTTAAGCCGCTCGCTGATAATCCCCCCCGCCACCGCTTCGGACTGCTGCCTCATATCTACCACTTCAACCTCGGGAAGCCGAGAATCTCCATATCGGGAGGTTAGCTTCTGAAAGTCATATCGTCCGGTCAAGGCGGCATGGTAGGTCTCGACTGATGGAGTAGCCGAGGTCAGCAAAAGCATTGCATTTTGCTTGGCACAACGATAACGCGCCACATCTCTTGCATGATAACGGGGGGAGGCCTCTGATTTATAGGTGTGTTCCTGTTCCTCATCCATGATGATAAGTCCCAGATTATCCACGGGAGCGAAAACAGCAGACCGTGTCCCAATGGTAATGTTTGCTTCTCCCCTTTTAATGCGCTTCCACTCGTCCATCCGTTCACCGATTGCAAGCCCGCTATGCTGTACAGCCACCCTGCTGCCGTATCTCTTTAAAAAAATACTAAGCATCTGGGGGGTCAGCGATATTTCCGGAACCAGTACGATGACATGCTTGTCATCCTTGATAACCCGGTCTATCAAATTCATATAAACCTGGGTTTTGCCGCTGCCCGTCACCCCGTACAGAAGTGATGCCGTCGGCTTGCCGCTTTTATATAACCGATACAGCTCATCAAACGCCTTTTGCTGCTGATCGTTTAACAGCACCGACTCAATTTCGGGCTTTGTTTTTTGGGTAAAAGGGGTCCTGAGTATCTCACTATCGTAACACTCAACCAGTCCCTTTTTTTCAAGGGCGGTCACAACGGCCGAAGTTACCGAACAGAAATAACCGATTTCACGAATGGATGCACAGCCCACCTCGGCCAGTAGGTCAAGCACCTTCTTTTGCTTTGGGGTGCAGGAAGCGGTTGCAACCGCTTCGGATAACGCTTCCCCCCCTGCCGTTGGTCTAACCATGCGGATTGTGGCATCTCCTACCCGCCGAAATGCATCATCCGAGCGGAGCAACACGCCCATACCGGTCAGCTGCTCGGGTAGATTGTTATCTAAAGCAAGTCCCATTTTGGTTAATAGTCTATCCCGATCTATGCCCTCGGCATATCCGGCAACGCACTCAAAGATGGCTTTTTCTTGAGCGGATAAGCCCTCGATAACATCCTTATCACAGCTTGCCGCCTTATATACCGGCTTGATTTTTAGATAAAGCCCTGTTGGCAGCATGGCGCGTACTGCATCAAATACGCTGCAAAAAGTGCGCTCCTTCATCCAGAGCGCCAAATCCATCATTTCATCACTGAGCAAAGGCTGTTTATCATATACCGAAAATACAGGTTTTAATTTGCTTACATCGGGCACAACATCATACCCCACAATAATGCCCTGCCGTTTTCGATTTCCGCCGCCGAAGGGGACTATAACGCGACAGCCGCGCTTCAGCTTTCCGAGAGATTCGGGAATATAATAGTCGTAAAGCTTATCGAAATGAAGCGCAGCCTGCTCTACAGCAATCTTAGCTACTTTCGGCAGTACCATATGTTTCTCCCCTTTGCTTTACGACCCTTTTCCACAAAATATTACCGTCTTAAATTATTGTTTTCATTCATCCGAAGATAGAACCTTATACTGACCGTTTATAAAATCATTAATTGCAAGACTGACCGGCTTTTCTGTCATTATGATATTCTTATCCTCGGATTCGCTGGCGATCTGACGGGCGCGTTTGGCGACCGCAATAACAAGAGCATATTTGTTATGATTACCCTTGATGTTATCAAAATCTGTTGGTTTAAGCATTGTTGACTACCTCCAATATATAATTCTCCATGCGAGAATACCTCATAGATTCTGCGTTTATAATTGTGTTTATACGCTGAACAGCAAGGGGTACCTCATCATTAAGCACAACATAATCGTACCGGAATGCGCGGGACAACTCCCGTCTGGCAATCTCCATCCTCTTGCAAATCGTGTCCTCACATTCGCTCCCGCGTTCATGAAGGCGGCGTTCCAGTTCGTTCATGGTTGGGATGGTGATAAATATTGTCACAAGATCGGATCGATAATTCATTATCCTTTCGGCTCCCTGCACTTCGATCTCCAAAATGACATTCTTTCCTTCAAGCAAATGCTGGCGGATGGGCTCTTCTGGTGTGCCGTAATAGTTTCCGTTATATTCGGCATACTCAAGAAGCGCATCCTGCTTTATCAATTCTTTAAACTCGGAATGGGTTTTGAAGTAATAATGAACCCCCTCTTGCTCATCACATCGGGGAGAACGGGTTGTTGCCGATACAGATAAAACTGTATCATCCCTCTCTTGAAGAAGCTGGCGCACAATGGTTCCCTTGCCCGAACCCGAAGGCCCGGATAGTATTATTAACATCCCGTGCTTATTCATCCGCGTCAACTTCCTCCTCCACGCAATCGTCACGGTCATTAAAACGATTGGCAACCGTTTCTGGCTGAACTGCAGAAAGGATAACATGATCGCTGTCGGTAATCATTACGGCGCGTGTCCGCCTCCCATAGGTGGCATCAATAAGAGCCCCCCTGTCCTTGGCATCCTGAATAACCCGCTTGATCGGAGCCGATTCGGGGCTGACAATAGCTATAAGACGATTTGCAGATACCATGTTGCCGAAGCCGATGTTTATAAGCCTCATAATTATTCCCATGTCCTTTCTTAATCAATTTTACACCCAAAGGGGAAGTAATCTCGATTTTATAGAAATGATTAGCTATTCGATATTCTGTATTTGTTCACGAATTTTCTCTATTTCAGCCTTTATATCCACAACAACCCTTGCCAGGGTAACATCCTGAGATTTTGAACCTATTGTGTTTGCCTCACGGTTTATTTCTTGAACAAGAAAATCCAGCTTACGCCCCACGGGCCCATCCCCCGAAAGAATGGTTTCAAGCTGGTTAAGATGGCTTCTCAGGCGAACGGTTTCCTCTGCCACGGCCGTCTTATCGGCATATAATGCAGCCTCGGTCAAAATTCGCTGCTCATCTATGTCAACACCGTTAAGGAGCTGCAGCATACGAGCTTCCACCTTGTCCATATGTTCCTTAACGGTAATGGGAGAGCGTTCCTCAACCAATTTAACCGACTCCAGAATGGTAGCCGCCCGATTTAATATGTCTTCACGCAGGGCCTCACCCTCCCGCTCCCGCATGAGAACAAATCGCTTAAGAGCTGCATCTGCAACCTGCCGGACAGCCTCCCAGATGGTCTCTTCATCCTCTTCCATCCGGCGAACGGTAAGAACATCAGGAAAACGCGCAAGTTGTGAAACGGAAATGTCATTTCTGATTCCGTATTTTTCGCCAAGCTCGGTAAGTGCCTGCAAATAACCTTCCGCCAGAGTGTAATTGAGGTTAACCGCCCCCACCGAAGCGTCAATTGCTTCTATCCATACATATACATCAACCTTACCGCGGGAGATGGTTTTTTGTATATAGGATTTTAAAAATTCATCCAAAAAGCCGTAGGCACGCGGAACTCTTGAGGAGTATTCATAATAACGGTGGTTAACAGATTTTACTTCCACGGTAATATCCAGTCCGTTAGTCGTCTGCTGAAACCTGCCGTAGCCGGTCATACTTCTTATCATGCTTCTCATTCCCTTTAAAGGATATTTTTTATTTTACCAGTGAACGCCGCGTTCTGTCAACCTGATATACTAATATGATTATAATACTGTTTTCAAGTAAAAATCAACGCTGTTTCATGCAATAAATATCAGAGGGATCAAACCCACCCGTATTTTGAAACAGCGTTAGTATTATTCATATCAAACCGGATGAACTAAATTCTCGGTATCCAGATGGTTTGCGTCTATGCCGTATTTCTCGTTGCGGCGCTTTTCAAAAAAGTTGAGGGCGACCTGTCCGAATTGGGCATATGTGAGTATATCCTCTTCCTGCTCATACCATTCGCTGATCTCTCCACGCATTTTTTCAAGCTCGGGTTGCAACAGATCGGCGGGACGGCAGGTAATCGGCTGTTCGTCACCAATAATTTTCTTGGTGAATTCAGGGTCAATCGGGGCGGGCGTGCGGCCGTATTCACCTCTGACAAGCCCTTTGAATTCTTTGGTTACCATCTTGTAACGCTCGCCGCCGATAATGTTAAACACGGCTTGGGAGCCCACAATTTGGGATGACGGGGTGACCAGAGGCGGATATCCGCAATCCTTCCGAACTCGCGGAACCTCCATGAGAACCTCTTCAAGCTTATCCTCCTTGCCCGCCTGCTTAAGCTGACTTACAAGATTGGAGAGCATGCCACCGGGCACTTGATAAATCAAGGCGTTGATGTCAACCTCCAGCATTTTTGGATTAAGTAGCCCGTTGTCCAAATATTTATGGCGCAATTCCGAGAAATAACGGGTTGCTTCATTCAGCTTTTTAAGGTCAAGTCCGGTATCATACTCGCTGCCTGCCAAGGCCGCCACCATAGATTCGGTAGCCGTATGGGATGTGCCCATTCCCAAAGGCGATAATGCAGTGTCAATTACATCCGCTCCAGCTTCAATACCTTTAAGCAGAGACATGTTTGCAATTCCTGCCGTAAAATGCGAGTGAAGCTGAATGGGGATTTTAACACTTTCCTTAAGAGCTTTTACAAGATCATAGGTTTCATACGGAACAAGAAGACCCGCCATATCTTTAAGGCAGATGGAATCGGCGCCTGTTTCTTCAAGTTCCTTTGCATATTTCACGAAATAATCAATATTATGAACCGGACTGGTGGTGTAAGAGATGGCAACCTGTACATGGGCTCCCGATTCTTTTTTTGCTGCTTTTATGGATGTTTCAAGATTTCGAATATCGTTAAGCGCATCAAATATGCGGATTATATCAATACCGTTATATATCGATTTTTGGACAAAATATTCAACAATATCATCGGCATAATGGCGGTAGCCCAGCATATTCTGTCCACGAAACAGCATTTGCAGCTTGGTTTTGGGCATTTTTTTACGAAATATTCTCAGCCTCTCCCACGGGTCCTCATTTAAAAATCGGAGGGAGGAATCAAAGGTTGCACCACCCCAGCATTCAAGGGAGTAATAACCTATATCGTCCAATATTTCAAGTATCGGAAGCATTTCTTCTGTCGTCATTCGGGTTGCGATCAAGGATTGATGAGCATCCCTTAATATTGTCTCGGTAACGCCTATTTTTGACAAATTCGATCATTCCTTTCCTTATGGATGTAAGCCACAGGCTTTTTATTGAAGAGAGATAAGCAGCTTGCCTGAATCAATGCTTTCACCCTTATTAACATGTACGCCCGCAACAATCGCATCTCTGGGTGACATGATTTCGTTTTCCATCTTCATTGCTTCAAGAACCAACAGCACATCGCCCTTTGAAACACTGTCTCCGGTCTTAACAAGAACATTTACAATCGTGCCGGGCATTGGAGAGTTTAAGGCTTCGGTTCCGGCTGTGGCAGAAGAAGAGATCTTCTCGGGTGCAGCAGGTGCCGGAGCGGGTGAGGCCACCGGTGCGGGAGCTGCACTGGGAATTGCTGCCGGAGCAGGAGCCGCTTGCATAACAGCCGGAGCGGAGGGTGTGGAAGAAGAGCCTACCTCTTCAACCTGAACATCATAAGTTTGACCGTTTACGGTAATATTAAACTTTTTCATTTTTAATTCAATCCTTTGCTACGAAATTTTCGTTTATTATAATCTTGAGGTGGGTTAAAATACGGGGTTAATCATAAAACAATATTGGAATGCTTCTTTGGCAGACGGGATACCCGTTTTCCGGACAGCATTTCCAGCGTTGATACAATTCTCGACTTGGTTTCGGATGGTGGGATAACATCGCTTACCACTCCTTTTGCGGCAGCAGTCAAAGCATCACCTTGTTCCTCGGCAAATTCCTCAGCCAGCTTTTCTCGGTCTTGGGTGGGATTTGTCATATCGCCCAACCTGTCCTTCCAAAAAATATGAATGGCGGCTATGGGGGCAAGAGGCAGTATGACTGCTGTGGGCCATGCCAGCACAATATCTGAACCGGCAGATTTGCCCGCCGCCGCAATATATGCCGATCCGTACGCCTTGCCGACAATTACCGTAATCTTTGCAGTGGTTGCCTCGGCATAGGCATGAGACAGCTTGGCAGCCCCCTCGAGACTTTCAAAGCCTGCTGAATCAACAAATGTAATAACCGGAAGGGTAAATCCGTCGCACAACCGCACAAAACGAGCAATACGAGATGCTTCCTCCCGGGAAATCTTTTCCTGTGACAGCCCAACCATACCGCAGACAATACCGCCTACACGGGCAAAGGCTGTTTGGTTGCTTCCCCTACCTAAAACTATTGCAGTACCATTATCTGCAACCGCTTCAATTACTCCGTCAATATTCTCACAGGAAAGCATATCAAGACTGTCAAAATCATATGCCGCAGGAGCGGTGAGGTTATTTGAGGGAAGCATGGATATAATATCGCGTGCCTTATTGAGTGCAGCATGGGCATCCTCAACCATTACAGCTGCCTCGGCGTTTTCATCCCCCGGATTGAGATAATAATCAGCATCCTTAACAGATACCACAATATCGGCATTGGCGGCAATTATTGCAGATGAACCCACGCAGGCGCCGGTAATTACCGCAATCTGAGGCACAACTCCGGATATATTATTGGATGCAAGGAGGATCTCCGCAATGGCATCCATTGCATCAACACCCTCCCCTAGCTTTGCGCCGTCACTGTCAAATATTCCTACAACCGGAACACCGTTTTGTGCCGCCAATTCGTAAATTTTCAGTATTTTTAAGGCCTGAACCTTTCCGATAGCTCCGTTATAAACATTTCTGTCCTGAGCAAAAGCATAGGACGGGCTTCCATCCACCATACCGTAACCAACCACTACCTCAGCCGGTTTATCATCGTCCTTAACCAACCGATCGATTTCGACAAATGTTGACTCATCGAAAAGCTGCAAAAGCATCGCGCGTGCCTGTGAGCTTTGACCAGCTGAGAGTGCATCGGTAAGCTTTTGAAGCTGTTTTGGCATATCCATACCCTTTTTCCTCCTGTCTTGTGTGTAATACTTAAAACCAAGGCAGTTTTTTGCCTAGGTAATCACTTTTTCTATTTGCATTTTCAAAAAAGACGCAAATTATATTAATTATATTATACATCATAATAAATAACAATACTTTAATAATTAAAAATAAGGTAAATATTACTCATATTATGTTTAAACCTCTAGGTTTCATCCATATATAAGTAAGATTTACCTTTGATTTGAAATTAGTATTATACTGTTCTCAAGTAAAAATCAAGACATCTTTGCGGTCTGTTTTCCGCCATACAGCATTGTTGTCGTCGGCGGGCGTCAACCCGCTCTCCTCCTCCGCCTTGCATGACGAAATACATCCTCGCAAATTTTGTCTCACCTTTTACTTGAGAACAGTATTAACCACATTTTCCTGATAAAACCTTATTAATATCGGCGCTTAAGTTTGAGCCGTTTCTATTAAATCCGACTTTTTTTAAAACAGGATATATCGTTTTTATCCCGCAAACGGCGGAGGTCGCACCCTTTTCTCTTGATAAATTGAGAGCAGCACGAATCAGCCCATCGGTAATCGCCTCATCCGCCGCTTCAAGTGAAATAATAACAACCTGACGACCATACAACTCAAAAACCACATATCCCAAGCTCTGTTTGCCGTCGGATGCGGTTAGGCAATAGACCAGCTCATCAGGCACAATCTTCAATCTTTTTAAAAAATCTTTATCGGCGGGGACGATGGATACCATGCTTTCGCTCCTCCCCCTTTGCAGCGGTTGGCTTGGTCTGAACAGGGGGTGCTTTTGAAGCGTTTTCGAGAGATAAAACCTCTCGTGGGTCAAGCTCCCTCCAACTGCCCAAGCCCAGCATTCCAAGCTTAACATTCCCGATTGCCACCCGCCGCAGCCGTGCAACCTCAATCTTCATGCCATCAAACATACGCCTTATCTGGCGATTTCGTCCTTCATACAGAACAATTTCCGCAACCACCCTGTCAGAGCGGGAACCGTCAGCCTTTTCACCCGAAACAATCCTGATATCGGCAGGGGCGGTTCTGTTCTCATCACCCTCGAGCGTCATACCGTTTCGAAAAAGTTCCATTTGTTCATCGGTGGGAGCCGGACGGAGGGTAACCCTATATACCTTTGGAATATGTCGGGCGGGATGTATCACGGAATTGGCAAATCCACCGTCATTTGTGAACAGCAGAAGCCCCTCCGAATCACGGTCAAGCCGCCCAATCGGAAAAAGACGGTCCCCCACATCCTCAACCAGTTGGGCAACACATTTCCGCCCCTGCTCATCCACCATGGTTGTAACATATCCACGCGGTTTGTTGAGCATTATATACCGTAACCGTTCGGGCAAGGCAATCCGTTTTCCATCAACCGTAATAATATCCCGTTTGATGGCGGCCTTATCCCCGATTTTAGCAGGATGGCCGTTCACCTTAACCCTACCCTGATTTATCATTTCCTCCGCTTTGCGTCGGGAAGCAACTCCGCATTCGGAAAGCAGCTTTTGTAGTCTTATATCGCTCATTATTTATTATTTCCTTTATAATATAATGTAAAGTGCAAGTACCTTACACCTGTTTTATTTCGAAATTAAAGTTTCAGCCATTCGGTAAGTAGGGATGATAAGCTTCGTGTTACCCTCTCCCAAAATCCGGCTACCGGGCGGGCTTCAACACTGTTATCTGATGATAAAACCAGGGTGCAAAGATTGCGTTCCCCCGCCTTATAGCTTATGGTTCCGATTGTATCTCCTGCCTTAACAGGCGCTACAACAAACCAGGGCAGCTTTATATCCACCTGTATTTTATCTTTCTCGCCCTTCAATACAGTGCAGACAGACGGAGCTTGGGCTGTCAAATTTATATGTGTGGTTTCACCCCCCATAACCGCCACGGTGGGCAGCTTGGGAAGGGTGGGTAAAAATGATTCGGTAGCCGAGAAGCCATATTCGTGCAAAGCGATATGATCGTTCCAATCATCCCCCGCTTTTAAGGTCACGGCAATCAGCTGCACTCCATCCTTC
>JAQWBK010000103.1 GCA_028706415.1 Oscillospiraceae bacterium | reverse complement strand
GAAAAACAATGTTATTGTGGTTTAATATTGCGATAAGAAAGTATTTATGATATTATTTACAAGTACTTAATTTCTTGGGACAACCGGAGGGAGACAAATTTTTATGTTGGTAAGGATAGCCGAAATTCCCATTCAAATATCCTGTAACGACTCGGAATTTTTTTTCACGCGCTTGGCAGCATATCAGCTGAAAGATGAAGATATACAGCCGAGAATGATACTGAGAAGCTCTGTCTGCGAAGAAATAACCCTTCCCGAGGGTGAACTGATAGGAAAAATAAAGGCTATTAATCTTAAAAAAACAACCGACGGCAGATTTTTTTATTACGGAGTTAACAGAGATAATCAGGTTGTGAGCCTGACAATCTATGATCCGGAATATCAGCTTGTGGAGATAAAGCAGATTGCCTCCCGAAAGCATTCGATTTTCTCCTTGACGGATTTTGAGTATATGTATACCGGATTGGCTTTCTCAAATCGTCTTGCTGTTGAAGGCGGGCTGATTCTCCATGCGTCCTCCCTAACATACAAAGGACAGGGGATAGCCTTTTCAGCCATTTCCGGGACGGGAAAATCCACCCATACCGGTCTTTGGGAAAAGCATCTTGACCATGTTCAGATTATTAATGATGATAAACCGGCTGTCCGTTTTGTGGACAATAAGCCCATGCTATACGGTACGCCGTGGAGCGGCAAAACAGATTTAAACAATAATATTTGTGCGCCGTTTTCAGCCCTCGTATTTTTAGAGCAGTCTCAGGAAAACAGCATTAAGCGCATGACCCCGGCAGATGCTTATTTTGATATGGCGAGCGAGGTGGCCCGTCCATCATGTGATGAAGCACTTGGAATTCAGATGCTGGACATCATGGAAAGGCTTTTGGAGAGCGTTCCGATTTACAAGTTAAGATGTAACATTAGCCGTGAAGCGGTTCAGACCGTATATGAAGAAGTTATAGGAGGTAAAATGCCATGAAAATTCTGAGTGGATATATGCTGCGTGAGGTTGGCGGTGAGTCGATTGTGGTTCCTGTTGGTTCGCGTGCCGTTGATTTAAGAGGTATTATCAAGCTGAATGATACCGCTGCTTTTCTTTGGGAAAAACTTCAGGATGAGTGTACTCGTCAGGAGCTTGTAAGCGCCATGTTGGATGAATATGATGTGGACGAGGAAACCGCTACTAACGATGTAGGGCGGTTTATAGAGTCTCTTGAACAGAATAATCTATTGGAGAAAAGCAGTGGAAAAACAGATAATTAAAACCACCCTGAGCGAGATATCCCCGCTGATAATCGATTGCCTGGACGGTGGGCTGGATGTCACATTGACCGTGACGGGCAACAGTATGCGGCCGTTTTTAAAGCATAACAGGGATCAGGTGGTGCTTACCAAAGCCCAAGCAGACTCACTGAAGAAGGGCGATGTGCCTCTGTATATCAGGCGTGGGGGGCAGTATGTTCTGCATCGGATTGTCGATGTTCAGCGGGGGACATACACCATGTTGGGGGATGCACAGACTAATCTTGAAAAGGGTATTCAACCCGATCAGATTTTTGCGCTGGCAAAAGGCTTTTATCGTAAAGGACGATATATTAACTGCCAAGGTCGAGGTTACAGGCGATGGGTTTCTTTATGGTGGCATCTGAGAAAATTCAGACCGTATTTACTCAAAGCACATTATACATTCGATAGAATATTTGACAGGAAAAAACCGGAATGAAAAATGTTGCGGTACAAAAATGGTTAATAAAAGCCGCTAAAAAAGACGGTTGGATTATTATACTGCTGTCACTGATTAGCGGTATTATATCCTTATGCACGGTTTGGTTTGCCTTGATATCCCGCGATGTAATAGATATTGCAATCGGTGATGTTGAGGGGGTAATGTGGCAGGAAAGCGCCAAGCTTATCGCCCTATTGGTGTTTCAGGCTTTATTAAATATTATTCAAAGCAGGCTCAATACACAGGTGTTGGGTCAGATGGAGATCCGCATTAACCAGTCTCTGTTCAAACGCTTGTTTGAAAAAAGGTGGCCGGAGGTAAACCGCTATCATTCGGGGGATATTTTAAACCGTATGACAAGTGATGTTTCTGTGGTGGTCAATACGATGGTTTCTTTAATCCCCCGTTGGGTTTCAATGATTACAAGGCTGGCTGCTTGTGTCGTGGTGCTTCTGCTTATCGATGTAACCTTCACAGTAATACTGCTTAGCGTGGGGTTGGCCGTTTTTGGATTTAGCCGAATTTACGGCAGAAGAATGAAAAAAATACACCGCGAGTGCCAAGAAACAGACGGTGAGACCCGTTCCTTTATACAGGAATGTGTTGAAAATTGGATGATGATTCAATCCTTTGGCGCTCGTGAGCTGATAGCAAAACGCTTAAAATTCTTGCAAAATATTAATTTTAAGAAAAAGGTGCGCCGAAATAACATAAGCAACTTTGCCCGCACCGCAATCTATGTGCTTTTCTCGGGAAGCTATTATGTGGCAATTGCATGGGGTTCATGGCGGCTTGCCCAGGGGCTTATCACATTCGGAACACTCACAGCTTTTTTGCAGATAGTTAATCAAATCCAGCTACCCTTCAGAAATATGTCAGGCTTAGCTCCTCAATATTACAACATGCTGGCCTCTGCGGAACGCCTGATGGAAATTGAATTACTTGAAGAGGAGAGCGTTCCGATTGCAAAGACGCAAGTTCTAGGATTATATGAAAGCATGAAGGGCATAACCATTGATGACCTATCTTTTTCATATAATGAAGAGTTGGTATTTTCTCATGCAAATCTATATATTAAGAAGGGCGAATTTCTGGCTATTGCGGGTCACTCCGGAATCGGCAAAAGCACACTATTAAAGCTGCTGCTTGGCTTTTTAGAACCCAGGGAGGGGAGCCTGTCCCTTGAAACGGCTGATGGGGCGGTTGAGGTTGGTGCATACACAAGGGCATTGTTTACATATGTCCCTCAGGGGAATATGCTGTTATCGGGCAGCGTAAGGCAGAATATTATGTTTGGAAATCCGGACGCTTCCGAAGAGCAGATTATGCAGGCTGTTAAGGTTGCCGAAATTTCTGAATTCATAAGCGAACTACCCGAAGGCATTGACACCATTCTCGGGGAACGGGGGCTGGGGCTGTCCGAAGGGCAGGTACAAAGGATTGCCATAGCCCGCGGTGTTTTAAGCGGAGCCCCGATAATAATGCTTGACGAAGCCACCTCGGCACTGGATGAAACGACTGAGGTTCAGGTATTAAAAAATCTTCGGGGATTAGAGGGTAAGACCTGCATCTGTGTTTCACATCGTAAAGCCGCGCTTGCGGTATGTGACCGCGCGCTTGAGGTGGTAAACGGCAGGATTGAGATTAACAAAGGGAATTAGTATGATTATACCGACAAGGCTGCATCCGGATTCGGGCGCGGCCCTTGTTTTGTGTAAAAATCAATACCCATTACGAGGGTTATCGATCCATTTAATATTTCTGCCGTTATAATCAATCAGTCCGTCCTTTTTCATGGTTGACAGCTCACGGCACATGGCACTTCGGTCAACCCCGAGATAGTCGGCCAATTCCTGTCTCCCAAAGGGCAGTCTGAACTCTAATGAATCATCAAGCTCCATCCGGTCATAAAAAAATGCGATAAGCCGCCCCCTTATTGTTTTGAATGTGAAGTAGGACATTTTTTGATTTAGTTTAATACACTTTCCGGCAATAACGCGTAAAAGATTGGAAATGAGCATCTGATGATGAGGGCAGGCGAAGTTGCAGGTCTTAATTACCCTACTAACTTCAAGCAATAAAACCTCACAGTATTCTTGCGCAACCACCGAAACCGGGATGACTTCCTCCCCCTGACAGGCATATGTTTCACCAAAAATCTCCCCCCCGCCCACAGAGCCGATAATCATCGAATCGCCCAGGATATTCTCCTTTACAACCTGCGCACTACCGGTGATTAGTATTCCGACAGCCGGTTTGGATTGCCCCGACAAGAATATATATTCACCCTTTTTATACTTGTTCAACCGGCTATCAAGGCATTTTAACATGCTTTGAATATTTGCAGGCTCCATATTTTCAAAAAGAATGTTTTTGTTTAAAATATCATACATTTTTATGACCATTCCTTTCGGGTAGTCCGCAAACTTTGTGCGGTTTCGACACTTGTGTCGAAATTTTGGTCGGCGTTGGACCGAAAACACAAATTTGCCGTTTGAAAAATTTATTTTTCAAACTTATTCGCCCAATCATTCTGTTGCAGCTGCAACGGATGTTTTTTTCTTATTATATTATAATCATGTCATAAAATCAAGAAAGGCGGAATTAATATGGTTCGTAAAATAATAAAAATAGATGATGAACTGTGCAATGGTTGCGGGTTATGTGCCGATGCCTGCCATGAGGGCGCCATTGCTATTGTGGACGGTAAAGCCAAGCTGACACGGGATGATTATTGCGATGGGCTGGGTAACTGTCTACCTGTGTGCCCGACCGGGGCTATTTCATTTGAGGAGCGGGAAGCGGCTGCATTTGATGAGGAGGCGGTGAAGCAGAACCAACAATCGTCATGTGCCTCTGCAGGAGGTTGCCCGGGTACCCGTTCAAGAGACATTGCCCGACCTTATACTCCCACCGCGCCCGTTCAGGCCGCACAACCCCAAAGTCATTTGTGCCAATGGCCGGTTCAAATTAAGCTTGCTCCGGTAAATGCCGGGTTTTTCAACAATGCAAATCTTCTCATAGCTGCAGACTGTACCGCATATGCATACGGTGATTTTCATAATCGTTTTATAAAAAACCGTGTCGCCATGATAGGATGCCCGAAACTGGATGATGGGGATTATTCCGAAAAGCTGACAGAAATACTGAGGCGAAATGAAATTAAAAGTGTAACGGTTGTTCGTATGGATGTCCCATGCTGCTCCGGCATTGAATATGCAGTCAAGGAAGCACTCAAAAATTGCGGAAAGCTAATTCCGTGGCAGGTGGTTGTGATTTCAACCGACGGTCAAATATTAGAGGACTAATACTAATCCTCGCAAATTTTGTCTCACCTTTTACTTGAGAACAGTATAAGTAAATTTTATAAAGCAAAGACGGATGCAAGGATGCATCCGTCTTTTATTGTCAATGATTATAATTTACATTGACAAGTATTAGAATTGATGATACCATATAATGGTAGAATTAAACAAGGATAGAAAATATATCCAAAAAGAAGAGGGCGGTGGTTCCAATGTGGGGTTAAGAAATTGTTCTACCAGATCAACCAAAAGAAGGTCATATAGTTATTCATTATTTGAGTCAGATTAAAAACAGAAAGGACTAGATTATATGTTTAAGAATAAATATTGCCGGATGTTATCATTTGTTTTTACTCTTTTAATATTTTCAACGATTATGTTACCCGTAGGTGCTGCAGAAGTTGATAACCTGCGTAATAACAAT
>JAQWBK010000015.1 GCA_028706415.1 Oscillospiraceae bacterium | reverse complement strand
AATCTTGCGACCTCCCTTTTTATGAGTGTGTTTTATACTGTTCTCAAGTAAAAGGTGAAACAAAATTTGCGAGGATGTTTTTCGTCATGCAAGGCGGAGGAGGAGAGCGGGCTGACGCCCGCCGACGACAACAACGCTGTATGGCGGAAAACAGACCGCAAAGATGTCTTGATTTTTACTTGAGAGCAGTATTAGTATTTTAAACCGCCCAGCCTCCCTTAAAATCCGATGCCACCACACCCTTCATCATTTTGTTATTTCGTCCCCGGTTATGCTTTTCTCGGGGGCGGAAAAACAGGATATCCTCCATTGCGTACCGCATGGCATCCATCAGATGATTGTTTTGGTCCTCGGGTCGGTTTTGAGCTTGATCCTCGGCAGACTTTTTCCACCGGTAGGATGATAGCTCTGCCGCCGTATGACTGCATGACGGATGCACGATCATGCGGTATTCCTGCAATTTTGCAATGCCGTTAAGCACCGAATCCCGCCCCTTGCGCGCTGGAAGTATTCGGGTAATCCCCAGCCTGCGAAGATCCTCATTGCTTTTTGGCTCTGCCGAATCCACCCTTATCCTCTCCTTGCAAAAGCCCTTGGCGGTAATCATGGCGGCTATTGCATCATTCAGCATCCTTGTTTCATAATGCTCGTCATAGATGTAAAGCACCTTGTCCACGGGATTTACCGCCATTGCAATAAAGGCGGTGGGGTCGTTGGTATATCCGTAATCCAGCCCGAAAATGTGTCGATATTTCCATGCATCGGGGGATTCATTTCGGGTGATAGACAAAACATCAAACTCGGCTATCTCCCAACGCTCATAAACCAGCCCCTCTGAAACCCCCCACTCACCAAGTCCGGCGACCGCATACCGTCGAGGGTTTTCAATCTGCAGTCGTGTATAGACGCATAAATCGGTTTCATCCAAAAATTCATTGCATTTATAGTTGGTGGTCAAGGCAAGAACATCCGGACTTTTGGTATCAAAAAACCTCTTTTTCAGCCAATGGCTCTCATTCCACGGGTTAAATGTGAGGGTGGTCTGCTTAAATAAGGGAGGGGGGATTTCGCCCCGCGGCACCGACAAATCCAGCTTTTCAAAATCCGCCTGAGAGGCTATTTCAAAAGCCTCCTCCACCCATACCCAGCACAAATAACCGTTCTCGACCGTCGTGGATGCCAGCTTTAATACATCATCAAAGCCACGGAAAATAATACGCTGCCCTGTGGGAAGATAACGCAGCTCAAGGGGGGAAACGGTGGCCTTCCAGTAGTCGCCCACCCCAAGACGCTTTATTGCCCATTTGAGCTGGGCGTATGTAGAGTTATAATGGGTGTTAAATACATTACGGACAACCAGCAGATTGGATTTAGGATATTTCATAAGTTGAACAATAAACCACAAGGCTGCCGTTGTGGATTTTTTAGACGCCTTGCCCCCCTTAACAACCCTATAACGCAGGCGACAATCCCAAAATTCACGGTATCCCCGCCCCACGACCTCGGCAAGATTTATTCTCCTGCCCTCATCCCGCATTTTCATAAATATAATCACCCTCCCCGTCCGGAACACTATGCGTCGGCAGCTGTTTTTTCGGGGTTCTTTAATTCATTTATTAATCGAGAAAGCTCGGGCACGGTTCCCTTTGGTAAACGGGTAAGGTACTGAACAGGGTCGATCACCTTTCTGTCCAACAGGCTGTCCAGTGTATGTATAGACTGCTCTTCTCCCCACAGCACGGCGGGGCCTACATCCACCCGGGTGGAAATCAGCAGGCCACGATACCGCTCGCCGTTGAACGGCAGATACCATGTGCCGCTTTCATCGCGTATTTTCAGCTTGCGCTGTCCGTAATGAGTAACCCAGAACTCTGCCCAAATTCGGGCTATATCCTCAATAAAGCTATAAAAGCGGTTCTGCACCGATAAAAGGGGCAGGGTTGCGGTTTCCCGAACAGCCATTATTGCCGAGGTATTGTCGGGACGGACATCCCCTAAAACCACATCATTTGCCCCCGCCTGCTTCAGGGTATTGCCGATGAGTGAAGCAATATTCTCATCAAAGGCGGGTGAAAATTTGGGCGGGTCAACATATCGTATGGCCGATTGTGCATCCTCACTGCCGCTGCAAACAGGTATTACCTGGCCGGGGTCGTTGGTCACATCCGAGGTCACTATATCGCTGTTTACCACCATTATCGGCATTCCCATCATGATAACCGCCCACACACTGGCGGTTATCATGCGGTTTATTGCAATCTGATTTGGGATTAGATATGTTATCTCACTTTCGCCATAGGCACAGCTTCGCCTGCGCTCCCATGACATTTTTGCAAAGGGATACTGCCGAATTCCGATATCCCAAGCCGGACGGATTACAGTCTTGTTGCAAACCCTGACCGCCTTGATTACAAACTCGGTGCCATCGGCATTCCACTCCTTCCAAAACTTTGTAAGCACGGTTGCTTTACCTGATTCGGGGGGTTCATTCCCGCTGTGTTCCCCCGCCATATATGCGGTATCGCCGTCGGGACGGATGCTTTGCACCTCATATTCGCGAAGCTGATACCGCCTTGCCTCCCGCCGTAAATCCTCTACATCGCGGCGCTGGGCAATCATGATAAAAGGCTGCTCTTGAATATCATCAAGATTTGGATCACCGAAATAAACATTCTCCACATCCAGCACCTGGCAGGATATATCCCCCCTTATCGGGGTTGTCCGTCCGTCATCCGCATACAGTCCGGTGGGAATTCTGTCGTCCCACCATGTATAAACAATTCCGGTACCCGAGATATAAGCGTTACGCAAAGCCTGCTCCTGAATATCGGTGAATTTTACCCGCTCAGATGTAATATCGAAGTAGTCTGACAAGGCGTCCATAACCAGCCCAATCTCCTTTTCGGTGGCGAGCAGGGTATCGGTAAGCCCGCTAAAATGCGAAACCGCCTGCTCCTTCCCTTGGGAAAGCTCTGCCCGCAAGCATTTTATCTGCCGGTTCATGGAGACGGGAACCGTCACCCCGTCGGCGGAATAATTAACCGCAACCTTGTTTTTGCTTATCAATGCAATTTTGTAATCCCCGATTCGTTTAATCACATTATGCCTGACAAGTGGGCGGTCGTTGCCACAATTGGCTCCATGCCATTGATCCCCCGCAAAAAAGCGTTCATTCATGCTGTTCTGTTCATATAATCCTCGGTTTCCCAGGGCAGCTTTGAATTTAACTCCGGTCATATATTCATCCCAAATCCGCCCGAGCATATTCCTTTGTGAATTTCTATCCATATAAAATCTGCATCCTTTCATGTATGCTTATACTAATACTCGTATTAACCATTATTCTGGAATCTCATCCTCCCCAACAATCACAACCCCTGTATTGCGTGCCGCCGGATGCGGCTTATCGTGATATTGCAGGTTATTCTTCAAAAGCAGGATATCCATGGACGGATTATTCCCCTTTGTCATGCCGTGTTCGATGTGAGATGCCGCAATCTCCTCACACGCCAGAAATAGCAGTTTGTGCGCCTCCCTCAGTTCCTTCGGTGGTTCATCCTCCCCCAGCGCAAATTCGAGAATAGTACGGCTGGAAACCCCCAGATAAACCCCCAGCCTCTCAACCGTCATGGCAATCCCCCTGCTCTCGGCAAAGGACCGCGCAGCGTTAATTTTATTCCTTATGCGGCGGGCATCCTTGAAAACTTCCGACGGCCGATCCATAAAACTCTCCCCCTTTGTTTTATTCAACTAATAAAAGGTGAGACAAAATTTGCGAGGATGTTTTTCGTCATGCAAGGCGGAGGAGGAAAGCGGGCTGACGCCCGCCGACGACAACAACGCTGTATGGCGGAAAACAGACCGCAAAGATGTCTCACCTTTTATTTGAGATCTGTATGTACCATACCACAACCTGCTTGGTGACCTGCAAGTGGGGGGGATAAAAATATAATCAGCCCCATGGTCGACCGACCATAGGGCTGATTATATTTAAAGATATTATACTTTTCTCAAGTAATACTTGCCGCCGAGCTACCCCAGACGGGGGCAACCAGCCGATGAGAGGAGGTTTTGGTTATGCTGTAATAATGGCTGAGAATTTGTCTGAAATCCCATTTTTCATGCTTGGCATATTGGGCTGCACCCTCTTGGCTCATCCCCAAGCCATGACC
This sequence comes from Oscillospiraceae bacterium, assembly GCA_028706415.1. GTDB lineage: Bacteria > Bacillota > Clostridia > Oscillospirales > Acutalibacteraceae > Avimonas. The sequence goes on along the minus strand of JAQWBK010000015.1, from coordinate 18,438 downwards.
GTACCCCTTAACCGATAGGGTTAGTGATTCCTCCGTGGAGGACACAACGGTGAATGCATGGGAGCGGATTCTGGTGGGGCCCACCGCCATCCTGATTTCATGTCCCCTCAGATATCTTTTGTTTCCGCCACTCATAAAATATGCGTTGGTTTCTACAACATATTGTCCGTTTTTGTCGACTTTCCGGATAAAAAAAGGGGTGTCGCCCGGTTCAAAAGAAACGGTTCCATGTTTTGCATTCAGCTTTTCTGATAGCTCGTTCATAGATATTGTAACCTCTGTTCCCCATTTTGCAGCCGGGTGCATTTTCTCGGCGGTTTCATGTTTACTCTCAACGCTTTTAAGATAGGGCAAAAGAGTGGATCCATAAACCTCTAGATTATTTGATGTAAAGCCGGGAGAGGAGGCAAAATATTGTGATGCTATGGTGGAATCGCCGTTTAATATTTTGATTCCCGCCACCTCGCCCACGGCATTATATATCCTTTTGTCAACGCTGTTACTTAGATCAATCGTCTTAATGCCTTTAATAGAATAGGCTTTTTTACCCGCCGAATAATTAAGTATATATGTATATGATGCAATAGCCTGCGCTTTCTGGGCTGCAAGGTCATTGTCAAAGGCTCTTTCTGAACCCAGCTCGTTTTTTACCACTCTGGCCAACACCATTTGAAGCTCGGATTTGTTCTTTGGCTTGAAAGTCCCGCTTTCGTCTTCTATTATACAGTTGGCAAGAAAAACCGATTCATCAAGCCGCCCCGCCTCAATCGGGGGTATGGTAGTGGGCTGGGTGGATTCGGTGGTGGAGGTGGTGGGTTTGGTAGTGGTGGGTTTGGTAGTGGTGGCCGAAGCCGAAGCGGAAGCCGAAGCCGAGGTGGTGTTTTCAGTTCCGTTATTTGTGGTAGCGGTTGCAGTGGAGGTAATTAAGCTGGAGGTGGTGGCAGAAGGCTGGGTGCTTGTTGCCTGGGTGGTTTGGGCGGTTGAGAGGGTTGTAGTCACATATTCTTGGGTGGTAGTAGAGGGTGCTTTAAAAGGCCATTCCTCCGGCATGATGGCCTCCCTATTTAAGCTTGCCTCGGATAGGTCGACGGTTTCGGATTCCCCCGGACGAATCTGACGCGCCGCCACAACAAGACGCGCCCCTTCAAACCCGGCTACATTTTCAAAGTCTGTTGACAAAAGCAGAAGGGAATCCCCCTCCTGAACATTTACCTCTCCCACCGGAAGAGTGTAAAGAGAGCGGGTATTAATTGCCCCCGCAAAGCCCAGAAAATCGTATTCATCCTCGAAAACCGAACGGGTGTAATCAAAACCACTGCCGCCCTTTGGTTCGGCAACCACCATGACCGAAAAGATTTTCCATTCGGCACTCTTATAAAGGGTGTTCATTTCAATAACCGGATGTTCGCGCAGATAATCCAAATCATTGTAATAGTGTGTAAGCTCGGAGAACATCTGCTCGTCATTTGTATTATTCCCGTAAATCACTATCGAGCGGTTGACCGATTCGGGTGAAGTTAATACAGTGTTTTTTGAAAAGTATGGAACACCATAACGCGAATACTGACGGTCATAATTATGATTTTGGTAAAATCCGCTTTTATATGACATGACCGGATAATTTATTTCTGTCTCGTCAATCTTTACCCAACCGGCAACCTCCGAATTTCTGGCATACAGGGCATAAAACTCGGAAAGCATTCCATCGGGATGATTTATGTCCGAACTCATCGATATATTAGGGCTGTTATAAATACCGGCAATCTTATCGAAAAGCATTTGGTTTTCGATAGGCTTTAATACCCTGAGATATATGAAAAAGAATAAAATACTGGTTATGAAAATCACCGAGAGAATAAAGGCAATTTTAAAAAATATATCAATTTTTCTATCGCCTTTACACGGCAAAAATCTACATAAAAATCTATCTTTTTTCTCTACAATGTCACTTTGGGGGATGATTGGGGATTCCGAAACCTCATCATTTATTATTTTACCACCCGCCATAACCGTGGGCATGGCTTCAAGGTATCGGCGCACAAGGTCGAGGGCATGGGAGGTTGCAAGCGCACGAATTGATTCACGGTCGAGATGGCCTTCAATGGCATCAATCGTGATTTTTTTTGCCCAGACGCGCTTATCATCGGCAACAGCAATATATACCGTGCCAACCGGCTTGCCCTCGCTTTCATCCGGACCTGCAACCCCGGTTATTCCAACCCCGAGTGTCGCCTTGCCCACCTTTCGAGCTCCGGTTGCCATTGCACCTGCAACCTCGGGACTTACCGTCCCAAACTGCTGGATAAGCTCGTCCGGCACCCCAAGCACCGAGTGCTTTATTTCGGGTGAATATGCTGCAATACCGCACTCAAAAACGGCCGAAACCCCTGCAACCTCGGTCAGTCTGCTGGAAAGCAAACCGGCGGTGCATGATTCGGCTGTTGCTATTTTTATATTTTTATCAAGGAGTAATGCAACCACAGCTTTTTGTAAGCTACCCACATCCACACCGTACACATAAACGCCCAGTCGCTGCTTTATCTCTTCCACAACAGGGTCGCAGAGTGCCCATGCCGACACACGGTCGGATGCCCTGGCGGTTATTCTGAGAATGGCCTCCCCATCCTTGGCGTAAGAAACCACGCTGGGATTAGCTTCGGACATTAAATCCGCCAATCGTTGGTTAAGCACTTCCTCCGACAGCCCAAATACGCCGACGGTGCGGGAAATGATGGTGCCGTTTATCAATACAGATAGGTATGGGGAAACATAATCACTAAACATGGGCATAAGCTGGCTGTTTTCGGAGGGCAAGAGAATAATATGCTGCCCATAACGGGATATGGCACAGCCCGGAGCATAACCATGATCGTTCGGGAAAACGGTACAGCCTCGGGGCAGCATTACCAGCTTCTCATAATCCGCCGGAATTACCTTGCTTGTATTATCATAGTATTCGTGAATTCTGCTCAGCCCGTCCTCGTTAAGCTCAAGGGGGGCACCAAACACGTCCGACACCACTTCACGCACAGGGCAGTTATCCTCAACATCCAGCCCCCCCACCATCACTATCATATCATTATGGCTCAGCGCATGAGAAAGCTTCTCACGCAGATCGGCGTAATCATTGCCGGCCGAGGTGAGATGGGTTGTGGTAATCCCGAATGACGCCAATTCATACGTCAGGAACTGGCTGCTTGTGCTTTCAGGGCTTACTATAATAATTTCAGCGTTCATATATATCCACGCCTTTCCGAATCAGTCGTCGGTCAACCGAAAACCGTTTAGAAGAAAGGTTTTGTCTCAAACTTGACCCAGCGATATCCGACCTCTTTAATAAATAACAGATTTAAACCGAGTATTTTCGTACCCCGCGTACCGCCTCTTCAATTAATGCATCGGCATCAAGCGCCGCCTCTGCCTCCAACACCTTTTCAAGCTTGGGGCGGGTGCGCGGATGTCGTGGGGTGAATACGGTGCAGCAGTCTTCGTACGGTTGTATTGAAATATCATATGTTTCAATCCGTCTGGATATTGTGACTATTTCGTCCTTATCCATGCCGATAAGGGGGCGAAATACCGTCAAGCCGGCAGCGGCATCCGTGCAGACAAGTGCGGGAAGTGTCTGGCTGGCCACCTGACCCAGGCTTTCACCGGTAATAAGAGCTCCGCAATCGTATTTATTACCCAGAATTGTGGCAATCCGCATCATAAACCGTCGCATTATTATGGTGAAAAGATCCTCGGGGCATAAACGCCCGATTTCAAGCTGTATTTTAGTGAATGGAACGATATACAGCTCCATATGCCCCGCATAACGAGAAACCTGCTCCATCAGGGATATAACCTTCAGCTCGGCACGCTCGCTGGTATATGGGGGGGAAACAAAGTGAATTCCGCTAAGTGAAATACCCCGCTTTGCCATTAAAAAGCCTGCAACCGGTGAGTCTATTCCGCCGGATATCAACAATGCGGCATGCCCGCTTGAACCGACCGGCATCCCCCCGGCGCCCGGGAGCTGGCGGGAATGAATATATGCCCCGAAATCCCTTATTTCGATGACTGCAAGGGCTTGTGGATGGTGGACATCAACCTTTAAATGAGGAAAACGGTCTAAAAGAAATTCGCCCGCCCTTTCGCATATCTCGGGGGAGGTTAGGGGGAACGACTTATCGCTCCTTTTGGCCTCCACCTTAAAGCTTGATACCGAGAGCAGCTCCTTGCCCAGAAAATCTGCTGTTGCTTCCAGTATATCATCAATTTTCTTCTCTGTCACCCTGGCGAGTGAATATGCGGCAATTCCAAACACCTCGGAAACCCGCCTAGCAGCCTCCTCCATGTCTATATCATTCCGGACGGATTCAACAAATATAGCGGACTGGGCTTTTCGTAGCCGAAATTCACCCAGAGATGACAGACGGTGATTGAGGTTTTTCATCAGAATTGCTTCGAATGTGCCTCTGTTAAGCCCTTTCAGCACCAGTTCACCCGTCTTTATGAGGATTACTTGCCTTGGTGCATCCGTTGATTTAGAATTCATTGGCTGCTCAAGCCTTTCGGTTTTATGTTATTCATCTGTGGGAGGTTGGGTGGTGGGTTCTGCAGTCGGCTCTGCGGTGGGCTCGGTGGTCGGCTGGGTGGTGGGTTGGTCGTCGTCAACGGTGGTTGTCTCCACGACCGAGCCTGATGTTGTGGTTTCGCCGCCCGAGCCGGATGTTGTAGTTTCGCCACCCGAGCCGGATGTTGTAGTTTCGCCGCCCGAGCCGGATGTGGTGGTTTCGCCGCCCGGGCCGGATGTGGTGGTTTCGCCACCCGAGCCGGATGGTTTGGTTGTGGTTCCGCCGCCCGGTTGGAAAGTGGTTGTATTATCACTCGGTAAATATGGAGTCGGCATGGTGCCATTCGGTACCGAACCGGAGGGTTGGGTATCTATCGGGGATAACCCCGGCATTACATAATTGGGATCTGTATAGAAGGGATGAACCGTCTTTTTCTGATTTATATACCATGCATACGGCATGATAACATCCTTGTTTTTAACAATATCCGAAGGCCGAAGTGCCACCGTCTCATCGTCGCGTACACGGCGAGCAATCACAACACAGCGTCCGTCCTTAAAGTGTGCATTGCTCACGGCGGTGCAGGTGGATAAAACCAGCAGTTCATCCTGCGGACCCACATCAACCCCGTTAAAGTCGTAAATCGAGCGTGCCCGAATATTACTCACAAAATTCATGTAATCGTCATCGCCTGAAAATACCGTTCTGATATAATCGAAGTAAGGGCCGTCCTGTGCCCGGGTGCTAAGCAGCATTACCGAAAAAACCTGATATTGGCGTTCATCATACAGGGTATTAAGGGAAATCATGGGGGCAGAGCGCATATAGTTATGATTGCTCATAAGCTTGTTAAGGGGTGAAAGCATCTGCCCGCTTGCCATGTTATGACCGTATATAATTAGAACGCGGTTGGCGGCATCCTTTGTCTCTAGATTGGTTCGCTGATCAAAAAACAATGCTCCGTTTTTGTTGTTTGACTTTTGGAAATCGTGATTGAGATAGTAACTATTATCTCCCGAGAACATAACCGGATAATTAATATTCAGCCATTTGTTATTTGAATCGCTGTATTTCATCCAGCCCCTAACCTGCTGATTTTGTGCATACAACGCCTTGAATGTATCCTTAATCCCGGTGGGATAATCCCCCTCCGGGAAATTGGCAGGCGGGGGCACAGGATTGTCGGGATCGTACAACTTTGAGATATTTTTGTAAGTTTGTGAATTGTCAAGAGGTATAAGAACCATTTCATTGACTATATAAGTAAGAGAAATGACCAAGGTTATAAAAGCGGTAACAAATATGCATTTTCTAATCACTTCCAGCGGAGAATCCCCCCGCTTTGGCACTACTCCGCCCAGTGACAGGGCAATTCTGTCCACAAATCGGCGAAAGAAAGACCTTTCATCAATCGTGGGGGCAGCCGAAACTGCCTGCTCGTTTTGACCACTAGGCCTGTTCGCCGATGAGGACAGGGGCACCATCTCTTCAATCGGCCTGTCCTGCGGTATAGCATCCGGGCTTCGCACCAACCCTTCCTTTGCATCTTGAATAATACGCAAGGTGTCGGGCGAATCGTTATCGGAATATGTCAGACGCACGTCCAACATTTTCTTTTTATTATCCGTATAATTTTCCATGTGAGATCCCGCCTTTCAAAATTCCTTATCTTTTTATTAGTGATGTGGTTGCCTGCTCGAGCACCTCAAGAAATCGATCCACATCATGAATGGTATTTGTATGAGAAAAACTTACTCGAATTGACGAATCTATTACCCTATCGGGCAGCCCCAACGCGGTCAATACATGGCTTTTCTTGCCTTTTGAACAAGCAGAGCCGCTTGAAATATAAACCCCGTTTTCGGCAAAATAATGCAGCATAATCTCACTGCGCAGCCCGGGTATTGACAGGTTTACAATATATGAAACCGCATTATCGGGTGATAGCCATACAACATCGTCCCGCTTTGCCACGCCGTCTGCCAGCCTCTGTCTGAGGGAGGCATATATCTTTTGTTGCTCGGTTGGGGGCGGAATATTCTCTGCTGCGACTCCGAAGGCCGCAATCAGCGGAACCGCCTCGGTGCCTGCACGAAGCCCTCTTTCATGCCCGCCGCCCAAAGCTCTTGGGAGTATGCGAACACCTTTTTTGATATATAAAGCCCCGCATCCCTTTGGCCCGTGGATTTTATGTGCGCTGAGCGTTAAGAGGTCAACATCCATGCTTGTTGCGTTTATAGACAGCTTACCGGCAGCCTGCACCCCATCACAGTGAATGAGTGCCCCGGGTGCCGCCCGTCGAACGGCGGGTACAATTTCCTCAATCGGAAAATGCGCACCGTTTTCGTTATTAACCGACATGATACTGACAAGCACGGTATCCTCACGACAGGCATCCGCCACCTGAAGGGGGGGGATGCAGCCGTTCTTATCGGGCACCAGACGGGTTATCTCGTACCCATTTCCCTCCAGCTCGTCGCATACAGTGGTAACCGAGGAATGCTCCACCGCCGTGGTCACGATATGGCGGCCTGCCCGCTTTCTCGCCTCAACCGCCCCGAACAGAGCAAGATTATTCGCCTCTGTCCCGCCGGATGTAAATATAATCGAGCCGGCACGGCATCCAATTAAAGAGGCAACCTGCCTGCGCGCGGCATCCACCATCTGTTCGGCTTTTACACCCATTGTGTGCAGCGAGGAGGGATTGCCGAAATTATGCGTCATCATTTCGAATGCCTTTTCGGCCGCTTCACGATATACAACGGTGGTGGCGGCATTATCGAGATAGACAGATTTAAACAATCATAGCCCTCCGTTATTTTGCTTAATCAGCAATTAATTATATACTATTATCGCCATTGTTTCAACCATCTATTTATGTCAATACTGTAAACATGTAAGATTAGGATGTCATACAATCCATCGGGTAAAAGGGGCTGATTCCATATCTGCCCCTTGGCTTGCTATGCTGCTTTTGGCACTTACTATTATATACAAAGGGCGCATAGATACGATTTTCGGTTGACAGGTTTATCTGATGGTATCGGCCGACAGGAACTATTTCCCTATTTCATAAAAACAGTCTTGCCCCATTTGCAAACACAAAGCACGCCACCATACCGATTAAGGTCGGCAGAGCCAAAGAAACCGCCGTCCATTTTAGGCTTTTTGTCTCCTTTTGAATGGTTAAACAGGAGGTGGAGCACGGCCAGTGCATTAATGAAAATAGCATTGTGCTTACTGCCGTAATCCAGGTCCAGTCGTTTGCTACCAGCAGCTCCCTTAAATCGGACAGTCTTTCAAATTCCATAATACTGCCCGTGGACATATATGCCATTATTATAATGGGGAAAACAATTTCATTTGCCGGGAACCCGAGAATAAAGGCCAGAAGAATAACCCCGTCCATGCCAAACAGTCTTGCAAACGGGTCTAAAAAGCCCGAGCAGTGGGCGAGCAGGGTATAATCTCCCACCGTCACATTTGCCATAATCCAGATTAAAAGTCCGGCGGGGGCTGCCACGGCAATGGCTCTGCCCAAGACAAAAAGCGTTCTGTCAAATATCGAGCGGACAATGATTCTGCCTATCTGGGGTCTGCGATATGGTGGGAGCTCCAGGGTGAAAGAGGACAAAACCCCCTTTAATATTGTTTTTGAAAGCAGCCTTGATACAGCGAAGGTCATTCCAACGCCAAGCAGTATAACCAAAGTGAGCAGCAATGCCGACAAAATCGACTCAAACCCGCCTGCCGAAGTCCCAATAAAAAACATGGTCAATATGGCGATAAGGGTTGGGAATCTGCCGTTACAGGGCACAAAGTTGTTGGTTAATATCCCGATCAGCCGTTCCCTGGGTGAATCAATTATTCTGCATCCCACAACACCCGCGGCATTACATCCAAACCCCATGCACATGGTGGGTTGATATTTGAATGCCAAGTCTCAACCACCCTCGGCCGAATTACAGATTCAGAAAGATCTGTTATTGTGGCTCAGGCAGAGGAGCTGAAAAGGCAAGCAGAAGAGTTGATGAATGCCGCCGAAAAACAGGCGAATGAATTAAAATGTTCTGCCGAAAAGCTAAAAGATGATGCAATCAAAGCTGCCGAGCAATTGAAAGAGGCTGTAAACTTAGATAAAAACGATGATGGTGATGATACTGATAATGATGCCGATGTTGCCGACAATGCCGGTGATGACGATACTAACGGTGACAAAAGAATATTGAGAAATAATAGATAATCACATTTAATTAGTTTTTACCCCCTAACAAAATCGCCAGTATGCATATCTGCTGATATGTATGCCGGCGATTTTATCGTTATACTAATCCCGGAACCCGGATATATTTCGTACGAAAATAGGCGAAAGGATAAAATTCCCTTCGCCTATTTTTAATACTAAATACTATTTACCGGAAAATATCAACTATTATAAGTATCAGCTGCACATTGCAAGGGCGGCATCGGCTGCGGATGCAGCATCGGCTGTATAACCATCTGCACCGATTGAATCGCAGAAGTTTTGGGTGATGGGAGCGCCGCCAACCATAATTTTAACCTTATTACGAATCCCCTTTTCTTGGGCTGCTATCACTACATTTTTCATTTCGTTCATTGTGGTGGTCAGCAACGCAGAGCAGCAGATGATTTGTGCATCGTTGTCGATAGCGGCCTGTATAAACTGTTCGGACGGTACATCCACCCCGAGGTCTATTACTTTAAGACCCTTACCTTCCAGCATCATCTTGACAAGATTCTTACCGATATCATGTAAATCGCCCTTAACCGTCCCAATGACAACAGTTCCCTTAGACTCAACTCCGGCTTCCACCAAATACGGCTTCAAGATTGCCACGCCTGCATTCATGGCGCGGGCGGCAATCAGAACCTCGGGCACAAAAACTTCGTTCTTTTTAAATTTCTCGCCGATAATGCCCATGCCCTCCAGCAAGCCTTTTTCCAAGATTTCCTTTGGTTCTAAACCCTGGTCAATAGCCTCCTGAACCTTTTCTTTAACAATAGGTGCGCGTCCTTGTTGCAAAAAGCTGCTTATTTCCTCTAAAATTGCCATCCCTTAGCCCTCCTAAATATCTATAATCCATCTATATTGTATTGGATTTACTTTATATATTATAGAATAATATTTTCGATTTTTGGACTTTATTTCATTATAAAACCGATTAAGCCGGATTTCCCCGACTGTCCCTATATTTTTTCGGAGAAATTCCGGTGGTTTTTTTAAAAACCTTTGTAAAATAGCTTTGGTCTTCAAAACCACATATGGATGCTATATCCACAAGGCTGACCGCGCTGTCCAGCAGGTACAGCTTACTTTTCTCAACCCTTACCTTATTTATGTAATTAAAAAGGCTCTCCCCTGTTTCCTCTTTAAATATGCTGCTGAGGTAGGAGCGACTTAAATAAACATGTCGAGCTATATCATCAAGAGTAATTTTTTTATTATAATTCGCCTTAACATATTCCATTACCTTAAACACAACATTGGAATGCTTAACCTGGGCAAAATCAAAGGAATATGAAATAAATCTGTGCATGATGCAGTTAAGCCATACACTGATATCTTCAATTGATGTAAACTGTTCGATTTCATTAATATAATTTGTGTTGTATAAAAATATTTCCCTTATGTCGGCACCTGCATCTATGGTAGCCCGGGACAAAATAACCACCAGCTCAACCACCCGTGTTTTTATGGTTGCCAAATCAAAATTACTGGCGCAGTATATATGCCCCAAAAGCTGATTAAGCAATTCCTGCGCACCGCTTTTATCGTGACTGCATATCAGGTCGTGCAGCTTTTTCTCGGTTTCGATGGGATAGGGAGAGTTCTCCCCCTCCAGCAGAATTTTTTCCTGCGCCGAATAAATGCCGCTCAGCATCCTTCCCTGTTCATAAACAAACCTGCCCACCTTGCTGTGAGGCATACCTGCCGCATATGAGGTTACAGCCGTCAGAACCTCGGATAAATCAGTAACCTTAGAGGTTGATAGGGTGGTAAGAGCGGCAGCCTTGTTTCGCATGGGAGCATCCATTTCCGCCAGAACATCATCGTTATTTCCCATTAACAAGGGGCCCATTATTGTTCCGCCAACCAAACTTCCGGAATCATCCGAGACCGAGGAAGCCACAAACACAAGTCCCAGCGGGCAGTAGTAAATATATTTCCCGTTCCAGCGATATGCTTCATTGCAACCGTAAAGGTGGGTATTCAGCGCATTACAGCGGGAGCAGGTGCATTCGTCGCAAAAGCTGGGGGTTTCATCCGGATGCAGCAGCACCTTTTGAACCGTGCTAAGGACATAAGCAGGTATGCCGCTCAATTCGGACAGATGAGCTGCGTTTTCCATACATCGCTCGGCAAGCTGTTCCAGCACTTTTCTTCCTCCTTCAGTATACTATCTAATATATTAATTGAGTATTGTCATCAAATCGGGACGGCTTTTATTTTGGATTCATCATAGGAGGCTTCGATTCGGTGACCCTTGGGACAAATCAGAAATTCCTCATCGGTCCATGTGCCTTGGGTAATAGCCTTAATTAAACGGGAATCCCCGTCAAACCTGTGGTATTTCCAGTTACAATCCTTTGCAATCTGCTGGGCAATCAAAGGATGGTCGGGAGAGCTATACACGGGTGAATCGATATAAGAGCAGGTGTTGTAATTTTTAGCCCAGAGCCTGTCCTGCTCCAATAAGAAGTCGGCATTTTCTTGGCCATACAGCTCAACATATTCGTTATATCTCTGTTCAAACATTTCTTTTGAAGGTATAAAGGCAGTTTCAATCCAGCCGTTATTCAGCCAATATGTACCGTTATACTTTTCGAACAAGTCAAGATACCGCTTTTGGGAGCCCAAAAACACGGCGATACAATCATCGGTTCTGGGAATAACCAACGGTGTATCCCGACTTTCCAGCCCGACAACCCCGTTAGAACACAGCCCATAGCCCAAAGCAATGTAATCAGGCCAGTGCTTGAGCATCTGCTTTTCTCTTTGAAGATAAAGGTCGTCAATGGTATCTTTCAGCATCTCGCGAAGCTTTTCGGGAGTGTCGTGAAGCCCCTGAGGGAGCCATGTAATATCTATAACATGAGAACTCTGGGACGCATAATAACTAAGCTCTCTTGTAAAAACCCTGCAAGCTATTATATGTATCCGCATAATCCTCATCTCCTTTTTATAATCTGTTAAAAACAGTATACCAAAATTCAAAATATCATGCTAGTATATTTAATATAAAGCTTGTATTATTAATGATAGTGTTTGCGGTCATGGAAAGGCGAAAGGATGGTCGGAATATCAATGAAGCAATCTGTAGCACAAATATTAGCCACAACCGGACAAATGAAGCAAATTCCATTTAATGCTCCCACCCGTTTATCCGAACTGTTTGCCCAAAACGGTATAGCGGTTGACATGCCCTGCGGCGGCAGGCAAAAATGCCTGAAATGCAAGGTGATGGCGACGGGGGCGCTCTCCCCTATGAGCGAAAAGGAAAGCTCCCTGCTGACCGACCGCGAAAAGCATGAAAACATCAGATATGCCTGTATGGTAGAGGCTTTAGGGGATGTGCAAATAGGGCTCCTGTCGGCTGAATTATTTAAAGACGATATCCTTACAGATGGGTATATCCCTCGGTTTAAGCTTGAGCCATGGGGGAAGGAATTCGGTATTTCGGTTGATATCGGCACAACAACCGTTGCGGCATATCTATATCGGTTATCCGACGGAAAGCTTTTGAAAACACTGGCAGAAAAGAATTCGCAATCGGTATTTGGTGCGGATGTCATCTCCCGCCTGCAAAAATCAATTGACGGCCAGGCGGCGGAATTGGCAGGCAGTATTCGGGAGTGTATATCCCGTCTCATCATGGGGCTTTGCCAAGCTCGCTCAATTCCCGCTGAAAAGGTTGACAGTCTGGTCTTGACCGGCAACACCGCCATGCTGTATCTGCTGTGTGAATACGACCCGAGCTCCATCACCACGGCGCCTTTTGAACAGGACTGTTATTTCGGCTTTTTCTTGAAATCAGATGAACTGAATCTGCTTCCCGGTGCAAGAGTTTATTTACCTCGATGTATATCGGCTTATGTGGGGGCAGATATAACAACCGCATTACTGGCGGCAGAATTCTTCTTGGACGGAAAGGTAACCTCCAACAGCCCTCGGCTTTTTGTGGATATCGGCACCAACGGTGAAATGGCACTGGCGGCAGATGGTATGCTTTGGTGCTGCTCCACGGCGGCCGGCCCTGCATTTGAGGGGGCGGGAATTTATCAGGGTATCCCGGCGCGAACAGGCGCAATCAGTCAGGTTAAGCTCGAAAACAACCGCATAGTCTGTTCTGTGCTGGGCGGCGGACAAGCAAACGGAATTTGCGGATCCGGCCTTCTGGATGCCGTGTCGGTTATGTGTGAATCGGGAATAATCGATGAAACAGGGCTAATATATGAAGAAGGTCATGGCTTTACGGAATATATCACCGAGATAGGTAACCAGCCGGCCTTCCGTCTACCTGATACCCAGGTCTTTTTAACCCAGCAGGATATCCGTTCGGTACAGCTTGCAAAATCCGCAATCTGCGCGGGAATGCTAACACTAATTAAGGAATCGGGATACAGTCCGGACAGTATCAAACAACTTGTCATAGCCGGGGGATTCGGTAATAATATCAATGTGTCCTCGGCCGAGAGAATCGGACTTATTCCGCCCGGCTTTGCCGAAAAAGCCTACACAATCGGTAATGCAGCCGGGGCGGGAGCAACCATGGTTTTATTAAGCGACACCTTGCGCAGACAATCCGAGGAAATTGGCAACTTCACAAAATCGGTTGAGCTTTCCACCAACCCGTATTTTATGGATACATATATCGACGGGATGATGTTTTCCCAGACATGATAAAGAACAGGCCAAGCAGCTTTAAAAACCCACCCATCATTGACTTTTAGCCGATGATGGGTGGGTTTTTGCATCGATTTGTTTAATCGGCATTGCATTAACTTTTTGCAAGCAAAGGCCAAATAATCCCTTTTATCCGTTTGCTTTTCCGGAATAGAAATCGTCCACCGCCTGAAAGAAGGAGTCAATATTCTCCCAATTAGAACGCGGGGGAATATCACATCCGGAGGAGATAACAAAGTTCGGATAGTCTTTCAATTCCTCCAGCAGCCCCAGTGTATCTTCCCGTATTGATTCTGTGGTACCGTTTCTAAACTGGCTGGACGGGTCAATATTACCCATAATGAGGGTATCCCTCGGAAAGCTCTTAACCATGTTCACCATATCTATGGCGTTCCCAAAGTGGTACGCCGATGCATTCATTGATACAATCTCATCGATCATACAGGGAGTACCCCCGCCGCAATTGTGGTATATTACAATGAATTCGTCCGACTGTACCGCATCAATGATTTGTTTCATATATGTGACCGAAAACTCGTGGTTCATCGAGGGCGTTAAAAGACCGGCAAGAGGCTCGGCAATTACCACTCCGTTGGCTCCGACTTTTTTATATTCATTTACATAATTGATAATAAATTCGGTTACCTTTTTTAAAACCGTATGCACCATTTCCGGCTCATCATAACAGTAAATTAGCGATGACGAGACATCCATCAGCCTTCCCGCTAATGAAAACGGTCCGATAGCTCCGGCAAAAACCGGTCTATCCGTAATGAGTTTGCAAGCCTTTTCAATGGCTTGGACATAAAGTCCGGTGCGGGCGGTTCCTACCTCGGGAACCACCAAAGCATCCGCCTTTTCTTGGGTATTGGCTATGCAGCCTTTTACCGCAGGCACTTCATCATCAAAAAAGAGTATTTCGGCACCAAACGCCTCGGCTTCAACAGACAAATCCATCATACTCACCGAAGCACTTGCGTTTGTCCGCTGGGCTATAAGCTGCATACCCCTTGCCTGATTATCGCTGTTTGAAATCAGATCCTTAACGCCGACATTCATAAGCTGAATACCTGGGAATGACAGTATTGGCATAGCCTTTTTAACCGGTGAATACTTTAAATCATTAATCCATTTTTTCATGTTCATCATGGTAACTCTCCTTGCTTGTAATTTATGGTCACCTCTAAAAACCTGTTTTGAACGGATTCCGAGCAGAATTTTTGTCGGACAAGGAAAGCCGACGAAGCAAGGCTTTCCGCCTTACGAGGAGGTTTGACGCAGTCCGGCGGAAATTGTGCCGGAAGACACCAGAAGGGGTTTTTAGAGGTGACCTTATGATAATTATTTTGTTGATTTAGACAATACATGCTTTTCTGATACTGCTCAGTAATATAAGTATATCGAACAGAAAAAAGAAAAGATTGAAACATTTATATATTTTTAGGATAATCTTTGGAATGTTGCTTGTCCAAGATAAAATAGCATTCAAATATCAGCCGGATGGTTGGCTAATATTTGAATGCTATTTTAAAACCCGGCTGCCACCGGCTGTGTGTGTGTATTTTTTGGTGATCGGTGTTCCGCTAAATCTGAAAAAGATTTTAACCGTTTGCTTTTTCACTCTTACGGTTTGGGAATTTTGATATATTCCCTGCCCAATTTCAATATGGTCAATCAGCCGGAAAAGGAGTTCGGGCGACAAATCAGCAAGGCAGGTGTACCCCTCCAGCAGTCTTCTCGGCTTATCCAAATCATTCTCTTTATCCCCCTGAACACCACCCTCTGGGGGTGTATTAAGCTGCTTTGCAATGGCTTTGCTTTCTGCTTCATACTTTTGGAGCATCATTTTCATACGCAGGGTGCTTAGAATCCCTTGCACATTATCTTCATAAAGCTTTTCAATCAGGGTGTCCAGCTCACGGCTGCGTTTTTTGAGGAAGGTGGTTTTTTTTAGACTTTGCACCTGCTTACCCTGCTTATGCAGCCTCTCTTGAACCTCCTGCAATATCTCTGCCTTATTCTGCTCTGAAAGCTGAACCAGCTCACGAATGGAGGATAAAACAATTTCATAAAGCGTGTCATAGTCAATAAAGTGATTGGAACATTCGCCGCTGCCATATAGTTTATATCCGCCGCAGGTAAGGTTTGCCGTGGCTCCCTTTTTGCGGGTGCCGACTGTCGACATATTCCGTCCGCAATCAGCACATTTTGCAATGCCGGAAAACAGGTTGTTGAATTGCCCCTTTTTCTCACAGGTGCGCTGTTTGCTCCGCCTGGATGAAATATCAAATATTTCCTTGCCGACCAGTGGGGTATGCGTATTTTCTACGATATACCAATCCTCCATCGAGTTAGAGACGCTTATTTCGCTTTTAAAAGACACTTTTGTGGTTTTTCCCTGTGCCATGTGACCAAGATAGACGATATTCCGAAGCATCTTTGTTATGGTTGAGGATGTCCATCCCCGACTATTTGAGAAGCCCTCACCATTCATGTATGGATTCGCAAGGCTTCGATACTGAAGCGGCGTAGGGACATTTCGCTCGTTCAGTATCCGCGCGATCTGTATGGGTAGTATTCCGTCGGCTGCAAACTTAAATATTTCCTGCACAATTTCGGACGAACCCCCATCAATAATCAAGCGATGCTTATCTTCCGGGTCGCGCTTATAACCATACGGAGCAAAGGCCCCCACAAATGCGCCCTCCTGCATTCGTGTAACAAATGCAGAGCGGATTTTTTTGCTGGTATCTCTTGCATACATCTCGTTGATTACATTCTTAAACGGCGCAATATCGGTGTACCTACTATCGGAATCGTAGCCATCGTTAATGGCAATATATCGCACCTTTTTGGACGGAAAATATATTTCTGTATACTGGCCTGCAAGGATATAATCCCGCCCCAGACGGGACAGGTCTTTGGTGATCACCAGGTTAACCTTTTTTTCTTCTATATCCCGTATCATTCTTTTGAAATCAGGGCGTTCAAAGGTTGTGCCGGATATACCATCGTCCACATATTCATCAAAAATAAAATAATGATTTTCCTTTGCATAGGCTATGAGCATCTTTCGCTGGGCAGTAATGCTTGCACTTTCGCCGGCACCCTCATCGTCCTTTGAAAGGCGCATATAAAGAGCGGCAGAGTAACCTGAACCTTGGGGCAGTCTCTGGGTTGTCATATATCCTCCTTTCAAAAACCGGACAGCCCGCGGGGGTGTCACTTATTTTTAACCGGCGGTGTTTCAAAATCAAATGTGCAGGTTTTTTCTAAAAGCAACTCCAGTAAAATATCGTTAAGCGTTTGCCGGTTATTAAAGACCAATTCCACTTGGTATGCACCATCTATCGCACACATGGCTGATTCCCCTTTATCGGGCATAAATTTACCGAGCGATAATCCCGCTCGGTAAAGAATATGATAATCTGCTTGTACAGTATGATTTTGCTGCTAATAAACATTGATAACTCGCTAAACGGCCGCATTCAAATATCAACTAACCACATGGTTAGGGCCTGCTTGCCGCAAGCACCGCATTTTTTAAAATACTTGTCAAGGTTAAAGGCCACCCGCGGGAGATATCCCAGGTCCTCCAGCAGGGTGAACAACGGGAAAAATATTGCCATGGGCGGGAGCATGACCGAAATAACCCATGCAACCACGCGATACACCCCCAGCACGACCGCGCCATGCAGCCAATCGGGTGCTCCCACATTATGAAATAATTCGGTCAGTATATCCTGCACCCGAAAAAGCCCACTTGATATTAGCTTTGACGGATAATTCGCCCCCGACAGGGTAAGCCAGAAAATCAGGGTCAGCAGGGCTATCATTACAGGTATTCCTGTCCTTTTACTGGTGAGAATTCTGTCAATTTTTCTGTCACTGCTGTTATAATTCCGCTTATTGAATGAAACGGTTTGCTCGCAGATATTTTCTGCCGTAAGCACCAGCCCCGAAACAATTCTATCCCGCAGCGATTGGGTTGATATGCCGTGGGTGCTGAGTATTTCCTCTGCCTGCCTCAGCTTGGTATTGATTTCCTCGTCCGAATATAAATCACAGCCCAGATATTCGTTAAGCTGTATTGTCAGGGCTTCGTTATAATCCAGCAGCCTGATTGCAAGCCAGCGAAGGCTTATCCTGCCTTCAAACCTGCCCAAAGCAGGTAGCACGGCATTTATGGCAGCCTCAACGCTTGATTCATATTTCATCCTGATGGGGGTATCTTTTTTCGGAGAAATAGTCAGTCCCTCCAAAGCCTGCATCAGCTTGTTAAGACCGTTCTTGTTCCTTGCGATGGTTGTAACAACCGGCACCCCCAGAATTGCCAAAAGCCGGCCTGTATCGATTGAAATCTCCTTTCTTTTTGCTTCATCCATAAGGTTTATGCACACGATTACATTATCTGTAATCTCGATTGCCTGAAGCACAAGATTCAAGTTGCGTTCAAGACAGGTGGCATCACACACCACGACCACGGCATCCGGATTGCCGAAGCATATAAAATCTCGGGCAACCTCCTCCTCGGCAGAGTGTGCCATTAATGAATATGTACCCGGAATGTCCACCAAAACATAGTTCCTATCGTTATGGGAGCAGTACCCTTGGGCATTTGTCACCGTTTTACCCGGCCAGTTGCCTGTATGCTGATTCATACCGGTCAGGTTGTTGAAAACGGTGCTTTTCCCCACATTCGGATTTCCTGCCAAAGCAACCACCTTATCCTCGGGAGTGGTTTTCTTTATTACCAGACCGGAATCAACCGCCTTTATCCCCATAGAATTGTTTGTTAACCCCATCTCAGCCACCTCTATATAAAATTTCCAGGGATGAGTTTTACTCATAGACTTGAATATTTGAAGAATCTTCCGAACGCAGGGCAATAACCGCCCCCCTGATTAAGTAAGCAATCGGGTCCCCGCCCGGGCTCATTTGCAGGCACTCAAC
>JAQWBK010000102.1 GCA_028706415.1 Oscillospiraceae bacterium | reverse complement strand
GGTAAAGGGGTGATGCATGGCAACATACTGGTTTTGCTCATCATCCCACTCAAAGAAGGGAAAGTCGGTAATCCACAGGGGATTAAATCCCTCCCGCTTTATATTCAGCCTGTTTGCCACTTCGATACGAAGGGCGCCCAGGGTGGTCAACACATGCTTTTTAACCCTGTCGGCAATTATCAAAACCACATCGCCTGTCTGGGCTCCCGAGACCTCAATCAGTCGGTCCATTTGCTCTTGGGTCATAAATTTACCGAAGGATGATGCAACCCCATCGGGGTTCATGCGCACCCAGGCAAGCCCTTTTGCACCTATGCCCCGTACCATCTCGGTGAGCTTATCCAGTTCCTTGCGGGTAAATCTTTCGGCGGCATTCTTGGCGGTGATGGCGCGGACTGTGCCCCCCTCCTCGATTGCCGAGGTGAACACCCCAAAGCCGCAGCCGCTCACCGCATCCGAAAGGTCGATAAGCTCCATGGCGAAGCGGGTATCCGGTTTATCCGAGCCGTACCTCTCCATGGCAGCGGTATAGGTCAATCTGGGCAGGGGCATGGGCAGCTGAATATCCAGCACCTCCCGAAATACGGTTGAAAGAAAGCCCTCCCCAATTTCAATTACATCCTCGGCATCCACAAACGACATTTCAAAGTCTATCTGGGTAAATTCCGGCTGCCTGTCTGCCCGCAGGTCCTCATCCCTGAAGCAACGCGCAATCTGCATATAGCGGTCGAACCCCGCCACCATAGAAAGCTGTTTATATAATTGGGGGGACTGGGGAAGGGCGTAGAACTGCCCCTTGTGCAGGCGGGAGGGGACCAGAAAATCCCTTGCCCCCTCGGGAGTGGATTTTATCAGCATGGGGGTTTCAATTTCTATAAACCCCTGAGCATCAAAATAGTCGCGCGTAACCTTTGCAATGCGGTGGCGCATAAGCAGGTTGTTTTTCAGGTCGGGACGGCGCAAATCAAGATAGCGATATTTAAGCCGAATGGATTCGGCGGTAGTGCTGTTCTCCAAAATCTCAAACGGAGGGGTTTCTGCCTTGTTCAGAATACGAAGCTCTGTTACGGCAATTTCCACCTCTCCGGTGGGTATATCCCGATTAACCGAGGAGCGCAGCCTGACAACCCCTTTGGCTGCCAAAACATATTCGCTGCGCACGCTGGCCGCCCGTTCAAAAACGGCCGGCAGGGCAGTATCATCAAATGCAAGCTGCACAACCCCTGTGCGGTCGCGTAAATCAACAAAAATAAGCTGGCCTAAGTCCCGCTGCCGTTGTACCCAACCGCAGACCGAAACCTCCCGCCCTTGGTCGGTGGTGCGAAATACCCCGCAGTAGTCGCTGCGTTTAAATCCATTCAGATTGTCTGCCATCGGTTTTCCCCTCTTTATTGTCTTAACTTTTTATTCGATCACTTCGCCCAACAAATCTGCCACGCCGGCAAGCTGTCGGTCCAGCGACTTGTTATATAGCATTGTATACAGACCATCATCCAATTGTACCCGACTTTCCTCTCCCGTCTGCATATCCTTGAGGGCGGCAACTCCTGTTTCAAGCTCATTATC
Organism: Oscillospiraceae bacterium; assembly: GCA_028706415.1. GTDB lineage: Bacteria > Bacillota > Clostridia > Oscillospirales > Acutalibacteraceae > Avimonas. The sequence goes on along the minus strand of JAQWBK010000102.1, from coordinate 3,921 downwards.
CCCCACTACAATGGTATACCGCGCCCCGATTTTATCGGCATATTTCATCTGGGCCTTCAGGCTCCGCCCGACGGTATCACATTCGGCCGAAACGCCCCCCCGGCGCAGATTGGTTACAATACTGAAGCAGCGGCTAACCGCCGCTTCCCCCAGGGAAGCGAGATAAACCTCGCAGGGTGGGGGCTGGGGAAAACCTGCCCCCTTTGCCTCCATTACCATGAGCAGCCGCTCCAGCCCCATGCCAAACCCAAGGGAGGGCAGATGCTTGCCGCCCAGCTCCTCAAAAAGCCCGTCATATCTTCCGCCGCCGCAGACAACTGCCTGAGCGCCCAACGCATCCGAAACAAATTCAAAAACCGTTCGGGTGTAATAATCAAGCCCGCGGACAATGTGCGGGTCCTGTTCATATTCAATTTCCGCCTCGTCCAGAAATGACTTGACGCTGTCAAAATGCTGGCGGCACTCGTCACACAGAAAATCTATCATAACCGGTGCATCCTGTGCGATCCCCCCACATACAGGAGATTTGCAGTCAAGAATACGCATCGGGTTGCGCTCAAGCCGCCCGTGACAGGTTTCGCAGAGCTCCCCGCGACGGGCTTCAAAATATGCTTTCAGCTCCCGGTGGTATTCCGAACGGCAGGTCGGGCAGCCGATTGAATTTATATGCAGAGATACCCCGGTCACCCCAAGTTCACTTAAAAGCAGGTGGGCAAGGGATATAACCTCGGCATCCGACTGGGGTTGAGCCGAACCAAAGCACTCCACCCCGAACTGATGAAACTCACGAAGCCTGCCTGCCTGCGGCTTCTCGTAACGGTAGCATGAGGTGAGATAGGCAACCTTAACAGGCAGTATTCCGCTGTTCAGCCCATGCTCCAAACAGGCGCGGGCCATCCCCGCCGTACCCTCCGGCCGCAGGGTGATCGAGCGCCCCCCCTTATCTTGGAAGGTATACATCTCCTTTTGCACCACATCGGTGGTTTCCCCCACCGAGCGGTTAAAAAGCTCGGTATGCTCAAAAACCGGTGTGCGCATCTCTCGAAAACCGAAATCTCGGGCAATGCCAAGCGCGGTCTGCTCAATATGCTGCAATTTGTAACTATCGCCAGGCAGCACATCCTGGGTACCGCGTACTGCTTTGGTTATAAGGGCCATATGACACCCCGCCTTTCACATAATACATATTAAATCAGGAAAAAAGGCGCGCTGCTGCGCGCCTTGGGTTATATTGGTTGGTTGAGCTCTCGGTCTTTTGGGATATAGCTATTTAACGGCAGCCGGATTTACAATATCCCGCCAGTCAAGATCTCCCCGCTCAAGACCGTGGATTAATACTTCGGCGGTTGCAATATTTGTGGCAACCGGAATATTGCGCATATCACAAAGGCGGAACATATCGCTTTCGTTTGGTTCATGCGGCTTTACTGTCATGGGATCCCGAAAGAACAGTAGAAGGTCAATTTCATTATAGGATATCCGAGACGAAATCTGCTGGTCGCCGCCTTGTGAGCCGCTCATATACCGGGTTATTTGCAATCCGGTTGCCTCGGCCACCATTTTACCCGTGGTGCCTGTAGCACAAAGATTATGACGGCTTAAAACGCCACAATAAGCTATGCAAAACTGAACCATGAGTTCTTTTTTTGCATCGTGGGCAATTAAAGCAATGTTCATACCATACACTCCTTATATATTTCCCTTAAAAAACAAGGGATATGTATGCTTGGAATTCCTAATACTGTTCTCAAGTAAAAGATGTCTTGATTTTTACTTGAGAGCAGTATTAATCATTTTTTCAAGATTGGCAAGAGGAACACATTCCCCCAGATAACGGCGGGCAATGTTTGCCATGCAGACCGCCGCATTTGATCGGGTGGGAAGCGGCCGCCCGTTAGCGTTTGCAATTGCAACCTCTTCATCCTCCGGAATAACTCCGATAAGCTGGATGCCCGCAATATCAATAATCTCATCAATATCCGGCATTTTCCCCGAAATGATGGGGGCAGGTCTCAGCCTATTAATAATCAGGCGGGAAGGTATATCCTTTTGGTTAAGCAGGCCGCCGACGATCTGTGCATCCCGTGCGCACACCATGTCGGGGGTGGAGACCACCAGCGCACGGCTTGCACCAGCTATGGCACAGGCAAATCCCCTGCCGATACCAGCCGGACTATCTACCAACACATGATCATAATATTTTGCGAAACCGCCGCAAAGCCTGCGCATATCATATGGAGAGCACATTTGTTCCAGCCCCACAGGGGCAGGCACAACCGATACACCCTCACAAGCGGGAGAGGGGTAAACCGCACGAATCGGTTCACAGTTTCCCTCAAAAATATCTGACATATCATATACAGCACCTTCACTGATACCAAGCATCAGATCAAGGCTGCGAAGCCCGGCATCCCCGTCAAGCAAAACCACCTTGCGCCCCAGACTTGCCAAGGCGAACCCAAGACCGGCTGCAACGGTGGACTTACCGGCGCCACCTTTTCCCGATGTGATAACGGTAATAATCCCCATATCACAACCTACTTTCATTGTATCATATCATAATCCGCGGGCTAAGGCAACCGAAATTTGTAAAAAAGGTTCTTTTCTTGGTCTGTAAACTCAACCACCCTCGGCTGAAAGCCGAGGGGTTCGGCTGTCGGCTGGAAGCCGTCAAATACTAATCCCTGATTAAAAAAGTCCTATAATTTGCGAGGATGTTTTTTGTGTGTTAAGGCAGACGACGCAGGCGGGTTTCCGCATTACGAGGAGGTTTGACGCAGTCCGGCGGGAATTGTGCCCGAATACGCCGGAAGGGGTTTTTAGAGGTCACCTATAAATAGTATACATATTTTTGTGCCTTTGGGCAAGGGGTTTATTGGCTAATTACAACCTTCTGTAATTACGCCATAAGGTTACAGTACTGTTGTAGAAATGTTACAGAAATGTTATTGATATTACCCCTCAAGATTTGATATACTTAGTATGTTACCGATTTAATATAATTTGGCGGCTTAATGTCCTGACACCGAGATTATTTGGTTTAAAGAAATTTTGGCCGAACCGCCCCTCGCAACTCCCCCAACGGCTGAAAGGAATGGAGTTTATTATGCCACTCTATCATGATAAAAAGAGAAGGCAAAGAAAAAGGAAGATAAACAACGTTATGGCTTTTTTGCTGGCGTTTGTTTTATTTTTGGTTGTGTTTGGCGGAATTTGCTTGTGGGCAGTAATTAAAATAAATGAAGCACGGCAAACCTCCGAGCCGTCCTCGGTTGTATCATCCGACGAAATAAGCTTTGCCCCCTCTGACGCCAGAAACCTACTCATTGTTACAACCGACCGCGGGGTGCCTAAAGGCTTTGTTGTGGTGCATTTCGATCCCGAAAAATCCGGTATTCATACCCTCGCCTTCCCTCGGGACACGGTGGTGGATTATAAAACAAGTGAACTAAGGCTGCACGAGCTGTTAGACCAGCAGGGTATCGTGGTTACAAGGGATGCTCTTTCAACCCTGACCGGCATCCATTTTGATAATTACATAGCTATCACCTATGATAATATCGAAAAACTAATCACATATTTCGGTTCGGGTGTTATCATGGATATTGACGAGGATTTAAACTACCGCGATAATGATATGGCCGTCATCCTAGACAGCGGGCTTCGCACCTTGAGCTCCAACCAAGCGGTTAATGTATTGCGTTATCCCTCCTGGAACGGGGGGCGAAAGCAGCAGGCCGATATTCAAGCCCAGATGACGGCGGCACTGATAAATCAATATATGAAGGCCTCACGGGAAAGTAAAGCGGATGATGATTTCAGCTTTATTATCAACCTTGCTGTCAAGACCGATATTTTGGTGCCCCACTACAAGGGGGCAAAGCAGGGGCTATCTTTTCTTGCCCAAAAGAACGAGGGGAA
>JAQWBK010000101.1 GCA_028706415.1 Oscillospiraceae bacterium | reverse complement strand
CCTTTAATTCGTTTTTGTTCTGCAAGAAACGCGCTCTCCGATTTTAAGCTGTCCACCTGTTCATCGGTTAGCATGGTGGTGCTTTCCATCAATTCACGGACATTGTTGACAAGGCTGTCAATCTCGGTTTTCTCGAACACCAGCATAACCTGGGTTGTAACCACATAAATAAACACAATACCCAACAGTGCCATGGAAACAACAAAACCACGGTTGACCCGCTGCCAAAATGGCTTTTTATTCATGGGACATCTCCTTTCGGGGGTTATATACATAACATTATTGAGTATAACATATTTTTCCAAGTAATCAAGATGCTTTTTCACTTTGGGTTATTTGCCTGCTACCGTGAAATATATCCAAAGTGTTTTATTAACATCCCTTATAAATTAAAAGCAATAAATCAAGTATAATACTGTTCTCAAGTAAAACTCACATTTCCTAAGGCCATTTCTGTATTATGAAGCCCAACGCCAAACCATTATTCAGCAAAAAAACAGCCACAGCATATTAATTCACACGGTCGAATGAATATGCTGCGGCTTATTCTTATTATTATACTGCTCTCAAGTAAAAGGTGACCTAAATATTCATAAGGGTTTTTATTACAAGAAGGGATACAACTCCGGGTATCCCCAGAGCCACACAGAAAAAGCCGGAAATAAAATTAAGCCCGAGCGAAACGCCTGTAAATGCACCTGCGACATTGACGGCTGCAAGCGCGCATATACCCTGTGCACTCGAACCGAGAAAGGAGCGTATCGGTTTTTTTGTCTTAAATAATGATATCAATACCGCAACTGAAACCCCTATACCCAACCCATAAAATAAAATCTGTAGCCACAGGCTCATTTTATAACCAACCCTCTCCTTGGATAGTCGACCATCCTTTTATTTGCGATCAGTATCAGAACCCACGGCGGGGAAAAACCCACCTTTTATTCCCTGCTCCCTTGCAATACGCAGCAAATATCTATACCGTGCACGCAGGGACTCAATTTCATAAATACTAGATTCAATTAAATCGCTATCCCGTTCCATTTCAAATCGGGTATTCGCATTTTGCAGTTTTATGCAAACTTCTCGGATTGCAGCAATTACCTCATTTGTCGATTCCTCAGGCTTTAATATTGCCTTGCGGATGGCTCCTTCCATGGCATTCCCGCCTTTCATACAATTTCTATGCAGAGTATTGGATTTATATTCCGTTTTATTCATAAGTTTACGCTTTTATACAAACAAATGGCTTGACATCTGTTAAACACAGACCTCAAGCCATTTTATTGTCTCAACTATTGGTTTAAAACCTTCGCCTTCCAGGCGAAGAATTTGAGACGGTGTTGACCGATAAATTCTTCGCGCCCTTTGGAAGTGTAGGTTTTAAACATTCGGCTGACAGCTGGCGCACAAAGGTTAGTAAAAGAACTTTAGACGGCTTCCAGCCGCCAGCCGAACCCCTCGGCTTTCAGCCGAGGGTGGTTGAGTTTGCAAATATTCAGTTTAAAGATTATTTTCTTAATGTATCGATAATATCAGGGAAGTAGCTCACCCTGTGGGGTGGGTGCAGCACCTTCGTTTTTTGAATTAAAATAGGCATCAAGAACCACGCGTGCAAGAGCGGTTGAAGGACCGGAGCTTCCGTTTTCAAGAACCACCGCGATGGCCACCTCGGGATTTTCAACCGGAGCATAGGCTATAAAAACGCCATGGTCGGAACGGTTTTTATTGCCGGGCTGGGCAGTACCTGTTTTGGCTGCCACCGTATAGGGAGCATTTGAAAAATGCGAACGCGCTGTACCGCTGGGGTACTGTGTTGCCTTAACCATGCCCTCTCTAACAGTATCGATAGCCTCCTTTGACAGCTTGACGGTTGCCGCGACCTGGGGCTTTACCGGCGTTTCATTCCCGTCATAGCTACGCACGCTTTTAACAAGATGTGTCTTATAACGCACCCCGTCATTTGCTATTGTCATTGCGTATGCGGCAAGTTGAATGGGGGTAAACATATTGTCGGACTGACCGATAGCTGCGGCACAGGTATCACCCGGGTTCCAAACCGCTCCAATTGATTTTCTGTATGCAGGGCCGGCCAATATCCCCGATGCTTCGCCTATTTCAATGCCGGTTTTTTGACCTAAGCCAAACAGCTTGGAATATTCATTCATTTTGTCAATACCGATACGGCGGCCGAGATCATAAAAAAACACATTACAGGATTCGGCAATTGCATTTACTGTGCTAATTTTCCGGTGATACCCCATACAAGTGGGGCTATAATTGCTGCTGGCATAAAAGGAATACACACGGTTGCAAAATATCGGAGCTGAACTTCTGGATACCAGCCCCTCGGTTACTCCCGCCAACGCCACCCCCGGCTTCATGGTGGAACCGCAGGCAAATGCTCCGTTAAGCGCTCGGTTAAACAATGGTCTATCCTTGTCGTTATATAGTTTTAAATAATCTTTATTATAGGTTGATAGATCGAAATCCGGCCAGCTTGCCGATACAATAACCCCACCATTTTTCACATCAAGCATGACCACAGAACCACTGCTGACATCCTGACCGTTGGCCCCTTTTCGCTGAGCCCTAAGCTTCTTAATAGAATCTGCAAGAGCCTTTTGGGTAGCCTTTTGAACATCATAATCCAAGGTCGTAACCACGGTATTGCCCGGAACAGGAGGGGTGGTTTCTTTCTTTTCAACAACCGTACCGGATGCATCCCTGATAACGGTACTGACTCCGTTTATCCCCCGCAGCTCACTTTCAAGGGCAGCTTCAACTCCGCTTTTGCCAACCGTATCATTCAATAAATAGCCTTTATCCTTAAGGCTTTTATATTCTTCGGGATAAATAGGACCTACCGTTCCAAGAAGATGCGCACCAACCCTTTTGTTGACATATTCACGCACAGGGGTCGGCTGAACAATTACACCGGTAAATACAGAGCTGTTCTCGAGTATCTTATTATATACCTGCTCGGTGACATCACTCGAAAAGGTAAATGGATTTTTAATAGCAAACTGACGAATATCAATTTCATTGCGAACTCCTGCAATTATTCGCTGCTGCACCGGAGTATATTTTTCAAGGGAATACTGTTCAACAAGCTGGTTCATACATTGTTCGGCTGTCGCGTATTCCGCCATTGTTATTCTTGATTTCAGGTTTTTTATACTGCTCTGTCTCTCCTCTAAAAAAGAGTATGGTATTTTATCCGAAATCGGCAGGGTGTCATTCCAGTCGCAGTCGTTTTCCGAAAGCAGCCCGGTTAGAGATAAAATAATATCGTTTTGTAGCTTTTGTTGCTCCTCGCTTGTGCCCGTCGGGAAAAATGCCTTATCAAACACAACTGAAAAACTGGTTCGATTAATAGCCATGGGTGTCATATAGCGGTCGAGAATTTCACCCCTGGATGCCTGAATGGTAACATTAATAACCTCGTTCCGTTTTGCCATTTCGGCATATTTCTCGCCTTCCACAATCTGAATTTGAAACAATCGGATTGAGAATGCTAAAAAAACAAACACTATAATAAGCGCCAGCGCAACAGCGCGGCGTTTATTTAAACTGTGTTTGGGATGATACATCATTATTCTCCTTATTCTAATATCCGACTAAAATATTGATAAGGTTTCCGAGGATTTTTTGTGTCGGGCAAGGCCGACGACGCAGGCGGGCTGGCGCCCGGCAAGGATGGGAACGAAACCCGGTGCAAAAAAGACCGAAAAGATGTTAAGGCTTTAGTCGGATATTATAAGTTAGAGGTGACCTTATATATGAAGGCGGTGGTTTCAGGCGTTCTTTACTCGCGGTTTCGTAAAACCTTGGCAACCGAATAGACGACAAAATATAGTGGCGGGGTGAGAACAAGAGAATAAATAAAACCGGGTATTGTAAAACTTAACAGGGCGGTAAGTGCCTGCTGATTTTCGAGCATAAAATCGTAAAAAAACCAGTTTATAAGCCCCTGCACAAAAAGTGCGGCCGCCGTCATAAGCATTGATGATACAAGATTATTTCTTATTAGCATCTGGGACATAAGTCCACAAGCGCAGCATATTATCAAAAGCAAAAGTGCATTAAAACCAAGCAATCTATCCGAGAACAGATCCCAGAGTATCCCACCGCCTACTCCTGCGGCGGCTCCCCCGATCGGCCCTTCAAACATTGCTATACAAACCACCACAGGGACCATCAACGCCGGTCGCGCCCCACCTATCGGCGGCAGGAAATTAGGAAGAGACTGCAAAATCGAGGTTAGCAGAATAACAAGACCGTATGCAGTCCATTTTATGTAACGGCTGCTTAAGCGGCTGATAAAATGCCCAGCTCCTGTTTTACCTCGATATTTCATCCTTCCACCTCTCCTTTGATTAATTTAACCAATCTCAATTAGAAAAGCCGACCTTCTTATTTGAAATTTGTATTATATACTAGCCATCCTCTTGGTCTTGTTCATAGCCTGTAATAACAAAAACATCGGTAACATCTCTTATATTTACAAACGGTTCGATGAGAGCATATATAGTCAAACCGTCGGATTCAGATTTAACCTCTGTGGTGGAACCTATGTGTAAATTGCTTGGATATATACCGCCCTTACCCGATGTTACAACAATGTCCCCCGCATCAACCCCACTGTTTCTCTGAAGATAATTAAGCCGCAGCCTGCCTAGTTGTGCAAGAGAGAGTGAGCCCCCTGTTACCCCGCCACTGTTGGTCCGGCTGACGGTAGCGCTCACCTGTGTTGCGGGGTCAAGTATGGTACGCACCTTTGAAAAATTCAACCCCACTTCGTATGTTACACCCACCAAACCGTTGGGTGTAATAACCGGCTGGTTGTCTTCAACCCCGCTGAGTTGCCCCGCATTTATGGTAAAGTTACCGTATTTATCATTTGGGTCAACATAGATTACCCGGCAATCGGCAAACTTATAATCGGGATTTTGTTCCTTAAGCTCAAGATATTGAAGATATAGCTTGTTCCTTCGGCGCAGATCATCAAGCTCCACCTGCTTATCCCTTAGCTCGTTCACCTCTTTTTGCAGCTTTTTGTTCTGCTTGCGAAGTTCCTTTGAATCTGTGAATATTCCGATAAAATCGTCAAATCCGTTTGAAATTGATGCTCCCAGAGATTGAAGAGGGGATACTATTGCACCGGTCAGGGTTGCGGGTATGGATGATACACCGTCGGTTGAGGCGGAATATATCATCATTCCGATTAAAAATAAAGCCACGGCAGCCAGCGCCTTAAAAGCTCCGCTTTTAAAAAAGTTTTTCACGACATCCCCCCGCCTTCACGATGATATAATTCTTAAAGTATATTGCTTTAAAAAAGAAATTGCCCCACCCCCGCAGCCTGCGGAAGCGGGGCGCATTTATCTGTACAGTATTAAGGTCACCTCTAAAAACCTGTTTTGAACGGATTCCGAGCAGAATTTTTGTCGGACAAGGAAAGCCGACGAAGCAAGGCTTTCCGCCTTACGAGGAGGTTTGACGCAGTCCGGCGGAAATTGTG
>JAQWBK010000100.1 GCA_028706415.1 Oscillospiraceae bacterium | reverse complement strand
AAAATTTCGAGTCAGCCCCGTTATGACCACTTCGATACCTCTCCGTGTTTATTCGGCTAAAAGTGCTAGGTTATATTATAGGGAGGCACAAGGCCTTTGTCAACTGAAAATGTATTGATAATTATTCCACAATATTAGCAAAACCCGTCTGACTTTTTCAAAAATAATAGCGAGAAACTCAACCACCCTCGGCTGAAGGCCGAGGGGTTCGGCTGGTGGCTGGAAGCCGTCTAATACTAATATCAGACTAAAATATTGATAAGGTTTCCGAGGATTTTTTGTGTCGGGCAAGGCCGACGACGCAGGCGGGATGGCGCCCGGCAAGACTCAGCAATGAATATAAAGAAATGATAACACTATTGTCGCTTGCAACAGCTTGATACAATGATATTAAACTCTCGACAAACAAAACCAAGCAGGCGGTAATTGAAATAAACTTGCCCATTGCGGTTATATCCTATTTATAATCTTCCTTTGTGAAAACCTTCTGGCTAAGCTCAATCCATAAATCTTCAAAGATTTGATCCGGATCACCCATGCCGTTAACATCTAATACCACTTTGTTTCTGTCTTTAAGGAAATCTATTGCCTGCATATATCGCTCATATATTTCTTTTGCACGCTCAACATTCTCATACTTTTCCTCGGTTGCTCTTTCGATTGACCTTCTTCGTTCACATTCTTCAGGGGTAACATTTATAAAAATAGTTACATCTGGTACTATAATATCCATAGATGCGAGATTGTATTGCAATATTGTATTAAAATCAGTATTACCACTTTGATATGCGAAATTTGACAAATAAAATCTGTCGCATAAAACATGATTTCCGGCTCGAAGCTGGGGTAATATCTCAGTTTGAATATGCTCGTACCGGTCAGCAGCAAAAAGAAGAGACTCTGTTTCATTTTGGACAAAAATTATTTTCTTGCTGATACCACGACAAATTAAGCCCGGGACACTATCGCTAGGCTCACGGGTGATGAAAACTTTACGGTTCCCTGCCGAGCGGCAAAGAGTATTCATACGTTTCCTAAGGTTCTCAAGTTGGGTCGACTTACCACAACCGTCAAGCCCCTCAAAAACAATAAATTTACCAGTTAATTCAGACATTTAGGTTGAAATTCCTTTCTAGTATTCATAATTGCGCATTTAAGGCAGATGGCTTGTACACATACATTTATACAAATAATTATATCATGAACCGTAATAATAAAGCAATGAAATTTTGAATTTTCAGGTGTTGACTCTTATCCTTTTGATTATACCGGACAGCCGTTCAGACATTAAGAGCATAAGAACCGCGAAGAACATTAAAAAAAACGGATACTCCAATGTTTATATAGTCGGCAATCAAACCAAAGAGTGGAGGCACAAAGGTACTGCCGATATATGCGCTTGCCATTTGGATACCGATAATCACCTGTGAATTTTCTTTCCCGAAGTTTGAAGGTGTTGAGTGAATAATTGAGGGATACACCGGAGCACAGCCAAGGCCGATAGTGACAAGACCAAGCAAAGCCAGGTTATTGCCTCCAAAGGGAAGGGCTATAAAGACAACCCCAATCATTATTGAAATAATTCCATAACGAATAAGCAGCTTATCCCCAACCTTATCAGCGATAAATCCGCCGAGAAAGCGGCCAAAAGTAATGCCAAGAAAAAATTGGGACGCAAACCCTGCGGCAGTTTCGGCTTCAATGACATGGTGGTTGACAAGATAACTGCTTGCCCACAGCCCGGTTGTACTTTCAAGAGCGCAATAACCAAAAAAGACTATGAGAATGTATTTGACGCCCTTGATTTTCAAAGCTTGCTTGAGGCCTAAACCTGCCGTAGGTACCTCATCATTTTTATTAACAATCGATTTTCTTTTCCAAAAGGGATGGCTTAGAATAAGTATGGCGGTTATTATTATTTGAATGCCGGCTACTGAACGATATCCTGCACCCCAGCCCACCCCTGATATAAGAGAATAACCCATGATATATGGGCCTATTGTTGCCCCAACGCCCCAAAAACAATGTAGCCAGCTCATATGCCGAGAGGTATAGTGCAATGCAACATAATTGTTTAAAGCTGCGTCAACAGCACCTGCACCCAGTCCGTAAGGGACCGCCCATAGACAAAGGAAAATCAAAGAATCGGAAATCGAAAAACCGAACAGCGCGGCTGCCGTCATCATTACGCTGGCTGTGGTGACAAGCCATGTGCCTAGCCTTCTCGTCAGTCGATCGGACATAAGGCTGGAGACAATTGTGCCCCCGGCGATAATCATCGCAATAATGCCGACATAAGATAACGGTACATCAAGCTGTTTATACATAACAGGCCACGAAGAACCGAGAAGTGAATCGGGTAGCCCGAGACTGATAAACGCCATGTATATGATTATAAGTAAAAACGAATACATTTATCCTCCAAAACATCTTTTAAAAAAACATTGCTTTCGGTTATTAACCAATGAAAGCGCCAGGTTTATTATAGAGCGACACAAAACTTTTGTCTACCGAATATGAGGGGGCTGACACACAATTTCCCATTCTGCGTCAGCCCCTTTTTGCGTTTAAATTACTTTTTACCATTGAAATTAGGATACTCAAAATATAACACAAATCCGAACGATTCGCCTATCGGAATGATAGCCAAACTGTTCGGATTATGTGCGTTTGGTGCCGGTGGCCGGGGTCGAACCGGCACGGTGTCGCCACCACTGGATTTTGAGTCCAGCACGTCTGCCAATTCCATCACACCGGCGTCCCTTTAGGACGAACAAAAGTATACAATATTCCATTTAAAAAATCAAGTATTTATTATAGTATTTTGTTTTAACCTTAAACCTCGGTATTAATATAGGCGACCTATAATCAATACATATATAACCCATACAAAAAGAGGTGGTGGAATAAACCAACAAGGAACATACGAATAACGCCTTGAATTCTTGTAAAATATGGTTTTTAATGATATACTTCATAAAATGAATGTATTACCGGCTTGTCGGTTCGGTGAGGCCGGTATCCTTCCCGGGCGATAGCCCGAGATGGCGGATATAAAATCCGGAAAGGGCGTAAATCTTTTTATGAAAAAAACACATAGACGCAGACTGATATTTACCGTTTTATCCGTCCTTTTTACCGCATTTATTTTCTTTAATTCAATCCAAAACGGCATTGCTTCCTCAGCCCAAAGTGGAAACTTTGTGCTTCTTCTTGAAAGCATTCTAAGCCGGATTAGGATATCTGTTTCGATTTCGGAATTCATTATACGCAAGCTTGCGCATTTTTCAGAGTTTTTCATTTTAGGCATTCTCCTGTGCTTAACGCTTCGTACATATACCGTTAAAATTATAAAGAATGTGACGGTTCCTTTATTCTTTGGCCTTCTGATTGCGGTAACCGACGAGTTTATACAGCTGTTTTCAGCAGGTCGCGCTGGGTTGGTGGCCGATGTTGTAATCGACTTTTCAGGCTTTATAACCGGTCTGGTGCTTGGAATACTGGTTGTTTTATGGAGAGATAAGAGAAAAAAGAACAAATGTGCGGATTTGGGTTGATTTTTAGTTAAATCCCTATTATAATACTGGTTATAAGTTAAGTGTAAATAAATGTTGGGAGGTCGTATTAATGGCGGTGAATGAAAAGAAAACACCTAAAACTGCAAAAGAAAAAGCAGAATATGATAATAAGAAAAAGGCCCTGGAACTGGCGCTTCAACAAATAGAGAAAAATTACGGTAAAGGCGCGATTATGCGTTTAGGCCAAAATGTAGGTATGAATGTAGATTCCATCCCAACCGGCTCGCTCATGTTGGATTCGGCACTTGGAATCGGAGGACTTCCCCGCGGCCGTATTGTTGAGATTTACGGACCGGAGGCATCCGGTAAGACAACCCTTGCGCTTCATGTTGTTGCCGAGGCTCAGAAAAAAGGCGGAGAGGCCGCATTCATTGATGTTGAGCATGCGCTCGACCCAGTATATGCCGGCGCCCTGGGCGTGGATGTAGATTCACTTCTCGTTTCCCAACCGGATACCGGAGAGCAGGCGCTGGAGATTACAGAGGCACTCATTCGCTCGGGTGCCGTTGATATTGTAGTCATAGATTCGGTGGCGGCTCTTGTACCCCGTGCCGAAATAGAGGGTGATATGGGGGATGCTCATGTCGGCTTGCAGGCCAGACTTATGTCGCAGGCAATGCGCAAACTAGCCGGGGCTGTGTCAAAATCCAACTGTATGGCTGTTTTTATAAATCAGCTCCGCCTAAAGGTTGGGGTTGTATACGGAAACCCTGAGGTTACGGCAGGCGGAAATGCACTTAAATATTATGCTTCCGTCCGTCTTGATGTGCGCCGTACCGAGACCCTGAAATCAGGCGGTGACGCAGTCGGCTCTCATACCCGCGTCCGCGTTGTGAAAAATAAGGTTGCCCCTCCGTTTAAAGAGGCTGAATTTGATATTATGTATGGTGAGGGCATTTCGCGTGATGGTGAGCTGTTGGATTTGGCTGTTAAGCTGGATATAATTCAGAAATCCGGTTCATGGTTTTCATATAACGAAGAAAGACTTGCGCAGGGGCGTGACAATACTAAAGCTATGATCAAAGCAGATCCTGAGCTTACCGCCAAGCTTGAACAGCAAATTCTTGAAAATATCGACAAGCTTAATCCCGTCCGTCGTACGGTTGCACCCAAGTCAATTCAGCCCACCGAAATCCCGATTGAAGCGGCTGCAAAGGTCACCGCGGGTGCTGCCAAAGCAAAGATTGACATTTCGGTAGACGATTGACAGACCGGATTTTTCAATAGATATCATGTAAAGGTATGACTGAATATGGTTATAACCAAACTTAAAAAACGGCGTGGCCGACTGTATCTGCTTGTGTTTGACGATGGGCAGTCGGTGACGGTTGATATCAACACTTTCGAGGAGTCACCCTTTAAGGTTGGCTCCTTATTGTCTGATGAGCAGCTGGAAGAGCTCCTTTTATTATCCCAGAGGCGCCGCACAAGGGAGAAAGCATTTTTTCTTCTATCCCTGCGCGACCATTCAAAAGCCGAGTTAAAAAGTAAGCTGTGTAAATATGCGGACAACAAAATTGCGGCCGAGACGGCAGATAAAATGGAGGAGCTGGGGTTTATTAATGACCTCTCCTTTGCACAAAGACGGGCAAGCGATTTGATTTGCCGTAAGCAGTATCCCAAGCAAAGGGTGCTGCGGGAGCTTTGCTCTCTTGGGATTGATCGTGAAGAAGCACAGCATATAATTGACGATCTTGAATGTGATGATGTTGGTCAGGCACTTGCGTTGCTTAATAGAAAATACTATAATAGGAAGAACAGTGAAGAGGGTATCCGCAAAACTGCGGCCGCACTTGCCCGCTTTGGGTTTAGCGGGGATACCGTTCGCAAGGCTATAAAAGAATGGAAATCTGAAGAACAGGATTATGATGTCAATGAAATATAAAGTGGGAATGATTTCGCTCGGCTGCCCGAAAAATCAAATGGATGCGGAGATTATGCTGGCACGCATT
>JAQWBK010000014.1 GCA_028706415.1 Oscillospiraceae bacterium | reverse complement strand
TGAACGGTATGCTTTGGATACCCCGCGGCTGGCCGCAAGGTAGTTCATTTACGGATATCATTATAACACTTTAATAGTGGGTATGGAAGGTACGGTTTATAACATCAAGCTGTTGTTCTCTCGAAAGCTTCACGAAATTCACAGCATAACCCGATACCCGAATGGTGAGCTGAGGATAAAGCTCGGGGCGTTCCATGGCATCCATCAAGACTTCCTTGTTCAAAACATTGACATTGATATGGTGCCCCGCCTCGTCAAAATAGCCGTCCATAAGGTTAACCAGATTGACCGCGCGCTCCTGCTCTTCCCGCCCGAGAGCTTCCGGCACAATCGAGAAGGTATAGCTTATTCCATCTTCGCTGTAATCATAAGGAAGCTTGGCTACCGACATCATGGAAGCAACGCTGCCGTGGCTGTCCCGACCGTGCATGGGGTTGGCGCCGGGAGCAAAGGGTTCGCCCGCCTTGCGCCCGTCGGGGGTGGAGCCGGTCTTCTTTCCGTAGACAACATTTGATGTTATGGTGAGAATTGAGAGGGTATGCACAGCATCACGGTATGTCGGGCATTTGCGCAGTTTATCCATAAACATTTTAACAATATCCACCGCAATATCGTCCACCCGGGGGTCGTTATTGCCGAATTTGGGGAAATCCCCTTCGATTTCAAAGTCGACGACAAGCCCGCTTTCATCCCTGATGGGGCGTACCTTGGCATATTTAATCGCAGAGAGGGAATCGGCCACCACAGACAGCCCTGCAACACCGCAGGCCATGGTACGAACCGGATCATCGTCATGCAGTGCCATTTGAAGCTTTTCATAGCTGTATTTATCATGCATATAGTGAATTACATTTAGGGTGTTGACATACAGGGTCGCAAGCCAGTCGCAGGTTTTATCAAACTTATGCATAACATCATCAAAATCAAGGTATTTGCCTCGGCAGGCAAACATCTCCGGCCCAACCTGCACACCGCTTTTCTCGTCGCGGCCGCCGTTAATCGAATAAAGCAGTGCCTTTGCAAGATTGGCTCGGGCACCAAAGAACTGAAGCTGCTTGCCCACCCGCATTGCCGATACACAGCATGCAATTCCGTAATCATCCCCGAACTTCTTGCGCATAAGCTCATCGCTTTCATACTGGATGGAGCAGGTCTCAATCGACATTTTAGCGCAGTACAGCTTAAAGCCCTGGGGCAGCCGCGGACTCCAGATAACCGTCATGTTTGGTTCGGGAGCGGGGCCGAGGTTGGTTAGGGTATGAAGGAAACGGAAGGACATTTTGGTGACCATGTGCCGTCCGTCGGTGGAAAGCCCGCCGATTGATTCGGTTACCCAGGTGGGGTCGCCGCTGAACAGCTCATCATATGCTGGGGTACGGAGAAATCTGACCAATCTCAGCTTCATAATAAAATGGTCAACAATCTCCTGTATTTCACTTTCGGTATATCGCCCTTCCTCAAGGTCGCGTTGGGCATAAATATCGAGGAAGGTTGATGCTCTTCCCAACGACATGGCTGCACCGTTTTGTTCTTTTATGGCGGCAAGATAGGCAAAATACAGCCACTGAAAAGCTTCTTTTGTATCCTCTGCCGGCTTAGAAATATCAAAACCATAAGACTGCGCCATGCGTTTTAAAGCCTCCAGCGCCCTCACCTGCTCGGCAAGCTCTTCGCGGTGCTGAATGACCTTGACATCCATTACATTATATACAGCTTCTTTATGGGAACGCTTTTTCCCCTCGATAAGATAATCCACACCGTAGAGCGGGACACGGCGGTAATCCCCGATAATTCGTCCGCGGCCGTATGCGTCGGGCAGTCCGGTTATGATTCCGGATTTCCGGGCAGCCCTCATTTCAGGGGTATAGACATCAAAAACCCCGTCGTTATGTGTTTTTCGGTATTTAAATACCTTCTCGATTTCGGGGTCCATCTCACAATTATAGGCTTGAAGGGAGGTGCGAACCATACGAATGCCACCAAATGGCATTATTGCCCGAACAAGTGGCTTTTCGGTCTGCAGCCCAACAATCTGTTCAAGCTCCTGATCAATATAACCCGCCGGAAATGCATCTATATCCGATATTGTATGGGGATCTATATCATAAACTCCGCCGCGGTCACGCTCCTCATTCACAAGGTCTTTTATCTGCTCCCACAGCTTGTTGGTCCGTTTGGTCGGGGGGGCAAGGAAAGACTCGTCACCGTCATACGGTGTATAGTTACGGACGAGAAAATCACGCACATCGACAAACTTTTGCCACGAGCCTGTTTTGAAGTTGTTCATATAAAATTCAGATCCTTTCTGGGCGACAAGCCGTTTTTAATGAGGGGATATTATCAATTCTCTACTTGATTATATTATATCAAACAGCACAGAATTATACAATGCAGACGGCAAACAAGAATAGTATACCAAAATGGTATAGTTCTGTCCAAATTGCACATTTTATATATTCCCCCGAAAGATAAAAAAATAAACAAGCTGAAATGGGTTGTCATCTGACACAAATAACCCCAAGGGGGAATATCCTATAAGAGTGACAAGTATATGGGAGGAATGGCTATGTTGGATATGAGGACACCGATCCGTTTCTTCATTGGTGTGAACACTTCAGGTGGGTTTGACGGATTTACCGATGATTTATACGAAATCGAGGGAGGCTGGAGAGCGTTTTTAATCAAGGGAGGACCCGGCTCGGGAAAATCCTATCTTCTGAAACGAGTGTATGAGCATATGGCGGCATACTCTCAGGAAGTATACGCTTTAATCTGCGCTTTAAATCCCAATGCCCTTGACGGATTGGTTTTCCCCGACATTAAGGTCTGTGTTCTCGATGCAAATGCCCCCCATGTTATAGAGCCAAAATGCTGGGGTGCTGTTGAGCAGATTGTAAACCTCAGCTCATGTATAAATGCAACCTTTGTCCAGGAGAGGCGGGCGGAAATAATTGAGGCCGACCGTACATACACCGCCCTTGATAAACGATACAGAAAGTTTATGGGGGCGGCGGCTAACCTTCTAGGAGATTCAAGGCAAATTGCACTGGAGTGTACCGATATATCAAAAATACAGCGTAATGCAGCACGCATAGCCGCGCGGGAATTCGGGCCCCACAGCGATCTGCCGGGAAAGGAAAGCCGTCGATTTATTTCTGCTGTTACATCCGAAGGAATCGTGACCTTCCAGGAAACAATCCAGTCCATGTGTACCCGCATTTACTCGGTTGAGGATGAACAGGGGGTATCGTCCCGCCTGCTCATTAATGAGCTTAGAAAACGCGCACTTGATACCGGCCATGATGTTATCAGCTGCTATTGTCCCCTTTTCCCAAAGGAAATGCCGGAGCATCTACTCATACCCGAAATAGGTATCGGGTTTACCACCTCTAACCTGTGGCATAAAGCGGATTTTCCGGTTTACCGCCGTATCCATGCCGCTCGCTTTACCGATTCGGAGCGGTTGCGCCAACGCCGCCAGCTGATGTCTTTTAGTCGCCGTGCAGCTCGGGAGCTGATAAATGAAGCGGTGGTCATATCCGGGGAGGCAAAGGCAATAATGGATGATATCAGAAGAATTTATAACGATTATTTGGATAAAGACGGGCTGCAAATAATGACCGACTGGGTTATATCCGAGCTGGATGAAGCCCTGATAAGCCGGCAGGGAGGATAACGCAGACAGACGAAAAACAAACGCAAAGACATGATTATTTTTAATTAGGGATTAGTATAACCAAGCAGCCCTCTTATGGACACTTCTCCCGAATTGACAGGGACAATGCCACTGCTGTCATCCACAAGAAGCCGCCCGTCCGGCGAAATCCCTACCGCCTTACCTTTGTGTAAAACACTGCCGTCGGGTGACAGCACGCAAACATCCTTGCCGATGTTTATACATAAATCACTGTACCGTTTGAGAAGTGCGCCGAACCCCTGCTCCCGAAGGGTAAGCCATAACGGCTCAAGCAGGTTTATAATTTCGGTAGCAGTATTCCGAATATCATGCTCCACCCCTGTTGTCATACCGACCGAACCCGCATGGGGTAGCCCGAGCTTTATAAAATCTTGGGCGGTTTGATGGAGATTAACCCCTATCCCCGCCACGGCAAAGCTGCCCTGCTCTATAAAAGAATTTTCGCATAAAATACCACAAATCTTCAAGCCATCGCATATTATGTCATTGGGCCACTTAATCAAAAACTCTCTGCCTGTCATACCGCTTAAAGCCTGAGATACCGCCATACCGCAGATAAGGGGGAGCAGCTCGATATCGTAGGAAGGCTTAAACAGCAGTGACATGGCAAGCGACTGCGATTTTTCGGCATTCCACTCCCGCCCCAAGCGGCCCCGCCCTCGGGTTTGATGCCCCGTCCAGCAGAGTGCGCCATGAGGTAGCCCGGAACCGTGCAGTTTCAGCCAACCATTGGTCGAGTCGAGGGTGTCGTGATAAAAGCTCGTCTGACCCAGTGACAGGGTGGTCAGCCCCACAAGCCCGCCGCTCATGCTCGTAACTCCACTATAAACGGGGCAATACCGGCAGCGGTAATATCAATAATTCCGTAGGTCGGGCGACTGCCGGATAGACTTCCCGGATTAAGGATATAAAGCCGGTCATCAAATTCACAAACGGGAGTATGGGTATGACCGAACAACAGAATGTTTGCTTTTCGTTCTCTAGCGGCCGATATAATGTTATACAGACCGGACTTAACGCTATAATTATGACCGTGAGTATAATATATTAAATATTCCGCCATCGATTTTAGGCCGAAAGAGGGTAGGACGGAAGACAATCCCCAATCACAGTTGCCACAGACAATTTCAAATTTTCGGCTTGGAAACTCATCCGCCATGGCTTGCGCTTCCCGCGCACCGTCTCCTAAATGGATTATAAGGTCAGCTTTAGGCTGATTCATAATTGCACTGCGCAGTGTGGATTCATTTCCATGCGAGTCCGACACAACCAAAATCCTCATATTCTTAATCCCTTCATATTTTAAGTAATGTTATCATAATTATATCACAGGTACTTCATGTGATGAAAGGGCTGATTAACAATGGGTGAAAATAAACCGACACCTGATCAGATTAACGAAATATTAGAATACGCCAGTAAGAAGCTTGGGATTACCAAAGAGCAGCTTGCCTCGACCGTTGAAAGTGATGCGGCCAAGAAAGCGGCTTCCCGCCTTTCCCAGGCCGACATCGCCAGATTTCAGTCAATGGTAAGTGACAAGGATAAGTTGGAAAAACTGCTAAACTCGGCACAAGCCAAACAATTGATGGAAAAGCTCATAGACAAAAAGAAGGATTAGCCGATTACCAGACAATAGCCGATTTTTGAAAGGACGGTGAAATATGTGGATGATCTGGCACAGAAAATCAGTGAGCTTCTGGGCTCCCCCGATGGAGTTCAGAAGTTGCAGGCGGCTGCGGCATCCCTTGGAATGCTGACAGATAACAAAACTGAGCCTTCTGCCCAGCCGGTATCCGCCATGCTGCCGTCCGCTCCTGAGACGGCGGCCAGCATGTCCGGCGGAGATTTGGAGGTCCTCCAAAGGCTGGTGCCGCTTGTCTCGGGCTTTAAACAGGATAGTCAGGACACGGTACTGTTAAAGGCAATCCGCCCTTATCTTCAGGACGAACGCCAAAGGCGGGTGGATGACGCAGTAAAAATAATGCATATGCTGAAGGTTCTGCCTAACTTTAAATTGTAGTTTTACTACCTCGCAAGGGTATTGAAAAACCGCCCCGAAAGGGGCGGATAATGAATTAAGGGGATTGGCTGTTTTGGATGAAAATATGCTTAAAATGCAGCAGGAGGCAGTAGAGCGGGTTCGGATTATGCAGGAGCGGGCAAGAAAATATGTGGAGGGGGATTTGGCACACCACGGGGGGGGAGGGAAGACCGACTGCGAAAAGCCAAAAGTATTGCCGGTTGCCCCCCATAAAGACAACATGTCGTTACTCGGCCTGCTGGGTGAGGACAAGGATCAATTGCTTCTTTTAATGCTTGCAGTCCTGCTTGTTAAGAGCAACGCTCCTATCGAGCTTATTTTGGCAATTTTATATATTGCAATGTGATGTCGGGAGTTTCCCCCTCGTCATATAAAACAAAGCTGTTTTTGCCCCTGAGCTTGGCACGATATAGTGCGGTATCGGCTTTTAAAAAAAGCTCTTCAAACGAAGTGCTGTGGCTGGGGTATAACGAAATTCCGATACTGGCCGAAACGGACAAGCTCGGGAAATCGTCAAACCTTAAGGAGCTGATTGCCTTATTGATCTCGGCTGCCTTCCGGGTCGCGTTTGACAGAGCCGAGATATTTTTCAAAAGCATAATAAACTCATCTCCGCCGGCTCTGCCGAATATGTCGCTTGAACGGGATAGCCTCTGAGTACGCAATGCAGCTTCTATAAGCAGGTTGTCTCCCACAAGGTGACCGTAAGTGTCGTTTATCTTTTTAAAATCGTCAACATCTATGATCAATAATGCATGAATATTACTTTTCCCTTCCTCATTTTCAAGAAAATTCGTTATAAGCTGTTTGACCGTTCCGTGGTTATATATATTGCAAAGGGAATCAAGCTCGGCAAGATTTCGCATTTCGACTTCGCGTTTTTTGCGTCGTTCAATATTTTTAATGGTAGCTACGCCGATTATATCTGCTGTGTCCGGTTCACACAAAAGGTTGAGGGTTAATTTGACCCAGATATAGGCTTTGCCGGGTTCGGCCATACGGAACTCCACCACGATTTCCGTCTCGCCTTGCTCGAAGGTGTTTATTATATTTTCCTGTGAGAGCACCTTTAATATATTCTTGCCATCATCGGGATGGGCAGCCGTTAATGCCAATTGATTTATCTTTTCTGAATAACAGGATGTAGGCTCAAAGCCAAATTTTTTGGTGCAATCGCAATGGTCGTCAATAATTATATCCTTAGAGATATTCAGCTTATAAATTTGCATAACACTGCTGAGCAGTATTTGATGATACTGCATTTCCCTGCGCATCCCGAGTTTTTTTTCATAATCCTTATGTATATTTTTGACGGCTATCAGAATACAGGGGTTATTTATGAACGAGAACATGTTGCATTCGAACCAGATATAAACCCCTTTACCCCTGCCCAGCATAATATTTCCCCGTATAAAATTTCTTCCGCTTTGGGCTTGTTTCAGCATTCGGGCAAATGCCTTTACTGAATCGGGGGACAAATACCCCTTATCAACAAGCGTGTCGAGGTCATAGTAAATATAAATTGGAAGACCTAACCTTTTAGCTTCGGATGGGGGAATGATGAAATAACGGATTTCTGTGTCAAATTCCAGCAGGGTGTAACCCAGCCGTTTAAGAGCCGTTCGATAGTGCAAATTACTAAATGGCTGAGGCGAAAGCTCTTTGCATAATAAATCATCCGTAAATATTGGGGTGTTCATTAAATGTACTTCCTCCGATCGTTGGCATATCAGCCAATCGACAATTAATACTGTTCTCAAGTAAAAGGTGAGACAAAATTTGCGAGGATGTTTTTCGTCATGCAAGGCGGAGGAGGAGAGAGGGCCGACGCCCGCCGACGACAACAACGCTGTATGGCGGAAAACAGAACGCAAAGATGTCTTGATTTTTACTTGAGAGCAGTATAATACTGTGCCGCAGGAGTAGGCGGCAGATAAAGATACAATTCTATGATAACCCAAGTAAACAGCAAAATCAATAAGAAATGTAAAATTTTACACATATAACAATAAGCGGGAACCAAATCTATGGAAAATTAACCCTTTTTTTAGGTAAAAGATAGGATTTATGCCCTGCCTCAACAAAGTAAAAGGGGGCCGCTTAGAAGCAGCCCCCTTTTACCGTGGCCCCCTTGGTCACGGCTTCACCGTGTCACACGGAGAGATGGTTTATGCAAAATTAATTGCATTGCGTATTTCTTTTTGTGCTTTGTGCAGCAAAACCAGCCATTATATTATCCTTTATCTATAATCTTCTCTGGCCTTCACACATCTCTTACCTGGGATTTTTTAACCTCATACCCCATTGTTGTAATGGCATTTTCAATTTTTTCTATTGATAATATTTCATCATCAAAGTTCAACTTCACCTTGCTTGAATTGAACAGTACATTTACGCTTTCTTTGTCAACACCATCTAATGCTTTTACTGCGTTATCGATTTTTTGCAGACATGACGGACAGGTCAATGTTCCTAGTTGGATGGTTGCTTTTTTCATTTTTCATTTCTCCCTTTTTGATTATTCGAAAGCTGAAGATTATCTTAATTTGTATCGAAGTAGCCGCATACCGTTTAGGATTACCACTAGAATACTGGCTTCATGCACCAACATTCCTATTGACATATTAACCCACTCGCTGAACAAAAGTCCGGCCAATAATACCAGTACAACCCCCAAAGCAATAATGATATTTTGTCTCATATTTCGGGCTGTTGCCTTGGCTAATCCCAGGGCGTGGGGCAGACGACTGAAATCTGAATTCATCAAAACAACATCCGATGTTTCAATGGCTACATCTGTACCGGTTCCCATGGCAATACCGATATTCGCCAAAGCCAATGACGGGCTGTCGTTTACACCATCTCCGACAAAGGCAACTATTTGCCCCTCATCAATCAGCTTTTTAATATACGCCGATTTATCCTCCGGCAGCATGTTCCCATGGGCCTCGGTCAGTCCTAACTCACGACTGACCGCGTCAACCGTACCCTGATTATCACCCGATAGCATGACAAGATTCTTTACCTTGAGCTTCTTTAATTTGCGTAAATCCTCTTTAACGCCTGTTCGTATCTGGTCACGAATACCCATAACAATTTTCAGTTCCCCGTTAACACTGGTTATAACGAGTGAGTTTCCGCTGCTTTCAAAACGAGCTATATCAGCTCTGGCTTTTTCGTTTAGCTTTACATTTTCTTTTTCCATTAATGCGGCATTACCCACGGCAACTCGGTGCCCGTTTACATGGGCGACAATTCCGCCGCCCTTTATAACCTCTGTGTTTTCAACTGGCGAGAAGGTGGTCTCACCGATTTTCTCTAATACCGCTTTTGCCAGCGGGTGATCCGATTCTCGTTCAACACTTGCAAGATACCCTAATGCCTCATCAATATTATCTGCATAAAACTCTTTTTCTGCAACCGATGGATTGCCAACCGTTAGGGTGCCCGTTTTATCAAACACAATTGTATCCAGTCTGCTGAAATCACTTATTACTTCGCTGCCTTTAAGCAGAACACCGTTGCGCGCTCCATTCCCGATACCGGCGACATTTGACACCGGAACACCGATAACCAAAGCACCCGGGCATCCGAGAACCAGAATTGTGATTGCCAGCTCCACATTTTGTGTGAATAAACCGAGCACAAGGGCTAAAATCAGAACTGCCGGCGTATAGTATTTGGAAAAGCGGTCTATAAATCGCTCCGCTTCGGATTTTGAGTCTTGTGCTTCCTCTACCAGCTCAATGATTTTTCCGAATGTCGTATCTTCGCCCACCCGGTCGGCGACAATTTGCAGGGTTCCGTTTTCCAAGATCGTACCCGCATATACGGTTAAACCCTTTTCCTTTGCAACGGGGAGGGATTCACCAGTAATGCTCGCTTCATTGATACTGCCTTGACCGGTTATAATGGTGCCGTCAACAGGTACTTTTGCCCCGGTCTTAACAAGTAAAATATCACCTATGTCAACCTCGTCCACATCGACTTCTACAAATTCGTCGTCTCCCATTTTTTTTAGTGCGCTTTCCGGTGCCATTTCTGTCAGTTCTTTTATGGCTGAACGGGTTTTATTCAGTGTGCGCTGCTCTAGAAAAGCCCCGAATAAAAATAGAAATATTACAATAGCAGCTTCTTCATAGTTTTTGATTATAAACGCACCCACAACCGCCAGTGTAACCAAAATATCTATGCTTACTACCTTTACCCGTAAAGCCTGATATGCTTGAATGACAATCGGTATTATTCCTAAAACAGAACCAATAATCAAGGACCAGGCAAAGATTGACTCGTTGTGGATTGTCCATTCGCTTATAAAGCCCACTGCAATCAGAATTCCAACTATTAATGCAATTTTATTTTTGTTTTTTAAAATAAGTGGTTGCATACCCTCACACCTTATGATGTTATTTTCTTATCCATTTGAATACGATTCGTCCAGTTCGGCAAGCATATTGTATACGGCTTCATAGCTCTCGCATACATCATCCGGAATGGTATAGTTATCTGTAATTTCCCGCAGCTTGGAGAAATCCTCTGCCAGTTCAGGTTTCTTCGAGCTTGCCGCCTTGGTTTTTTTGCTGATCGTGTCAAACAAACCAGCAACCTCATGGAATTCCGGATGGTTACCTCCATGAACTCTTGCTACAATCGGCACATACTGTCCCAATGTTTTAAGGTGCGTTTTCTTTACATCATTAAATATCTTGTTTGTCATAATCAATCCTTCTCTCTCAATTTATACTGTTCTCAAGTTGGATATTAGTATTATACTAATCCCTATTTAAAATCATCCTGTCTTTGCGGTTTGTTTTTCGTCTGTCTGCGTTATCCTCCTTGTCGGGTTTAGTATATCATATAATTTGTCAATTAGTATGTTGCAATTGCAACATACTAAAATTCCTTTTATTTTAAGTAAAAATGCAGGGCTTACATATAATCATTATACGTAAGCCCTGCATTTATTATTTAATTAAACTAAAACCCGGGTAAGATTATTTGGCGTTTACATTGGTAACAACGCCGGAGCCAACGGTACGGCCGCCTTCACGAATAGCAAAGCGGAGACCTTCTTCGATGGCGATAGGGGTAATCAGTTCGACATCCATCTCGACGTTATCGCCGGGCATGCACATCTCGATGCCTTCCGGAAGATCAACCACTCCGGTAACATCGGTGGTGCGAAAATAAAACTGGGGACGGTAGTTGTTAAAGAAAGGTGTATGACGGCCGCCCTCTTCCTTGGAAAGGACATAAACCTTACCATGGAACTTTGTGTGAGGATTGATAGAACCGGGTTTGCACAGAACCTGTCCGCGCTCGATATCGGTTCTCTGGACACCGCGGAGCAGTGCGCCAATGTTGTCGCCTGCTTCGGCATAGTCGAGAAGCTTGCGGAACATTTCAATACCAGTAACAACAGTCTTCTTTCTTTCGTCGCTCAAGCCGATGATTTCAACTTCCTCAGAAAGCTTTAGCTGTCCACGCTCAACACGGCCGGTGGCAACAGTGCCGCGCCCTGTGATGGTGAAGACATCTTCGACAGGCATCAGGAAGGGGAGGTTAATGGTGCGCTCGGGTGTCGGGATATACTCATCCACAGCAGCCATAAGCTCAAGAATAGGAGCATATTCGGCAGCGTCGGCATCGGTTGATGTGCATTCGAGAGCGGCTAATGCCGAACCCTTGATGATGGGTGTATCATCGCCCGGGAAATCGTATTCGTCCAACAGCTCGCGGATTTCCATTTCAACAAGCTCAAGCAGTTCGGGATCGTCAACTTGATCAACCTTGTTCATGAAAACAACAATGTAGGGAACGCCAACCTGACGGGCAAGCACGATATGCTCGCGGGTCTGGGGCATGGGGCCGTCAGCAGCCGAAACAACCAAGATTGCTCCATCCATCTGAGCAGCACCGGTAATCATGTTCTTGACATAGTCAGCATGGCCGGGGCAGTCAACGTGAGCATAGTGACGGGTTTCGGTCTGATACTCAACGTGTGAGGTGTTGATTGTGATACCGCGTGCACGCTCTTCAGGTGCTTTATCGATATGCGCATAATCAACATACTCGGAGCTACCCTTTAAGTTCAGAACTTTCGTGATGGCAGCGGTTAAGGTGGTTTTACCATGGTCAACGTGACCGATGGTGCCAATGTTTACGTGGGGTTTGTTTCTTTCAAATTTTGCCTTTCCCATGTGGATTTCCTCCTTTTATAAAAACAATTTATTATTTATTTTTGCATTTCTGCAAGAAAACCTATGAAACTCATTTTATCAAGTCGTACTACGAATTACAAGCCTTTTTTAAAAGAATAATTATTTAATGATTACTCGTTTATCTTAGGATTTCACATTTTTGGCAATAATCGTTTCTGCAACACTCTTAGGCAGCTCGGCATAATGGCTGGGTTCCATGCTGTATTGGCCACGGCCTTGTGTGCGTGAACGCAGGTCGGTGGCATAACCGAACATTTCTGATAGAGGAATTAAAGCGTTGATACGCTGTGCGCCGCTTATTGCCTCCATACCCTGCATTATGCCCCGTCGGGAGTTGATGTCCCCGATGACGTCGCCCATATACTCCTCGGGCACGGTGACCACAACCTTCATGACCGGCTCCAGCAGAACGGGATTAGCCTTGCGCATGGCTTCTTTAAACGCCATTGAACCGGCAATTTTAAATGCCATTTCGGAAGAGTCAACCTCATGATACGAACCGTCATAGAGTGTAACCTTGACATCCACAACATTGTAGCCGGCCACGACGCCCGACATCATTGCGCCCTTGATACCCTGATCTACCGCCGGGATGTATTCCTTGGGGATAACACCGCCGACAATCCCATTAACGAATTCATAACCCTTGCCGGTCTCGTTGGGCTCAACACGAATCTTAACATGACCGTATTGGCCGCGTCCACCGGATTGCCGCGCGTATTTGTTGTCGACATCGGCATTTTTGCGGATGGTTTCCTTATAGGCAACCTGAGGGGCACCGACATTGGCTTCAATCTTGAATTCACGCAAAAGACGGTCGACAATGATTTCAAGATGCAGCTCTCCCATACCTGCGATGATGGTCTGCCCGGTTTCCTCATCGGTGTAGTTCTTGAAGGTGGGATCTTCCTCCGCCAGCTTTGAAAGAGCAATTCCCATTTTTTCCTGACCGGCTTTGGTCTTGGGTTCAATAGCAACCCGAATAACCGGCTCGGGGAATTCCATGGATTCAAGAATAACCGGATTTTTATGATCGCAAAGTGTGTCACCGGTGGTGGTATTCTTCAGCCCAACTGCAGCAGCGATATCCCCCGCATAAACGGTTTCGATATCCTGACGATGGTTTGAGTGCATCTGAAGAATTCTGCCCAGGCGCTCGTTATTATCCTTGTTAGAATTGTAAACACTTGCGC
The DNA here is from genome assembly GCA_028706415.1 of Oscillospiraceae bacterium. Taxonomy (GTDB): domain Bacteria; phylum Bacillota; class Clostridia; order Oscillospirales; family Acutalibacteraceae; genus Avimonas. Next base: position 9,800 of record JAQWBK010000014.1, on the reverse strand, counting down.
CGGCATTGGCCTGACCGGAATAGACACGGAAGAAGCAGAGCTTGCCCACAAACGGGTCGGTGGCAATCTTGAATGCCAAAGCCGAGAAAGGCTCGCTATCGTCAGAATGACGCTCAACCTCTTCTTGGGTTTCGGGGTTTACTCCCTTTATCGAAGGCACTTCGGTTGGAGCGGGCATATAATCGATGACGGCGTCGAGCAGCTTCTGCACGCCCTTATTTCGGTAGGAGGTGCCGCAGACAACCGGAACCATCTTATTATTGACGGTGGCTTTGCGGATACAGGCTTTAATTTCCTGTATTGTGAGCTCTTCGCCCGAGAAGAACTTCTCCAGCAGGTCATCATCCTGCTCGGCAACCGATTCCACCAAAGCGGCATGGTATTCGTTTGCCTTGTCCATCAAATCCTCGGGGATATCCTCACAACGGATGTCCTTGCCAATATCATCATAATATATATATGCTTTCATCTCAACCAGGTCGATTATACCCTTAAAGGTATCCTCGGCACCCACCGGAAGCTGAATGGGCACGGCATTGCATTTCAGACGATCCTTCATCATGTTGACGACATAATAGAAATCTGCGCCCATGATATCCATCTTATTTACATATGCCATGCGGGGAACTTTATATTGGTCAGCCTGGCGCCATACAGTTTCAGACTGGGGTTCGACACCGCCCTTTGCACAGAAAACCGTAACCGAACCGTCAAGAACACGGAGCGAACGCTCCACCTCTACGGTAAAGTCAACGTGGCCGGGGGTGTCTATAATGTTTATACGATGCTTTTTCCAAAAACATGTGGTGGCGGCAGAGGTAATTGTAATACCACGTTCCTGCTCCTGTGCCATCCAGTCCATTGTAGCTGCGCCGTCATGTGTCTCGCCCAGCTTATGGTTGATACCGGTATAAAACAGGATACGCTCGGTAGTGGTTGTCTTACCGGCGTCGATATGAGCCATGATACCAATGTTTCTGGTAAGTTCTAATGATGCTTGCCTTGCCATAATTGTCCTCCTTATATTTTCGGCGAACTGCAGTAACAGTTCGTTTGGAGCTAACGCCTGCTTGCAGGAGGCAAACCAACTCGCGGCGCCAACTCCTCAAAGCTCAATGAAGGCATGGCCGGGTGAGCTTCCGGGAATGGCAGACCATTTGCCCAAAGCGGGCAAATGTAAAAACGAGTTCTAACCTGTGGTAGTACAGTGTGCGCACTGCAAAGCGGGTGGTTAATACCGCCCCGGCCCCGCTGATGCAGGGCAAGGGCTGTGTATTTCCCGCGTTTTGTTTGTAATACTGATCTCAAATAAAAATCAAGACATCTTTGCGGTCTGTTTTCCGCCATACAGCGTTGTTGTCGTCGGCGGGCGTCAGCCCGCTCTCCTCCTCCGCCTTGCATGACGAAAAACATCCTCGTAAATTTTGTCTCACCTTTTACTTGAGAACAGTATAAACCCCGATATATACATCAATCGGGATCTACCATCTGTAGTGAGCAAATGCTCTGTTGGCTTCGGCCATGCGATGGGTGTCATCACGCTTTTTGGCTGCGCCGCCGTTTCCGTTGATGGCATCCATAATTTCGCCTGCAAGGCGTTCCTTCATGGTGCGTTCAGAACGGCTACGGGAATACGCTGTCAACCAGCGAAGACCCAAGGTCTGGCGGCGTTCGGGGCGAACCTCGATTGGCACCTGGTAGGTTGCACCGCCAACACGGCGAGCCTTAACCTCCAGCATGGGCATTACGTTCTCCATCGACTGTTCAAAGACTTCAAGGGGATCCTTCCCCGTCTTTTCACGAATGATGTCAAACGCACCATAAACAATCTTCTGGGATACACCGCGTTTACCGTCATACATAATGTTGTTGATAAGTCTGGTAACAAGCTTGGAATTGTAAAGTGGGTCGGGCAAAACATCTCGTTTTGCTATTGAACCTCTTCTCGGCACTCTACTTCCCTCCTTCATAAATATGATATCATAGGTACTCGAAAATGATCGTCTCCGAATGAGACATCTTCCCGCTGGCCAATATAGAGCATTCAGATACTCATTTGCTAATTAATCAGTAAACTGTATCCACAGTTCCTAATATTAACATACTGTATCACAGACCCTGATATTATCAACATTTACTGCCGATATTATCACACATCTATTTTATGCCGCTATATACTAGCCGCTGATGGAATGTCTTATTTTTTGGCCGCTCCGGCCTTGGGCTTTTTGGCGCCGTATTTGGAACGCGCCTGCATACGCTTTGCAACTCCTTGGGCATCAAGGGTGCCGCGGATGATGTGGTAGCGTACGCCGGGCAGGTCTTTTACACGACCGCCGCGAATCAGTACAACGCTGTGCTCCTGCAGGTTATGACCTTCACCCGGAATGTAGGATGTAACCTCAATCCCATTTGAAAGGCGAATACGAGCTACCTTGCGAAGAGCCGAATTGGGCTTCTTGGGGGTGGACGTTTTAACCGCTGTGCACACGCCGCGCTTTTGGGGAGAGTTCTGGTCGATGGGCATACGCTTTTTGGAGTTCCAGCCCTTCAAAAGAGCAGGCGCCTTATCCTTTTTACCGACTTCCTCACGCCCTTTACGCACGAGCTGATTAAAGGTTGGCAACAATATCACCTCCTGTTTATAGAATAATTTATTCCCAAAGTCGGTCATTATAATCGACTTGTTAGGGGGCTTGGGTGGTAGAAAGTTTGAAAAATAAATTTTTCAAACGGCAAATTTGTGCTTTTCGGTCGAACACCGACCAAAATTTCGACACAAGTGTCGAAACCGCACAAAATTTGCGGACTACCCGAAAGGAATGGTCATAATAATGGAACAAATAGAAATCATTCTTGATAGCTAAAAATCGAAAATATCACAATTACGAATAATATCATGGAAAACAACCCTTTGTCAAGCAAACCCAACAATTTTCTCTATAATTGCTTTTGCGTAAATCACCTGACGATTTACGCAAAAGGCAGGGGCAGCGAGGCAGGTTGTTTGACCGATTTATCCTCGGCGTCAGACTACCGGGGCATCCTGAACTTGATACTGCACCACCGATTCATTGTCCCCTTCAGGCGGAACCACCTGTTCATCCGGGTCCTGTGAATCATCGTTTTCCAAGAGAGCACGCAGGGTGGCGATATAGGAATCATTAGGGGCGTCGGGATGCATGTTGGCAATATGAATGTCGTTGTAGGACTGCATTCCCGTTCCGGCAGGAATAAGCTTGCCGATGATAACATTTTCCTTTAACCCAAGCAGCGGATCAACCTTGCCCTTGATGGCGGCTTCGGTAAGAACCCGGGTGGTTTCCTGGAAGGATGCGGCTGACAGGAAGCTGTCGGTGGCAAGAGAAGCCTTTGTAATGCCCATTAGTACCGGTAAACAGGTTGCCTCGTTCAGCTCGGTTTCGCCGGCGGCAATACGCTGACGGATAGCGGCATTGTATTCGTTAAAATCGGCACGATCAATCGTAGCTCCCGAAAGCAGGGTGGTGTCGCCGGGATTATCAACCTTTACCTTGCGCATCATCTGGCGAACTATAACCTCAACGTGCTTATCGTTGATATCAACACCCTGCATACGATAGGTTCGCTGAACCTCCTGAATCAGATAATTCTGAACAGCCTCCTCGCCGCTTACCGCAAGGATATCATGGGGATTGATTGAGCCTTCGGTGATTCTGCCACCCTTTTTGATAACGGCCCCTTCTTTAACGCTGATACGCGAACCGAACGGAATTACATACGAGCGTTCGTCGATATTATTCTTCTCGGTTTTTGTAACGATAACCAGCCGCTTTTTCTTTTCTTCGCCAAAGCTGACAACGCCGTCAATCTCGGAAATCTGTGCCAGATGCTTGGGCTTACGCGCTTCGAAAAGCTCTTCAACGCGGGGCAAACCGTGGGTTATATCCTCGCTGGATGCGATACCGCCGGTGTGGAAGGTACGCATGGTGAGCTGGGTACCCGGTTCACCTATTGATTGGGCGGCAATTATACCAACTGCTTCTCCGAAAGAAACCGGACCCACCGACGCAAGATTTGAACCATAGCATTTTGAGCAGACCCCGTGCTTTGCGTGGCAGTTCAGAACGGAGCGGATTTTTATGCGCTCGACCTTGTATTTATTGACCAAAAGGTCTGCCTCATAATCCCCCATTATCTTTTCGCTGCTGACCATAACCTCTCCGGTTTTCGGGTCAACAAAATCGTTTAAAAGATATCTGCCGTGCAGACGATCCGTCAGCTGTTCAATTATTTCTTTGCCGTCACGAATATCATAAACTTCAATGCCCTCGGCAGTTCCGCAGTCGTTTGAGCGGATAATAACATCCTGTGCCACGTCCACCAGACGGCGGGTCAAATACCCCGAGTCGGCGGTACGCAGAGCGGTGTCTGCCAGACCTTTACGCGCGCCGCGGGATGAGATGAAGTATTCGAGTACGTTAAGACCTTCGCGGTAATTGGCACGGATGGGCACCTCTATCGTTCTGCCCGATGTGTTGGCAATAAGTCCGCGCATACCCGCAAGCTGGCGTATCTGTGCAATGGAACCACGGGCGCCCGAATCGGACATCATGAATATCGGATTATACGGGTCAAGATTGCTGTTCAGAGCCTCGGTTACCCTGTTGGTTGTTTCGGTCCATGTTTTGATAACCTCACGGTAACGCTCGTCATCACTCATAAGCCCGCGTTTAAACAGACGGGTAATTTCTTCAACGCGTTTTTCGGCATCTTCGATAAGCTTCTTTTTCTGGGGTGGAATGGCGGCATCCACAACCGCAACAGTAAGAGCAGCGCGGGTTGAGTATTTATAGCCCTGAGTTTTGATTGCATCCAGCACCAAAGAGGTTTCGGCGGTGCCGTGAACCTTTATGCATTTTTCAATAATCAGAGAAAGATGCTTTTTATCTATTTTGAAATCGACCTCGTATTTGAACATATCATCAATTGTGTTTCGTTTGACAAAACCGAGATCCTGAGGAATGGAACGATTAAAAATAACCCTGCCTATTGTGGTTTCAATTATACGCTGATGCTTGACACCATCAATTTCAATGGTGCGGCGCAGCTTGATTTTGGCATGGAGACTGGCTGCCCCCGCATCATAAGCCATGATTGCCTCGTCCTCGTCACGGAAGATCTTACCTTCACCGGGTTCCCCGGGTTTATCTATGGTAAGGTAGTATGAACCCAGAACCATATCCTGTGTCGGAACGGTCACCGGACGGCCGTCGGAGGGCTTTAAGAGGTTACCTGCCGCCAGCATAAGGAAGCGAGCTTCTGCTTGTGCTTCGGCTGACAGGGGAACATGGACCGCCATCTGATCTCCGTCAAAGTCGGCGTTGAAGGCGGTACATACTAGAGGATGCAGCTTGATTGCCCGCCCCTCGACAAGCACGGGTTCAAACGCCTGAATACCAAGTCGGTGCAGAGTGGGGGCGCGGTTGAGCATGACAGGATGGTCCTTGATAACAATTTCGAGTGCATCCCAAACCTCGGGGCGAACCCGCTCAACCATCTTTCTTGCGGATTTAATGTTGCCGGCAACCCCTGTTTCGACCAGCCTTTTCATAACAAAGGGCTTGAACAGCTCGAGCGCCATTTCCTTGGGCAGACCGCACTGATACAGCTTGAGCTCGGGACCCACAACGATAACCGAACGGCCGGAGTAGTCGACACGCTTACCCAGCAAATTCTGACGGAAACGCCCCTGTTTTCCCTTTAACATATCTGAAAGGGATTTAAGTGGCCGATTGTTGGGGCCTGTAACCGGACGACCGCGGCGACCGTTGTCGATTAGAGCATCAACAGCCTCCTGCAGCATGCGCTTTTCATTGCGTACAATTATATCGGGGGCGCCCAAATCCAGCAGACGCTTAAGGCGATTATTGCGGTTGATTACCCGACGGTACAAATCGTTAAGGTCGGAGGTCGCAAAACGACCGCCGTCTAGCTGCACCATGGGACGGATATCGGGGGGGATGACCGGAACAACCGACATAATCATCCATTCCGGACGGTTGCCGGAGTGGCGCAAGGCTTCAATAACCTCCAGCCTTTTCAGCAATCTTGAACGCTTCTGACCGGTTGCACCCTCAAGCTCATTTTTGAGGTCAATCGAAAGCTGGACAAGATCTATCTCCTCAAGTAGCTTATAGATGAATTCTGCCCCCATACCGGCATCAAAATCATCCTCATATTTTTCGCGCATATCCCGATAATCTTTTTCGTTGAGTATTTGCTTTTTGAAAAGCGGGGTGGTACCCGGGTCTACCACGATGTAAGAAGCAAAATACAACACCTGCTCCAGCAGTCGGGGAGATAAATCCAGAATAAGCCCCATTCGGGAGGGAATACCCTTGAAATACCAGATATGTGAAACCGGAGCGGCTAGCTCTATATGGCCCATTCGCTCACGGCGAACCTTGGCGCGGGTGACTTCGACACCGCAGCGATCGCATATTTTCCCTTTATAGCGTATGCGTTTATATTTTCCGCAATGGCACTCCCAATCCTTCTGCGGCCCAAAAATACGCTCACAGAATAAACCTTCCTTTTCAGGTTTCAGGGTGCGGTAATTAATGGTTTCAGGTTTTTTGACCTCACCAAAGGACCAATCGCGAATCTGCTCCGGGGAGGCAAGCCCAATTTTAATTGAGTCGAACACGTTAAATTCCATCATACAGTGAATTTTCCTCCCGTTTATTATATTTCTTCAGTATCTTCAGCGGCATCTTCATCGGTCAACAGGTCGGGCTCTGCTTCATCAGCATCAAGCAAACTCTCTTGATTTTCCGAATCCGGCTCCTCAACCTTATAGCCGTCCAGCTCGCTCTCGTTGGTAACATTCTGGAAAGCACCCTCGTCGACGGTGACCATATTGACCTCTTCATCATCATCAAAGGTCTGCTTAAGGTCAATTTCTTGATTGTTTTTATTTAATACCTTTATATCAAGGCAGAGAGACTGTAGCTCTTTTACAAGCACCTTAAATGATTCAGGCACACCCGACTGAGGAATGTTTTGACCCTTTACTATTGCTTCATAAGTCTTGACGCGCCCGACAACATCATCGGATTTTACCGTCAAGATTTCCTGCAGTGTATATGCTGCGCCGTAAGCCTCAAGTGCCCAAACTTCCATCTCTCCGAAACGCTGTCCGCCGAACTGCGCCTTGCCCCCAAGTGGCTGCTGGGTAACAAGTGAATACGGGCCGGTGGAGCGGGCGTGGATCTTGTCATCCACCAGATGGTGCAGCTTCAGGAAGTACATATAGCCCACGGTTACGGGGTTGTCAAAAGGTTGACCTGTACGCCCGTCATAAAGTGTGGTTTTCCCGTCGACACTCTTACCCGCCTTTTCAAGCAGCTCTTTTATATCTTCCTCGTGCGCGCCGTCGAATACCGGGGTCATTACCTTGAAGCCCAGAGCTGCAGCGGCATAGCCCAAATGCACCTCTAAGACCTGACCGATATTCATACGCGAGGGCACGCCCAAGGGGTTAAGCACGATATCAAGGGGGGTACCATCAGGCATGAAGGGCATATCCTCACTTGGAAGTATGCGGGATACAACGCCCTTGTTACCGTGACGACCCGCCATCTTATCGCCAACGCTGATTTTGCGTTTCTGGGCGATATAGCAGCGAACCACCATGTTGACACCCGGGCTTAATTCATCGCAATTTTTGCGGGTGAAAACCTTAACATCAACAACAATTCCGTATTCGCCATGGGGGACCTTTAAGGAAGTATCACGAACCTCCCGTGCTTTTTCACCGAATATGGCGCGAAGCAGTCTTTCCTCGGCGGTAAGCTCGGTTTCTCCCTTTGGGGTAACCTTGCCCACCAGAATATCTCCCGAACGCACCTCTGCACCCACATGAATGATACCGTGCTCATCCAAATCCTTGAGTGCATCTTCGCCCACATTGGGAATATCACGGGTGATTTCCTCCGGCCCAAGCTTGGTATCGCGTGCCTCGATCTCGTATTCCTCGATATGGATTGAGGTGAATACATCGTCCCGCACCAGCTTCTCGTTGATAAGGATGGCATCCTCATAATTATAGCCTTCCCATGACATGAAGCCGATAAGAACATTCTTTCCGAGGGATATTTCGCCGTTGCATGTTGAGGGACCGTCGGCAATAACCTCCCGCGTTTCGATATGCTGACCAAAGGATACAACCGGGCGCTGGTTTACGCAGGTGCCTTGGTTGGAATCCTTAAATTTAATCATCGGATAGGTATCCTGTGAACCGTCGCTGTCCCGCCGAACAATAATGCGGTCGGCAGAAACCGAGGTTACGGTACCCGCTTCTTTTGAAAGCACGGCAACGCCCGAATCAACGGCAGCTTTATATTCCATGCCGGTACCCACTATGGGGGATTCGGTTGTAAGGAGAGGAACAGCCTGCCGCTGCATGTTTGAACCCATCAAGGCGCGGTTGGCGTCATCATTCTCTAAAAACGGAATCATGGCGGTGGCAACCGAAACAACCATTTTGGGGGAAACATCCATATAGTCGACTCTTTCCCGCTCGATTTCCAAAAACTCACTGCGGAAACGGGCATTAACCATTACACGCGCAAATCTTCCCTGCTCGTCAAGGGGTTCGTTAGCCTGAGCAACTATATAGTCATCCTCGACATCGGCGGGCATGTATACTACCTGGTCGGTGACCACACCGGTTTCTTTGTTGACCCTGCGGAAGGGAGCTTCTATAAATCCGTATTCGTTGATACGGGCATAGGTGGCAAGATAGGATATAAGCCCGATGTTGGGGCCTTCGGGGGTTTCTATGGGGCACATACGGCCGTAATGGCTGTAGTGAACATCACGAACCTCAAAGCCTGCACGGTCACGAGAAAGTCCGCCCGGGCCGAGAGCCGATAAACGACGCTTGTGGGTAAGCTCGGCCAGTGGGTTGGTCTGATCCATAAACTGTGACAGGGGGGAGGAACCGAAAAATTCCTTTATTGAGGCAACCACAGGACGAATGTTGATAAGAGCCTGAGGGGTGACGACATCCATATCCTGAGCCTGGAGTGTCATGCGCTCGCGGATAACCCGCTCCATTCGGGAAAATCCGATACGGAACTGGTTTTGCAACAGCTCACCCACCGAACGGATACGACGATTGCCCAGGTGATCGATATCATCTACGGTTCCGACATCGTGAGCAAGGCAGTTTATATAATTGATGGATGCAAGAATGTCATCCACGATGATATGCTTAGGAACAAGGTCATCCATACGACTGCGGATGGCTTCGCGCAGATCATCCTTATCCTCGGTTGACTCAAGGATTTCTTTGAGCACCGAAAAACGCACATGCTCGCGAATACCCAGCTCGGTTGCATCAAAATCAACAAAGTTGCTGATATCCACCATACCGTTGGATATAATTTTAACTTCGTGAACCTCGCCGTGCTCGTCTGTATTCACATAGGCAACCGTAACACCGGCCTGCTGAATTTCCATGGCCTTGGCTTGGTTTATCAGCTCGCCCTCTTCTGCCATAACCTCGCCTGTCAGGGGGTTTACAATCGGTCTGCTCAGCTTATGACCTGTAAGACGGTTGGAAATCGCAAGCTTTTTATTATATTTGTATCGCCCGACACGGGAAAGGTCATAACGGCGGGCATCGAAAAACAGGCTTTCCAGGTGCTGCTGAGAGTTTTCAACCGTTAAAGGCTCGCCCGGGCGCAGCTTGCGATATACCTCAAGCAGAGCTTCCTCGGCGTTTTTGGTGATATCCTTTTCAATTGTCGCAT
>JAQWBK010000099.1 GCA_028706415.1 Oscillospiraceae bacterium | reverse complement strand
AGGAGGGAATAATATGTCACGAATATATAAAAGTCTGATTGAACTCATCGGGAACACCCCCCTTTTAGAACTGACAAATTATGAAAATAAGCATGGATTAAATGCACACATACTCGGTAAGCTTGAATATTTTAATCCGGCAGGAAGCGTTAAAGACCGTATTTCAAAGGCAATGCTGGAGGATGCCGAGGCAAAAGGTCTGCTGAAGGAGGGTTCGGTTATTGTTGAACCAACCAGCGGTAATACCGGAATTGGGCTGGCTTCGGTTGCCGCTGCCAAAGGATATCGGATCATCCTGACAATGCCTGACACCATGAGTGTGGAACGCCGCACCCTGTTAAAGGCATACGGCGCCGAGTTGGTTCTTACCCCGGGCGCTAAAGGCATGTTGGGTGCAATTGAGAAGGCAGAGGAACTGGCGGATGAAATACCAAATGCATTCATCCCCGCACAGTTTAATAATCCGGCTAATCCCGCAGCCCACCGCGATGTAACCGGCCCCGAAATCTGGAATGATACCGATGGCGGGGTGGATATTTTTGTTGCATGTGTAGGAACCGGCGGCACAATTACCGGTATAGGGGAATATTTAAAATCACAAAGCCCAAATATCCGGGTTGTCGCGGTTGAGCCTGATGGTTCCCCTGTGTTGTCCGAAGGAAAAAGCGGTCCTCACAAAATTCAGGGTATCGGGGCAGGCTTTGTACCGGCTGTGCTGAATACCGATATTTATGATGAAGTTATTCGTGTTACAAACCGAAACGCCTTTGACACCGTGCGAGAGCTGTCTAATACCGAAGGGTTGTTGGTCGGCATATCGTCAGGTGCGGCGGTATGGGCGGCAATCCAGCTGGCAAAGCGCCCCGAAAATGCGGGTAAAACCATTGTTACAATACTTCCCGATACAGGCGAGCGCTATCTTTCCACCCCGGTTTTTGCGGATACAGACGAAAAATAATTGTATGCAATGAACTACCATTTTCGAATATAATATTGTATAATAAGCAAGCGTAATGTGTCGTTCTGACAATGCTGTATGAAAGGGTTTAAAGATGTCTAAAATTCTGGTTGCTATGAGCGGAGGGGTTGACAGCTCTGTTGCGGCGGCTCTGCTGAATGATCAGGGGCACGAGCTTGTCGGCATTACATTAAAGCTGTATGAAAATGAGGATATCGGCGTTTGCTCGGAGGGGCGGACCTGTTGTTCTTTGACCGATGTGGAGGATGCCCGCAGGGTGGCTGCAAAAATCGGGTTTCGCCACGCTGTATTTTCATATACCGCCGAATTCAGGCAGGATGTTATCGGGCGGTTTACCTCAGAATATGTCGCAGGGCGTACCCCCAACCCATGTATAGACTGCAACCGATTCATTAAATTCCCACGGCTGCTGCAGCGTGCGCGGCTGCTGGGTATGGATAGCATTGCAACCGGACATTATGCAATAATCGAATATGATAATTCGTCCGGACGCTGGCTACTTAAAAAAGCCAAGGATAAATCAAAGGATCAGACCTATGTGCTATATGCTCTTACGCAGGACGAGCTTGCCCATACTTTTTTCCCCTTAGGCAAAATTCTTAAGCATGAGGTAAGGCAGCAGGCCGAGCAGCGTGGCCTGGTAAATGCCCGTAAGCCCGACAGTCAGGATATATGCTTTGTTCCCGACGGGGATTATGCGGGTTTTCTGGAACAGGTTATGGGAGCAAAAGCTTCGGATGGTGATTTTATTGACAGCAAGGGCAGTGTTATCGGCCGTCATAAAGGCCATTACAGATATACAATCGGGCAGCGCAAGGGTCTTGGCATCGGCTTTGGTGAGCCACGATATGTGATAAGCAAGAACGCAGCCGACAACACGGTTACGCTGGGCAACAAGGATGAGCTTTATTCATCCGGTCTGGTTGTGAATGAGGTCAACTGGATTTCAATTGGCCAACCTACCCAGCCCCTTTCGATCACGGTTAAAACTCGGTATCATCAGCCCGAAGCCCCCGCCGCTCTGTATCCAAACGAAGATGGAAGCGTGCATGTTCGCTTTGAAAATCCTCAGCCCTCGGCGGCCCCCGGACAGGCTGCAGTCTTCTACGACGGGGATACCGTGGTGGGCGGCGGCATTATTGACTCCACCACCGACTGAATTTGGATTAATAATTATATTATAACTCAACCACCCTCCCCATCTCGGAAAGGAAGTGCCTCAATTGTTAGTTAAAGAAATGCAGGACGAAATATTAAGAATCAAGAAAGAAAAAGATGTGTGTATTCTTGCCCACAGCTACCAGGCGCGCGAAATCGTTGAGGTTGCGGATTTCTCGGGGGATTCCTATCAGCTGAGCGTAATGGCACAAAAGGCCCCCCAAAAAACCATAATGATGAGCGGCGTTCGCTTTATGGCCGAAACGGTAAAAATACTGTCCGAGGATAAACGGGTGGTATTGGTAAACCCTTTCGCCGGCTGCCCCATGGCCGAGCAGATGGACGCCCAAATGATAAAGGATTTTACAGCAAATAATCCCGGCTATACGGTTGTTGCATATATAAACACCACAGCCGCGCTTAAAACGGTGTGCGATGTCTGCGTTACTTCATCAACCGCCGTTAAAATTGTGAGAAGCATAGCAAACGATAAAATACTTTTCATACCCGACAGCAACCTCGGTGATTATGTGCAAAAGCAGGTGCCCGAAAAGGAAATCCGGCTGCTTAAAGGGGGTTGCCCCATTCATGCGGCGGTGGGGGTGCATGATGTGGAAACCGCACGAGCGCAGCACCCGAATGCGCTGCTACTGGTACATCCCGAATGTATTCCCGCGGTGGTCGAAAAGGCGGATTTTGTGGGCTCTACTTCGGCAATTATGGATTATGGCAAGAACTCGGATAATAAGGATTTCATTATCGGCACCGAAAACAGCATTGTGGAGCACCTGCAATATAAGTGTCCGGATAAAAACTTCTATCCCCTTACCAAAAAGCTGATTTGCCCGAACATGAAGCTGACAACCCTGGTTGATGTTTGGCGAGCACTCAACGGACAGGGCGGTGAGGAAATAAGGCTGACCCATGAGACCATTGTAAAAGCCCGCCGCTGTATTGACGAAATGATACGCCTGGGCGGCTGATTATAGTATGTCGGTCTGCCGCACGGTTTTTGGGCAGGGCAGGTTGCGATTTTTTGTAATAATTATTCACCGAAACGGCAGGAATTGTTAATGGCGTCAAAAATAAATACTCGCAGTCAAATACTTGCTCATACCATGGCGATTATTGTAATTGTAATATGGGCAAGCACCTTTGTATCGGCCAAAATACTGCTCAACAACTTCTCCGCCCTGGAGATAATGCTCATAAGGATTTTGATTGCATACATTGCACTTTGGCTGATCTATCCCCACCGGCCGGTATTCTTCGGCTTCCGGCAAGAATTGCTTTTTATCGCTGCCGGAATATGCGGTGTTACACTGTATTTTTTGATGCAGAATATCGCGATTGATTACTCAACATCTTCAAATGTTTCGATAATCATATCCCTTGCCCCCATAATTACCGCCCTGTTTGCACACCTGTTTCTCGACAATGAGAAATTAAGCATACGCTTTTTTATCGGCTTTTTGGTGGCGGTATCGGGGGTTCTTCTGGTTTCGATTAACGGCAAATTTAATTTAAAGCTAAACCCGATTGGCGACATGCTGGCCTTCCTTGCGGCTTGTTCATGGGCAATGTACTGTGTCATCATGAGAAAGATTATGGCGGTTAAGCAAAATCTTATCCTGTGCACGCGAAAGGTATTCTTTTACGGACTTGTCACCATGTCCCCGGTGTTTTTTGTAACCGAGTTTAATTTAGACCCGGGGCGTTTCACCAATCCGGTAAGCATCTTTAACCTGCTGTTTTTAGGGTTGGGTGCATCTGCATTCGGTTTTATTATATGGAACAGGACGGTGGAGACCCTCGGTGCCGTAAAAACAAGTGTCTATCTCTATCTTCAACCGGTGGTAACGGTATCTTTATCGGCAATCGTGCTGGGTGACAAAATTATGCCGCTCACCGTGGCGGGAATTGTGCTTACACTGGTCGGACTAATACTTTCCGAAAACAAAAATAATACTGTTCTCAAGTAAAAGGTGAGACAAAATTTGCGAGGATGTTTTTCGTCATGCAAGGCGGAGGAGGAGAGCGGGCTGACGCCCGCCGACGACAACAACGCTGTATGGCGGAAAACAGACCGCAAAGATGTCTTGATTTTTACTTGAGATCAGTATAAACGCATACATACATACATAAATATAATTACAGTTTGATAACACAAGAGTGAAAACTAACCTCAGCCTATAACCGAGGTTAGTTTTATATGCAATTAAAATGTATATTTATTCATCTTTAATGTATAATTGCAGGATTATATTTATTAATATTGTATAGCATTATGCATATTATCGGCTGTATTAAAGCCTCTATTAGTGATTGCTACAAAAAAATACTATTAAGTATAATTATACGCTTTACTACTTGTAAAATAAAAACAAGGTGGGTATAATAGGATTATCGTATAGTAAATTCAGGAAAACATAAAGAAAAGGATGAACACAATATGGATTCGATTAAAAAGATTGTGCTTGCTTATTCGGGCGGATTGGATACCTCCATCATAATTCCGTGGCTTAAAGAAAATTACCCCGGCTGTGAGGTTATCGCGGTGGCAGCGGATGTGGGTCAAGGCAAGGAGCTGTCTGGGCTTAACGAAAAGGCGATAAAAACCGGTGCTTCAAAGCTTTATATCGAGGATTTAAGGCAGGAATTTGTGGACGACTTCATTTTCCCGACACTTAAAGCAGGTGCCGTGTATGAAAATCAATACCTTCTTGGGACCTCGTTTGCCCGCCCAATAATCGCAAAGCGTATTGTTGAAATTGCGACGGCCGAGGGTGCGGACGCAATTGCCCACGGCTGCACAGGCAAGGGCAACGACCAGGTGCGGTTTGAGCTTGCCATAAAGGCGTTTGCCCCCAACATGAAAATAATTGCGCCGTGGCGGGTGTGGGACCTCAAATCACGGGAAGACGAAATTAAATATGCCGAAGCGCATAACATCCCGCTCACCATCAACAGGGAAACCAATTATTCAAAGGATAAAAATCTGTGGCATCTGTCACACGAAGGGCTGGACCTTGAAAATCCGGCAAATGAACCCGATTATGATTCCATCCTTGAACTTGGGGTATCTCCCGAGAAAGCCCCCGACAAGGCAACCTATATAACCCTGTCATTTGAAAAGGGAATTCCGGTTGCCCTTGACGGTACTAAAATGGATGGTGTGGAGCTGATTGAAAAGCTGAATGAGCTTGGGGGGGCCAACGGTATCGGCATAGTTGACATGGTTGAAAACCGTCTTGTGGGCATGAAGAGCCGCGGTATATATGAAACTCCGGGCGGCACCATCCTTTACAAAGCACACCAAGCGCTTGAGACCCTTACACTTGACCGGGACACCCAGCATTATAAACAGCAGATGGTATCGGGTAAATTCAGCGAGCTTGTATACTATGGCCAGTGGTTTAC
>JAQWBK010000098.1:4530-5669 GCA_028706415.1 Oscillospiraceae bacterium | reverse complement strand
GAAAAGCATCTTTATTAAACCCCTCCTGGCGCCTCCAGCAAAAGCTCCGCTTTTGTCCAAGATTTATATAATTATAAGCGCGCCCGAAAAAGCATCTTTATTAAACCCCTCCTGGCGCCTCCAACAAAAGCTTCGCTTTTGTCCAAGATTTATATAAATATAAGCGCGCCCGAAAAGCGCGCCCGAAAATTAATTTTGCTATTCAAGATGTGTATTAAGGCAAAGCCGTTAGGCGTGCTTTGTGCGGTGTTGCCTTAGAAATATTCAAACTCTCCGATGAAAAGGATGGTCAAAACAATGATTAAGACTGCAATAGTGGGCTTTGGGAATATCGGCAAAGCGGCATATCAGGCGATTTCAAACTCTGATGACTTCTCGCTTGAATGTATAGTTGAGACAAGGGAGATCACGGTGGATGTTCCACTAATCAGGAGTGTCGCGGAATTAGATAATATTGATGTCGCCATTCTGTGTTTACCAAGCCGTTCGGTCTTGGATATTGCATCCTCCATTTTGTCAAAGGGGATTTGCACCGTCGATAGTTTTGACATACATACAAATATTGTCGAGGTGCGTTCTAAATTAGATGTAATTGCAAAGCAACATGATTGCGCCGCAATCACCGCCGCAGGCTGGGACCCGGGAAGCGACTCGATGGTAAGAGCATTGCTGATGGCCATGCTTCCCAAGGGCATAACCTATACCAACTTCGGGCCGGGCATGAGCATGGGGCACTCGGTTGCTGCAAGGGCAATAAGCGGTGTGAAAGATGCGCTTTCTATGACCATTCCCCAGGGTGCGGGGGTACACAGCCGTATGGTATATGTGGAATTGGAGCAGGGGGCCGATTTTGACATAATATCCAAATCGATTCGTCAAGACGAATATTTTGCCCATGATGAAACCCATGTTATTCAGGTGGAGAGTGTTGATATGCTCAGGGATGTGGGGCATGGCGTCAACCTATCCAGAAAAGGCGTATCCGGAATTACAGGTAATCAGCGAATTGATTTTAATATGAGCATAAACAATCCGGCGCTTACCGGGCAAATTTTGGTTTCCTCAGCCCGCGCGGTCACAAAACAAAAGCCGGGGTGCTATACCATGATTCAGATACCGCCAATCGATCTTTTAGCCGG
>JAQWBK010000098.1:3158-4430 GCA_028706415.1 Oscillospiraceae bacterium | reverse complement strand
CATATTAATATAGGAGGATATCATGGACGAAAAAAAATTGAAAGCCAAACCCGGTATGCCTTTTTTAGCCCTTTTCATTTTGCTTTATCTTGTATCGATCGGGCTTATTATTCTTGGGGCAATCATGTTAGAAAGTCTGAATAATCTTGGGGCACTGCCCCTGACTGTGGGGCTCGTCTGGTTTATATTCGGCATTATCCCCTTCTTTGGATTAAAAATCATCAAACCTCAAGAAGCTTTGGTGCTCACCCTCTTTGGGAAGTATACGGGAACCATAAAAGAAGCGGGCTTCTATTTTGTCAACCCCTTCTCATCGTCGGTTAATCCTGCTTATAAGACCCGCCTGAGTCAAAGCGGTGATGTTGATAATAACTCCGGCACCGCCATAAAAATTGATGGAACTACCGTGCAAACCAGCGTTCTAAACAAGAAGATCTCACTTAAAGTTATGACGTTAAATAACTACAAGCAAAAGGTCAATGATGTTTTGGGCAACCCGGTAGAAATAGGGATTGCCGTAATGTGGAGGGTCACAGATACCGCTAAAGCCGTGTTCAATGTTGATAATTACAAAGAATATCTTTCCCTCCAGTGTGACAGCGCGCTGAGAAATATCGTTCGTATCTACCCCTATGATATGAACCCCGGAATTGACACTACCGGCGACGGCAAGCCTGACGAGGGCAGTCTGCGGGGTTCGAGCACCTTGGTTGCCGAGCGTATTCGCCAGGAAATTCAAGACAAGGTAGAGGATGCAGGTATTGATATTTTGGAGGCGCGGATTACCTATCTTGCTTATGCTCAGGAAATTGCCGCAGTAATGCTGCAAAGGCAGCAGGCCAGTGCGATTATTGACGCCAGAAAAATGATAGTTGACGGGGCAGTCGGGATGGTGGAGATGGCTTTGGAGAAGCTGAATGAAAACGATGTGGTAAAGCTTGACGAGGAGCGTAAAGCTGCCATGGTTTCTAATCTTCTTGTTGTCCTGTGCGGCAACAAGGATGCCCAGCCCATTGTCAACAGCGGAAGTCTATATTAATAATGGGTGAAGTAAAAAAGCAGGTGCCACTTCGAATATCTTCAAAGCTGTATGAGCAGATTGCCGCCTGGGCTAAAGATGATTTCAGATCTTTCAACGGGCAAATCGAGTATCTCCTATCCGAATGTGTCAGACACAGAACAAAGAACGGCAAAATCATTCCGGATAATCCGGATGAAGGGCAGCCGGAGGATTGATACTGCTCTCAAGTAAAAATCAAGACATCTTTGCGG
>JAQWBK010000098.1:0-3058 GCA_028706415.1 Oscillospiraceae bacterium | reverse complement strand
TTACACAGCGGAGGGCCATCCAGCTTATAAACCTCGGCATTTAAACCGTCTGCATGCTCGGGAATATGGGTTACCATAATGACAAGCTTATCTGCATAAATATCGGCTATATCACCGGCAATGCTCATCCAAAGCGGCTCATCCAAGCCTGTAAACGGCTCATCCAGAATCAAAAAATCGGCAGGAGCAGCAAGTGCTCGGGCGATTGCAATCCTTCTTTTCATGCCGCCGCTTAATTCCCCCGGCCTTTTATGCTCATTCCCGCCAAGCCCGACACGACCCAGCCATTTTTCTGCAATAATCCGCCCGTTAGCCCCGCATACCAGTGCCACATTATCAAGGGCTGACATCCAGGCCAATAAACGGTTTTCCTGAAACACAAAGGCAGGATGGAGGCTCTCGATACCGGAAATAATCCCCCCTTGGGGCTTTTCCAGTCCGGCTAAAAGACGCAGCAAGGTGGTTTTGCCGCAGCCAGACGGGCCGGACAGACAAACCGCCCCTTTTTCGGGGAAGGCAAAGCTGAATTTATCCAAAATTTTGTTTTCTCCATGGTATGAGAAATCAACTTCATTAAATACAATCGCCATTTCAGTTCCCCCCGCCTGCATTAAACCTTTTACCAAAACCCGCCGCGAATGAAACCAATAGCTTTTCCAGCACCAGACTTAACAGTATAACCGTGATGGTCCATGCAAACACCTGGGGCGTTTCAAGATGACTTTTCGCGTTTTGGAGCTGGTTACCGATGGAGAACGGCGGGCGGCAGATTACCTCGGCTGCAATTCCGGATTTCCATGCCAGCCCCATTCCGGCAGTACAAGCCGCCATGAAATACGGCATAACCGATGGAATACGCACAAAAATCAAGGTTTTGAACCATGACAGCCGAAACACCTTTGCCATCTCCAACAGGCGAATGTCAATATGTTTAATACCGCTTTCAACATTATTCCAAACCAAAGGTACCACCATCAAAAACGAGATGAATGAGGGCAGGTATCCTGTTTTAATCCAGACAAGAGCAAGAATTATGAAAGAGGCGACCGGGGTTGCCCGAACAAGGCGGAGCAGGGGTGAAAGCAGTGCATCCGCCGTTTTAAAACGGGTTGTCATAACCGCCGCCCCGCTTCCCGCAATAACGCCAAGCAGAAAGCCCAACAAAATGCGGAGCAGCGACCGCCCGGCAGACTGCCAGAAATCCGAGGTGCGAACCAAGCCGGAGAGTGCTTTTAAAACCACCAAGGGCGCAGGAACAAGAAGCTCCTGCGCCACCAGCATACTGATAACCTGCCACACAACCAGCCAGAATGCGGCAGCACCCAGCCCCGTAAGGAGGCGGTTTATTTTGTTTTTATTTTTGGAGGTTGTAGTAGAATTCATCATTCGGCAGCGCTCCTCCGACCGAGCCGGGATTGGCGGCAAAAAGCACGTCAAAAAATCCCCTAATTTGTTCCATCATAGCATTTCCGTCAATGTAGGTCAAGCCGCAGCGGGGTATGGCAGCCTTTGCAACCGCCGCCTTGGGAATTATTCCGTGTTTTTCACAGAGCGCGGCAGTCGAATCAACCTCGGTAGTGGCCTTGTTAATAGAGGCCTTATATTCCTCCAAAAACTTTTTAACAGCCTCGGGATTGCTTTCAACAAACTCCCTGCGCCCTATTACACAGCCCATAAGGAGCTGGCTTTCTCCCCCGGAAACCTTATCCCATTCGGCCGTCATATCAAGCGCAACACGCAGCTCCGCCTTTTTTGCCTTAACCGATGTAACAATCGGCTCCGGAACCAATGCCACCGAAGCCGCTCCGGTGGCAAGCAGGGTCGCAAGCTCGTCATTATCAAACTTAAAGACTATATTTACATCCTTTTCGGGGTCAATCCCGTTTTTGGTTAATATATATTTAAGGATATATTCTGGGTTGGCACCCTGTCCGGTGGTATAGATGGTTTTACCCTTGAGGTCGGCCGCACTTTGGATTGTATTGCCGTTTTCCAAGATATAAAGTACACCTTTTGTGCTGGCGGCAAGCATCTGAACCTTGCCGGAAGTTTTTTTATACAGTGTCGCCGCAAGGTTGGTGGGAGGGGTGGCAAGATCAACCTCTTTGCTGCTTATCTTTGAAACAATTTCATCCGGCGAGCTGACGACCGTGAACTTATAATCATTGGAAGCCGTTCCGCTTGCATTAAGTTCCATAAGGTTTACCATTCCGATTCCGGAAGGACCTTTGATGACGGCAGCATTAACCTTGGTTTTTTCCGGGGTAGAGGAGGATGAATTTATATTTTTCCCTCCGCAGGCCGAAAGCATGAACAAGAATAATACCAAAGCCGAAATAAGCATTATACTTTTTTTAATTCTCATAATCCTATCTCCATCCTGTTAATATATTCACAATCTGCGTATAGTATACCACTTTGGTATCACATTACAATAGACACAGCAACAAAAATTACCCTGAGAAAACAAGGTTTTTTATATAGTTTATAATTACCGCTGTTTTTATACTGCTCTCAAGTAAAAATCAAGACATCTTTGCGGTCTGTTTTCCGCCATACAGCGTTGTTGTCGTCGGCGGGCGTCAGCCCGCTCTCCTCCGCCTTGCATAACGAAAAACATCCTCGCAAATTTTATTTCACCTTTTACTGGAGAACAGTATTAATCAGGGATTAGTATCAGGAGGCAGACATTGCAGGGGAGGATTTCACATCCCCCCCTGCAATGCTAAAAATAATATTTTCAGATAACAATTTCGCCCCACCGTGCGGCACTACTTTGATTTTTTGCGTTTCCGTATCAATGCAATCATTCCAGCCGGAGCAATTAATGTGGTGGTGGCGACCGCTGTTGAGGGTAATTGGCTGTTGCTTTTGACGGTGGCGGAAACCGTGGAGTATATCGCTGAAATGGGCTTGAAATAATCAACAATACCCTTGGCGAGTTCTGTGGCAAGGGCATTTTGATATTTTGATGATATCAGCATCTCAAGGTCTTTGTCGTTTGACATGAAAGCACATTCAAGCAGTATCGACGGACAGTCATGCAGTCGAGCCACGG
>JAQWBK010000013.1:12335-23591 GCA_028706415.1 Oscillospiraceae bacterium | reverse complement strand
AAACGGTATTATTAATACAGAATTTATTCTGCTGATTTAAGTGACTGAATCATATCAATAGATTTAAGCTTAAAGTAGGTGACTACCTGCATAATAATTGAAAATACAAGGGTGAGAAGGCCGGAAATTACAAAGCTTTGCCCCTCGATTTTTCTCAACAGTGTTCTCGCGTCGGTATCAATAATATTCAGTACATAGGAATGAAGAAACTTTCCGAGCATTATACCCAGCACGATACTTATAAGGGTCAGGAGCATTGCCTCTCGGTAAATATATGCATTGGTTTCCCCGTCACGGAACCCCAACACTTTAAGTGTGGCAATTTCGCGTTTCCTTTCGCTGATATTGATTGCTGTCAAATTATATAACACTATAACAGCAAGAAGGCAAGCAACTACTATAATCAAAGCAATTATACTGTTCATGCTGTCGTTGCTGTCGACCGCTTTTTGTATGGTATCGCTCGAAAAACTAATATTCACAACCAGATCGCTGCCAACCAATCGGCGGGCGACCTCCTGCTCATCCCCGTTATAATTTGAAACAAGGGCATTATATGCGGCGAATTCACCGAATACTTTGCGGTATTCTTTCGGCTCCATGTAAATATAGTTGGACAGATAGTTTTCGGTTACATTGGCAACCAATATTTCAAAATAGTTGTTATCGGCATCCTTGATGGTGATTGTATCACCTTTTACGATATTGAGTTTTTTTGCAATCCTTTGGGAAATGACCGCGCCGCCGCCACCCAAGGTGATTTTTTTGTTGTCAATTACGCTTTTTAGATGATAATATTCATAAAAAAGATTAATATCCTGTGGCACGATGAAAAATGCATCGATTGACCGACCGTCATTTTCGCATAGATATGCGCTTTGCTTAATTAAAAGCGGATTTACAAATTGCTCCATTTGGAGCATATTTTTGATATCTTGGCTGATGGCCGGCGTTTCATCCCTCAAAACAATTATATTGCTGTAACGATGAATATCGCCATATTGTTTTTGCGCCACTCCGTCCATGCTATCCCTCAATCCGAAACCAACCAGCAAAATTGCGGTACACCCGGTAATTCCGGCAATCGTCATGAACCCCCGCCTTTTATACCTAAACAAATTACGCATGGTAACCTTCCATATAAATGAAAGACGCTTCCAAATCGGCCCCATTCTTTCAAGAAGTATTTTTCGCCCATAACGAGGGGATACAGGTCGCATTAGGTCGGCAGGCTTTTGCCTGAGCTGCTTACGGCATCCCACAATCGTAACCACCAGCATAATGGACAGGGTAACCGCTAGAATAATGAGGAAGGAAGATATATCATACTGAATTATAAGTGGCGGCAGAATAAACGGAAAATTAGAATAGACAAGAGGGGGGATTAATGTGCACCCCAAAAAGAACCCTGCTGCTACCCCCAATCCGGTAGCCGATATAACATAGAGAAGGTAGGTGGAGATAATTTTGCCGTCACTGTATCCCAGGGAGGTAAATGTGCCTAATTCGCCCCGCTCTTCGGTTATCATTCGGGACATGGAGTTGGAGGTCATCAGGATTACTATTATAATGAAAAAGAGGGGGATAACTGCCGAAAAAGCGGTTATCACATTAATCGCACTTTCAAGTTCGCTGTATCCTACGGCAGCATCCCTGTCAAAAATATACCACCGGGGCTGCTTTATATCGGTGAGCTTGGTTTTGGCATCCTGAATTTTTTTCTCGGCGTCCG
The DNA here is from genome assembly GCA_028706415.1 of Oscillospiraceae bacterium. Taxonomy (GTDB): domain Bacteria; phylum Bacillota; class Clostridia; order Oscillospirales; family Acutalibacteraceae; genus Avimonas. The sequence continues at coordinate 21,859 of JAQWBK010000013.1, read as the reverse complement.
ATATTTCGGCATTAAACTTGTTGAGGTTTTCTTGATATTCGGCATATCCGTTTATTATTGTTTTCTCGTTTTTTGCAATTTCCACTTTGCCTTTTTCAATATCGTTCTTTGCCTTTTGTGTTTCTGAGTAAAATGTAATAATCCCGTCATTCAGCAGTTTTTCCTGCTCATTCAGCGTGTCAACAGTAGCCTGCAGCTCCTTGAGGGAGGCAAGATTAGCCGAATATTCTATGGCGGTATTTTGCAGCTGAATATATTGTGGATGGTCTGAAGGAAGCTCCGCAAGCTGCAAATTTATCTCTTGTAACGCCGAATTTAACAGGTTGATTTTTGTACCCAGCTCATCTTCCGAGACTCCCAGCTTTTCCAAGGCGGAATTGATTGCTCTGCGGCCATCTGATATTTTGTCTTTGGCCGATTCAAATTCGGCGTTTTTTTCGACTGTAATAATTTGTAGCTTGGCTTGACTATTAATAAGCTCATCCTTGGCTTCCTTTATCTCTTTCGCCCCATGGTCAAGCTCTTCCTTTGCATCAGAAAGCTGTTTTTCTCCCTTTTTCTTTTCCTCGCTAAACTCAGATTCGTTTTGGCTGATTTCATCATTCGCTTTTGAATAAATTTCATCATACCTTGCATTTTCCCTTTGCAACTTAATTTTAACCAGTTCATCATTAAGACCGGATATGATACCCTGATATTTATCGGTAAAAACAGCAGCATTATCGTATTGCCCTGCTTTAATATAAATTTCTGTATAGGCATCTAAAATAAAATTGCTTTTATCTATGAAAATAAAGGATGACAGCTTACCGTCCCCAATGGTGGAAATTCCGTAATCCTCAAATGTATACAAAACCGATTTAATAAGCCCGACAACGGTAAATACATTGTTTTTCAGCTTTTGGCTTGTATCCCTTGAAATCCTGATTTCGTCTCCGATTTTATAATGCCTGCCATCTGCCACACATTCGGTTTCCGACCTGGGCATTCGCCCCTCGGTTAAACCAGGTGTGTTCACTTTTTCTTCGATTGCATGAATTCGGATTACCTTATCCTGCTCTGACACATCCAACGAATAGCTTGGAACAACATGCTTTAAGCCGTTTATATTTTTAATGGTGTTGACATCATCTTGGGTCAAGCCCATTGAACTGACAATTTTGAAATCCATCAAGCTTTGGCTGCGGTAATATTTGTCGGCGACCAGGGATATATCCGGCGCACTTGCCTGTATACCCGCATGAAAGCCTACCCCGACCATCACAAGAATTAAGATGGACAGATATCTTCCCGTAGATTTTCTGATTTTTATTAAAGTGTTTTTATAAAGCATAATATTCACCATCACCACGAAATTTCATCTGCGCGTTTGGGATGGGCATTTTCAGTAATACTTTTTACCGTTCCGTTTTTAAGCCTGATTACCTTGTCTGCAATTTCGGCAATTACGGTGTTATGAGTAATCAGCACGGTGGTCATGCCGGATTCTTTGCAGTTTTTTTGAAGAAGCGCGATGATACGCTGTCCGGTATCGCTGTCCAGCGCACCGGTAGGCTCGTCGCATAAAAGCAGCTTTGGATTTTTAGCCATTGCTCTTGCAATTGCCACCCTCTGCTGTTCACCTCCGGATAATTGAGACGGGAAATTCCCCATCCGCTCGGATAGCCCGACCTGATTTAAAACGGTTTTTGGGTCGAGGGAACCCGGGCATATCTGACATGCAAGCTCAACATTTTCGAGGGCGGTTAAATTACCCACAAGGTTATAAAACTGAAATACAAAGCCGATATCCTTTCGCCTGTATTCAATCAGCTGTTTTTTGCTGTATTGGTGGATTTTGTTGCCGTCTACCATAAGCTGTCCGTCATCGGGCTTATCCATTCCTCCCAGCAAATTTAAAACGGTTGTTTTTCCTGCCCCCGACGGGCCAAGAATAACCGCCAGTTCACCCTTGTCAATGGGAAATGAGCAGTCATTGACTGCCGTTATGGTTACATCCCCGATATAATATTTTTTGGTTACATTTTTCATCTCAATAAGAGCCATAAATTAATACCTCTTTATGCTTTCTGCCTTGACGATTAGCTACATAATTAGTATAATGACACTGTGTTGGATTTACAACCGTTAGTTGCATTATGTTTGTCGTGTTGACAACAATATTTTTTGTTATGTTGATTTTCAAACAAAAAAGGTGGTCATATTAATGAAAGAACTTACTCAAAGCAGAAAAACACGGTATACAAAAACGGTAATAAAAAACAGCCTTATTGAGCTAATGAGAGAAAAGCCTATATCAAAAATAACCATCAAAGAGTTATGTGAAAATGCGGATATCAACCGAACGACTTTTTATGCGCATTATTCCAATCAGTATGATTTACTTCGGCAAATCGAGAATGAAACGCTTGCATGGTGCAAAGAAATAATTCTGGATCTCTCGATTAAAACCGATAAGGATGAAATGATAAATAATCTTGAAAGAGTTTTCAATTATATTTCAGAAAACAGAAATCATGTTCAGGTGATTATGAGCGAGCAGGGGGATATTAATTTTCAAAAAAAGCTTATTACTCTGATTTATGAGCAGTTCGGCATATTGCCCCAAATGGATAGGGGAGGGGATTTGGTTACAAGAGAGCTGTATTTTACCTTTGCAATATACGGCAGTATAGGTCTTATCCAGCATTGGCTCAAAAGCGGGTTGAATAAATCTACAAAAGAAATGGCCGAAATTATATATAGTATGAGTTATCGCATTAGATAGGGGTTATCTTTGCGCTATATTGAAATAATCTTGTATTCTTTTGTTATTATGATATACTATTTATTGTTAAGTAATCCATAATTAATTATTTAAAAACGGAGGTGGATATGGTGAGCCCTGACCCTGAAGGTCGATTATGTCAGCATATAATATCAAATATCGGGACGCGCCATATCCTTAGCTGACGCGCCCCGAAAAGGGGTGTGCAAATGATCAATTTTTACAAAACAATAGATGGCCGCATTTGCCGAATTGATGAGCTTGAGGATGGCTGCTGGATTGATGTGGTTAATCCGGATGAGCGTGAGGTCAATTTTCTTATCTCACACTTTTCGCTTGAGCCTGACTTTCTTCGTGCATCGCTGGATGAAGAGGAATCTGCACGTATCGAAAGTGAGGACGGAAATACTCTGGTGATTTTCGATACTCCGGTTTCGGGGAAAACTGATGTAGGGGTCACTTATTCGACCATGCCTATCGGAATTTTGGTTACCCCCAACCATGTTATTACGGTATCTTTACGGGAGAATGCAATAATCAGAGAATTCACCCAGGGTGTTGTGAAAAATGTTCAGACCGGGCTGAAAACACAGTTTGTCCTTTTTATCATGCTACGGGTTGCGACACGGTTTTTGCAGTATTTGAAACAGATTGATAAAATATCCATCCTGCTTGAAAAACAGCTTCGCAAATCCATGAAAAATAAGGAGCTTATTCAGCTTCTGGATTTACAAAAATCGCTGGTATACTTTTCTACTTCATTAAAATCGGATGAGACCACCCTCGAAAAAATGATGCGCGGGAGATATATCAAGCTGTATGAAGATGATCAAGACCTTCTGGAAGATGTGCTTATCGAGATAAAGCAGGCTGTTGAAATGTCCAACATATATCTCAATATTTTGTCGGGCACCATGGATGCATTTGCTTCGGTAATATCCAATAATCTTAACATCGTGATGAAGATTTTGGCATCGATTACAATTGTAATTTCCATACCCAATATTATTGCGGGCTTTTACGGAATGAATGTAAAAGGGTTGCCGTTTGACCAGCTTTTCTGGTTTCCCGTCATATTATCGGTTGCTTTGATGGGGGTTGTCGGGTTTATTCTGCATAAAAAGGATATGCTGTGATATATTCATCCGTCCTCTCGCCCGAGGGGGCGGTTTTCTAAATTATTAATGAGAAGGGAAGGCCGTCTTTATGTCATCTTTTAATAATCAAGCCATGTATCACATCGCGCTCACCCGTGAACAGGGGGCGGAATATGCCATATTAACCGGTGACCCCGGACGGGTTGAAAGCATAGCCCTACTGCTTGATTCCCCCGAATTTGTGGCAAGCAAGCGGGAATATACCACATGGGCGGGAAGTATCGACGGGCAGCGTGTTTTGGTTACATCCCATGGAATCGGGGGCCCCTCAACGGCGATATGTGTTGAAGAATTAGCACTTTGCGGGGTTAAAACCATGATACGCGTCGGCACCTGCGGCGGAATGTCCCAAGCGGTTTGCAGTGGGGATTTGGTGATTGCAAATGCTGCCATCCGTCAGGAGGGTACATCCCTTGAATATCTTCCGGTTGCCTTTCCGGCCGTGTCGGATTTTGAAGTAACCTCTGCATTGGTTAAGTCTGCGCGTGATATGGGGGAAAGGGTGCATGTTGGGGTTGTGCATTGCAAGGATTCATTTTACGGACAGCATAAACCGGAAGAATCTCCTGTGTCCTATCAGCTGCAAAATAGATGGCAAGCCTGGATAAGAGGGGGATGCTTGGCTTCCGAAATGGAATCTGCCGCACTCTATACAGTGGCGGCAAGCAAGGGTTTGAAGGCCGGATGTATACTTCATGTAGTATGGAATCATGAGCGAGAAGCTTGCGAACATACCAACACGCCGATGCATGATACCACACACGCAGCAGTGGCAGCCGTTGGGGCGTTAAGGCTTCTAATCAAATAAGTTATTAGTATAAAAAACATGGACGGCGAATTCGCCGTCCATGTTTTTTATAGGGTAGAATTATTCGGCAGGGTCAAACATATCCTTGCCGACACCGCAGACGGGGCATACAAAATCATCCGGCAAATCCTCAAAAGCAATGCCGGGCGCAATCCCGTGTTCCTCATCTCCGACAGATGGGTCATATTCGTAACCACAGACAGAGCATACATACTTTTTCATTCTTTCTTCATCCTTTACTATAAAATACAGTAATACTACTGTAATACTGTCAATTGTAACGCGTTTGCATAGAATGGGGGGAAGGAGGAATTGCCATGAGAAACCCAAACAGCAGCGCGATTATCACAATGCGGGAGACCAAACAGGATTTTTACTTTAATAGAACCACCGTTCTCTCCCTTAGCATCAGCCGGCCGGAGGTAATATTAGTTAATAATCCGCGGGCTCAATTACTTATTAATCGTCGTTATTATACACAAGCAAATTCATTCTACCGTATGGCATCAACAACCATGTATAGGCAGGCGGTTCGGTTCTATCGTGAGTCAATAAGAAACGGTTTTCCGTTTCACCCTTTTGAAGCGGTAATGAATTATGATATCACTTTTAATAAAGATTGTCATTTAAGCAGCTATTACGATAGATATCAGTATACAGGAGGAGCCCACGGAAGCACAATCAGAGCATCAGACACATTCAGCCTTAAAACAGGGCGGCGCCTGCCGCTATCTCATTTTTTTCGATCCGGATTTAATTATCGCGGCTTTCTTCTGGGGCAAATTATAAAGCAGGCAGACCTGAATATGCAAAGCCAACCGATATACTTCGAAAATTATCGTGAATTGATTGTTCAGTATTTTAACCCTGCAAGCTATTTTCTATCCCCCGAAGGAATTAATATTTATTATCAGCAATATGAGATTGCACCCTATGCTTCGGGTATTATTGTGTTCACAATCCCCTATGGTGGTGCGTTCAGAAATCCCTCCTGCTGATACCTTAATTCCATATAAAAGCCTTTGTTTACATAAATCGGAAAATAGGTTATAATGCCGATAAAAGGGAAATGTTGAATGTAGGGGGAAGTGCGGTGTATGCACGCGTCAACAGCATGGGACTTATCGGAATAGACGGCTTTTTAATAGATGTGGAGGCCGATCTCTCACAAGGACTGCCGGGGTTTGATGTGGTAGGGCTGCCCGGTGCTGCCGTTCGTGAATCGCGTGACCGTGTCCGTTCATCAATGAAAAACTGTGGGTTTACATATCCGGTAAGCCGTATCACGGTCAATCTTGCGCCGGCCGATGTGCGTAAGGAGGGCTCTGTATATGACCTGCCTTTATTGCTGGCGCTTTTAAAGGCCAGCGGTCAGCTTGAAATGTCGTTGGATGAATCAGCTTTTGTAGGCGAACTGTCGCTGTCGGGGGAGGTGCGCCCTATATGCGGCGTTCTGTCTATGGTTTTGGCTGCACGCGATTCGGGGATGAAGAGGGTATTTGTTCCCACAGATAACGCCGCCGAAGGTGCGGTGGTTGACGGCATTGATGTTATTCCTGTATCCTCGGTGTCATCCCTGCTTGGGCATTTGTCGGGCGCCTGCACCATAGACCCCGCCGCCCCCAAGGATTTCCCCAACATTTTTGTGTCAAGTGGTATAGTCAACGACTTTTCCGATATCTGCGGACAGACTGCCGCCCGGCGTGCGCTTGAGGTTGCGGCTGCGGGCTCCCATAATATTTTACTCATAGGGCCGCCAGGTTCGGGAAAAAGTATGCTGGCGAGGCGACTGCCGTCAATACTTCCTGATATGACACAAGCCGAGGCACTTGAAGCTACTAAAATTCATTCTATTTCAGGTACGCTGCCCGGAGGGGCAGGTCTTCTTAAAAGCAGGCCATTCCGTTCACCCCATCATGGAGTATCGGCAGCGGGGCTTACGGGCGGGGGTACCGTTCCGCGCCCCGGAGAGGCTTCACTTGCACATCAGGGGGTGCTTTTTCTGGACGAGCTGCCCGAATTTTCTCGGGTAGCGATGGAATCGCTTCGTCAGCCTCTTGAGGATTCGTGTGTTACAATATCGCGGGTGAGTGCTTCGCTCACATATCCATGTTCGTTTATGCTGGTGGCAGCCATGAACCCATGTCCATGCGGATATTTCGGGCATCCCACAAGGCAGTGCAAATGCTCCCCCGCCGCTCAGCAGTCGTATCTTGCACGCATTTCCGGACCTTTGCTGGATAGGATTGATTTACATATAGAGGTGCCTCCTGTTGAATATGAACAGCTATCGTCCAAACAGCCATCCGAAAGCTCAGAAAAAATGAGGGAACGGGAAAATGCCGCAAGGGCGCTCCAGCTTGAACGCTTTAAAGGTACCAAAGTTACAAGCAATGCCCGTATTCAGCCCGGAATGCTGCGAGATACATGTGCCATGACCGATGCGGCATCAAAAATGCTGCAAGGAGTATTTGACCGAATGGGGCTTTCCGCCAGAGCTTATGACCGCCTTTTAAAGGTGGCACGAACCATCGCAGACCTTGACAGCGCCGATATTATTGATACTCAACACCTCGCCGAGGCGGTGCAGTATCGCAGTCTTGACCGCAAATATTGGCGAAGATGAGGCAGATAATTTAATCGTCCCCCAGCTTAAGAACCGCCATAAACGCCTCTTGGGGCACCTCAACACTGCCCAGCTGACGCATACGCTTTTTGCCTTCCTTTTGCTTTTCGAGAAGCTTCTTCTTACGGGTGATGTCGCCGCCGTAACACTTGGCAAGCACATCCTTGCGTAAAGCGCGTACCGTCTCTCTGGCAATTATTTTCCCACCAATGGCGGCCTGAATCGGCACTTCAAACATCTGCCTTGGAATATTCTCCATAAGACGCTCGCAAATTTTGCGGCCGCGAGCATATGAATTACCCTCAAATACAATAAAGCTCAGGGCATCCACAACTTCACCGTTTAAAAGAATATCCAGCTTGACCAGGTTGGATTTTACATAACCCTTGAGCTCATAATCAAAGCTGGCATATCCTTTGGTGCGGGATTTTAATGCATCAAAGAAGTCATATATAATTTCATTAAGCGGCAGCTCATAATGTATGTCAACCCGGGTAGGATCGAGATATTTCATATCAATGAAAATTCCCCGCCGCTGTTGGCATAGCTCCATAATATTTCCCACATATTCATTTGGGGAGTATATATGGGCATCGGTAACCGGTTCCTCGGCAGAGGCTATCTGACCGGGGTCGGGATAATTGGTTGGATTGTCTATCTCAATCACCGAGCCGTCGGTAAGGGTTATACGGTATATTACACTGGGGGCGGTGGTGATGATATCAATGTTATATTCACGCTCCAACCGCTCCTGCACGATTTCCATGTGAAGCAGCCCCAAAAAGCCACAGCGAAAGCCGAATCCAAGCGCCACCGAGGTTTCCGGTTGGTAGCTTAAAGCGGAATCATTAAGCTGAAGCCGCTCAAGCGCTTCACGCAGATCCTGATAATGGGCGCCGTCGGCAGGGAAAATTCCGCAGTAAACCATCGGGTTTACCTTTCTGTATCCCGGCAGGGGTTGGTCTGCGGGGCGGTTTGCCAAGGTAATGGTATCACCCACGCGGGCATCCCCAACAGTCCTGATTGAAGCGGCGATATATCCGACTTCACCCGCATGTAGCGAATCACACGGTTCCAGCCTTCCCGGGCGCATTATGCCGGTTTCCACCACCTCAAATTCTGCTCCCGTAGCCATCATCCTAATGGTATCCCCGGCATGGACAACGCCCGAAACCACACGGAAGTACACGATAACTCCGCGATAGCTGTCATAATAGCTGTCAAAAATCAATGCCCTCAGGGGTTGGTCGTCATCCCCCTCGGGCGGGGGAATGAGCCCGACTATAGCCTCAAGCACCGCTTCAATATTGGTACCCTGTTTTGCCGAAATTGCAGGGGCATTAGAGGCATCTATGCCGATAATATCTTCAATTTCACGGCGGACCTCATCCGGGCGGGCCGAGGGGAGGTCTATTTTGTTAATGACCGGAACGATCTCCAATCCATGATCCACAGCAAGATAGGTATTTGCAAGGGTCTGCGCCTCAATCCCCTGAGAGGCATCTACTATGAGAATGGCACCCTCACAAGCGGCAAGAGAGCGCGACACCTCATAATTAAAGTCAACATGTCCGGGGGTATCGATAAGGTTAAATGTATAGGATTTCCCGTCTTGTGCATTATAACTTAGAGTAACGGCATGAGCTTTTATGGTTATACCGCGTTCACGCTCAAGATCCATACTATCAAGCAGCTGTTCCTCCATATCGCGTAGAGCAACAGCCTGTGTTTTTTCCAAAATACGGTCTGCAAGCGTGGATTTACCGTGATCTATATGAGCAATTATGCAGAAATTACGGATTTGGTCGCGGGATGTCAATAACAGCACCTCTTTGTTTTATTGTCTCAACTATTGGTTTTAAACATTCGGATGACAGCTGGCGCACAAAGGTTAGTAAAAGGGCTTTATACTAATATCCGAATCAATATTTTAGTCGGATAATAGTATAATACTGAGCAAATTTTGTCTCACCTTTTACTTGAGAACAGTATTAGACGGCTTCCAGCCGCCAGCCGAACCCCTCGGCTTTCAGCCGAGGGGGGGTTGAGTTGCATTTCTAAGTCAGTATAACAAAATACATTTTAAAATACAATATTTTGTATTTTAAAATAGGTGCTGAAAATGAATTTTAACATTTTCGGCACCTATTTATAATGCTTGTTAGT
>JAQWBK010000013.1:0-12235 GCA_028706415.1 Oscillospiraceae bacterium | reverse complement strand
GGGGGTTGAGTTGCATTTCTAAGTCAGTATAACAAAATACATTTTAAAATACAATATTTTGTATTTTAAAATAGGTGCTGAAAATGAATTTTAACATTTTCGGCACCTATTTATAATGCTTGTTAGTAGCCGGGAAGGAAGGGGGCGTTTTACTTTGAATCGGTTCCGTAGAGATTTAGGCGGAAAAGTTTGCTTTCGTCTTCAGGGTCACTGCAGACGACGGTTGCTTCACCGACATTGCCCCAATCAACCGTACTTGACAGTGCAAGCAGTTGTGTTAGCCTGCTTTTTAGATTTAGTACGTCGCCATCTGAGGTTTTTAGTAATACTTCACCTTTTGCTGTAGATGCGAATTCGATCAGCTTGTTGAATTCAAAATTGTGAATGGTAAAACCGGCCATAATAAATCACTCCTTTCGACATGGGCTTATAATTCTGTAATAAGCCTGATATAATTATACAGAATATTTTGGAATTGTTCAATCAACAAATTGCTGAATATATAATCATTTAAGCCAAATTGAATGACAGATTATACAATCTACTATTTATACTCATTAAAACAGGCCGTATAAATAGTTTGTATACAAAAGGTTTAACAAAAGGTTCACAAATTAATATTGACATGGGTGCGGGGGAATGGTAAATTATATATGGTTAGCACTCGACAAGCCAGAGTGCTAACGGCAAAAAAAGTGAAAGGATGGAGAAGCATGGAACTGGGAGAACGCAAACAGAGAATTTTGTCGGCCGTAATCGATGTGTTTATACGCACCGGCGAGCCGGTCGGGTCCAAGGCTTTGGTTGGATTGCTTGAAAATTCAGTTTCATCCGCCACCATCCGAAATGATATGGCAGAGTTGGCTGCAATGGGATACCTTGAGCAACCTCACACCTCTGCCGGACGGATACCCACAGCCGCTGCTTTCAGACTTTATATTGACAGGCTTATGAAGCGAAACGAGCTATCCGACGAAGACAGACGAGGGATTGACGGCATACTTACACATGCGGCAGACGACCCGGAAAAGCTTATCGGGAAGGCATCTCAGGCTTTGGCAGAAGAAACGGGATGCGTTGCCGTAACCACAACCCCCACGGGGAAAACCGCAGATATTCGTATGATTGATGTTTTACGTGTATCTCCACACTCGGCTGCATTACTGCTTATGAGCGGTTCGGGTCTGCTTCGTACACGGGTATGCAGGTTTGATAGGGAGGTTGGCGACAAGACACTGGAAATGTTGTCACAGCACCTTAATCAAAGTTTTTGCGGCTGTTCTCTTTCTGAGATAGGTCTGCCCCAGATACAAAGTATGGTTGTTTCGCTTGGTGAACACGGGCTTTTATGCGCCCCTGCGCTAAACGCATTTTATCAGCTTGTTCAGGAATCTGCAGAGGCTGAGGTCTCGCTTACAGGGCAGCTTAACCTTCTACATCATCCCGATTATGACCATGAACGCGCCCGTGATCTGCTATCCTTTCTTGCACGGCGTGAACTGCTGACCAGCCTGCTGACTGCAATGCCCAAGGGGTTGCGCGTTGTGATAGGGAGCGAAAGTCACAGGCCCGAGCTTGACGGTTCAAGTATAATTGTTACAAGATATAACCTGGGTGGGGGGCCGGACGGTTCGATCGGAATTATCGGGCCACTTCGCATGAATTATGCGACAGCCATACCCCGCATTGAATATTTTGCAAGGTCAATAGGCAAAATTCTTGATGAGATTATGGGCGAAAATAACGCAAGGAATACCGACGAGGAATAGGGAGGCAATACCGTGGACACTACAAAAACGTCCGATACCCAAGATGTAATAGCTGAGTCCGAAAAACAGGATGTGAAATCTGCAGAAAAGGTGAAACCCAATGCATCCTGCAAGTCGTCTAAAGCAGGGAAAAAGGATGACGAACGAAAACGGCTGGGCGAGGAAAACGAGAAGCTAAAGCAGGAGCTTGACAATTTAAATGATGTTTATCGCCGCATTCTTGCTGAATATGCAAACTACAAACGGCGCACAGAACAGGAGAAGGAGCAGCTGGGCGACTTTGTCAAAGCAGAAACCCTTAAAGCACTTCTTCCTGCACTTGATAATCTTGAACGCGCCGTTGATGCTCCCCCTGGAGATGAATATAAAACCGGCATTGAAATGATAATCCGCCAGTTGGCCGAACTGCTTACGGCTCAGGGGCTGCATAAAATCTGCCCTTTGGGAGAGCCTTTTAATCCGGATCTTCATCATGCGGTAATGCGGGTTGATGCCGAGGGAATTGAACCCGATACGGTGACCGAGGTGTTTCAAAAGGGATACAGGCTTGGCGCAAGATTACTTCGCCCTGCCATGGTTAAGGTTGCAAATTAATTTAGGTCACCTCTAAAAAAACCTTCCGGCGTCTTCCGGCACAATTTCCGCCGGACTACATCAAACCTCCTCGTAATGCGGGAAGCATTGCTTCGTCAGCTTTCCTTGTCCGACAAAAAGTCTGCTCGGAATCCGTTTAAAACAGGTTTTTAGAGACGACCTTATTAATATAAATGAAATAAAGAATGGAGAATTTTAATGTCAAAAATAATTGGTATTGACCTTGGTACAACGAACTCATGTGTATCCGTTATTGAAGGCGGAGAATCTGTTGTTATTCCTAATGCCGAGGGAGCGCGTACAACACCTTCGGTTGTTGCATTTAAAAAGGACGGAGAGCGTGTTGTCGGACGGGTTGCCAAGCAGCAGGCCGTTTCCAATCCGGATCGCACCATTTCTTCAATTAAGCGAGAGATGGGCAGCGGATTTACCGTTAATATTGACGGCAAGGCATACACCCCTCAAGAAATATCGGCCATGATTTTGACAAAGCTTAAGGAGGATGCCGAAGCTTATCTTGGTGGTAAGGTCACCGATGCGGTAATTACCGTTCCGGCTTATTTCACCGATTCACAGCGCCAGGCGACAAAGGATGCAGGCAAAATTGCCGGTCTTGAAGTAAAGCGCATAATTAACGAGCCGACGGCTGCCGCACTTGCTTATGGTATTGACAAGGGTAATGACCAGAAGGTTATGGTTTATGACCTGGGCGGAGGCACTTTCGATGTTTCGGTAATCGAGATGGGGGACGGTGTTCAGGAGGTCTTGGCCACCGCTGGTAACAACCGCTTAGGCGGGGATGATTTTGACCAGAAGATTGTTGACTGGATGGTTGCCGAATTCAAGAATGATACCGGAATCGACCTATCAAAAGATAAAATGGCTCTTCAGCGTCTGCGTGAGGCTGCCGAGAAATCAAAGGTTGAGCTTTCCGGCTCCACCACCAGCTCGATAAACCTACCCTTTATTACTGCCGATGCTTCCGGCCCCAAGCATCTGGATTTCACCCTGACACGCGCAAAGTTCAATGAGATGACAGCTTCACTGGTTGAGGCTACCATGGGACCGGTTCGTCAGGCATTAAGCGATTCAGGGCTTAGCAAGGATCAGATTAATAAGATACTGCTGGTCGGGGGATCTACTCGCATTCCCGCCGTGCAGGAAGCCATAAAGGAATTTATGGGTACTGAACCATTCAAGGGGATTAACCCTGATGAATGTGTTGCAATGGGCGCAGCTTTACAGGCCGGCGTTCTCGGTGGAGATGTCAAGGGGCTGCTGCTTTTGGATGTTACCCCGCTGTCCCTGGGCGTTGAAACAATGGGGGGAGTCATGACAAGGGTTATCGAACGCAACACAACTATTCCCTCAAAAAAGAGCCAGATATTCTCGACGGCCGCCGACAATCAGCCCTCGGTTGAGGTTCATGTGCTTCAGGGAGAGCGTGATTTTGCCAAGGATAATAAAAGTCTGGGAATGTTCCATCTTGACGGTATTGCTCCGGCTCGCCGCGGTGTTCCACAGATTGAGGTTACATTTGATATTGATGCAAACGGAATTGTTAATGTGAGTGCCAAGGATCTCGGCACTGGACGGGAGCAGCATATTACAATCACCTCCAGCACCAACATGTCCAAGGATGATGTGGAAAAGGCTGTGCAGGAAGCCCAGCAGTATGCCGATGAAGATAAGAAACGCCGTGAAGAGGTGGAGACACGCAATGCTGCCGACCAGATGGTTTATCAATGTGAAAAGACAATGAGCGAGCTGGGAGATAAGATTGAGGAAGCCGATAAGACCGAGCTGAATACCAAGCTTGACACATTGAAGGAAGCCCTTAAGGGTGACAACATTGATGATATCAAAGCAAAGCAAGAGGACCTTACCAAGAAATTCTATGAAGTCTCCGAAAAGGTATATAAGAATGCCGCTCCCCCACAGGACGGAGCTCCTGAAGGCGGAGCAGCGGACGGTGCTCAGGACGGTGCTCAGGACGGTAATCCGCAGGATGGTCAGTATTACGACGGCGAAGTAAAATAAATCATATAATCCACCGTGAGGAATTTGCGGTGGATTATCCCTTTATTATTTGATTAGTGCCTTACCGTTTACGGCAAGGTATGGAAAGGCATGGTTCTTTAATGGCCGAGAATAAACGCGATTATTACGAGGTGCTGGGTATCGGAAAAGGTGCTTCGGAGGATGAAATAAAAAAGGCATATCGTCAAATGGCAAAGAAATACCACCCCGACCTAAATCCCGGTGATAAACAGGCTGAAGCTCGCTTCAAAGAGGTTAATGAAGCCTATGAGATGCTTTCGGACAGTCAGAAAAAAGAACGCTATGACCGGTACGGTCATGCCGGAGTTGACCCCAATTTCGGGGCGGGGGGATATCAGGGTTACGGCTTTGACGGAATGGATTTTGATTTGGGTGATATATTTTCCTCGTTTTTTGGCGGAGGTGGAAAAAGGCAAAATCCGAATACTCCACGACGGGGCAGTGATATTTCTTCACAGGTGGTTATTTCGTTCGAGGAAGCTGCCCGCGGCTGCAAGAAGCAGGTAGACATTCGGGTTGTAACCAGCTGTAAAGAGTGCAAGGGGAACGGTGCCGCCAAGGGAACAACACCTAAAACATGCTCTTCATGTAATGGTAGCGGACAGGAGCGGCGGCAGCAGAGAACTCCTTTTGGGGTTGTTCAAACCCAGACGGTCTGTTCCAAGTGTCGCGGTAAGGGAACGATTATCGACAATCCATGCCGTGAATGCGATGGAACCGGTCATGTCCGAACCTCTAACTCGGTCGGAATAAATATTCCCGCCGGTATTGACGACAGACAGGTTATAAGCATACGCGGCAAGGGTAATGCCGGCACAAACGGCGGTCCTGCGGGTGATTTGCAGGTGGTGGTCGCGGTTCGTCCCCATCCTATTTTTGAGCGTGACGGATATACTGTGTGGTATGAGCTGCCCCTTACATTTACACAAGCAGCTCTTGGTGCAGAGGTTGAGGTACCTACATTAGACGGAAAGATAAACTATACAATAAAAGAGGGTACCCAGCCGGGAGACATGTTTACATTAAAGGGCAAAGGAATCCCTAATATCAACGGGCGCGGGCGGGGAGATCAAATTCTCAAGGTTACGATTGAAGTGCCGCAAAAACTTAGTGCTGCCCAGAAAAAGCTTTTAAAGGAATTTGATGAGACAAGCGCAGAGGGAAACTATCCCAAAAGAAAAGGCTTTTTCAAAAAAGCCAAGGATGCGTTTAATTCATAATATTTATAAAAGGCACCCTAAATATGGGGTGCCTTTTTTAAAATATGAGGTGACCATGAATAAAATCTCATATAATATTGAATAATTATTGATTTAATCGAAGTATTATTGTATTATATAGAGTATGAAAATTTGAAATAGAGGAGAGATTTTTAATGAAAAGGTTAATTAGCTTATTTTTGGTCCTGTGTATGTCAGCAGCAATTCTTTCGAGCTGCAGTGTAAAAAAGAATACTGTTTTCTCGGCTGATGATCTTCCCGGCAAAAAAATCGGAGTTCAGCTTGGTACTACCGGCGATATTTATGCTTCCGATTATGAAGAGGAAGGCTCCAAAATCGAGCGGTATAACAAGGGTGCCGATGCTGTTCAGGCACTGAAACAGGGCAAAAACGATTGTGTAATAATCGACAATGAGCCGGCCAAGGTTTTTGTGGAAAAAAATAAGGATCTTAAAATACTGGAAGAACCGTTTGAGGTTGAGGATTATGCAATCTGTATTGACAAGAAAAATACCGAGTTAAAAGGCAAGATCAATGCAGCTTTGGCACAGTTGAAATCTGACGGAACGCTGGAAAGAATTATTAGTAACTACATTGGTGACGACACAAAAGGCAAGACCCCATATACTTCACCCTCAAATGTAGCCAGAACAAACGGAGAACTCAAAATGGCTACCAACGCCGAATTTGAACCCTATGAGTTCATGAAGGATAACAAGGTAGTCGGAATTGATGCAGATATGGCGCAGGCGGTTGCTGATATTCTCGGCATGGAGCTAAAAATCGAAAATATGGAATTTGATTCTATTATAACATCGGTACAGAGCGGAAAATCCGACATCGGCGTAGCAGGCATGACTGTTACTGAAGACAGAAAAAAGAATGTGGATTTCACCGATTCCTATACCACCGCGACACAGGTTATAATCGTACGGGTAAAATAACTTACATCATTACATATTAATTACTTGGTGGGGTTGATTTTTTTGACCCCGCCTTGTATTTAATAAAAATTAGGATTTGAAATTATGAGCTTTATTGTTAAATTTATAAATAATTTTGCAGACAGTTTTTCAGAAAAATTCTATCAAAATTTAATTAGTGAGAACAGATGGCAGCTGGTGATTAAAGGGCTTCTGATCACATTAGAGGTTACCTTCTTTGCGGTTTTATTGGGTATTGCCATAGGCTTTGTGATTGCCATAATAAGGTCAACTTATGACACAACCCTCAAACCCGGTATTCTTCTCAGAATTCTTAATGGAATATCCAAGGTCTACCTTACCGTCGTTAGGGGTACTCCGGTTATAATTCAGCTGTTAATTGTATATTTCGTTATTTTTGCATCGGTTGATGTGAATAAGGTGGTTGCCGCAGTAATTGCATTCGGAATTAATTCCGGAGCTTATGTCGCCGAAATTGTTCGTTCGGGAATAATGTCGGTGGATAAGGGACAGCTTGAGGCCGGAAGAAGCCTGGGTCTTAATTATTTCCAGACCATGACCACCATCATACTTCCTCAGGCACTCAAAAATATTCTTCCTGCACTTGGAAATGAATTTATCGTGCTTTTAAAGGAAACCTCGGTTTCAGGTTATATCGCATTAATGGACTTGACAAAAGCGGCTGATACAATAAGGAGCAGGACTTATGAAGCGTTTTTTCCGCTTCTTACCGCAGCCTTTGTATATCTGATACTCGTTATGATATTATCGGCAGGAGTAACAAGACTCGAAAGGTGGCTGCGTAAGAGTGATCGTCGTTAAGAATCTTCATAAAACTTTTGATAACGAAATTGAAGTATTAAAAGGTGTGGACCAGCATATAAAACCGGGTGAGAAGGTTGTTATTGTCGGTCCCTCCGGCTCCGGAAAATCTACATTTCTACGCTGTCTTAATCTGCTTGAGCAGCCGACACAGGGGGAAATATGGTTTGATGGTCAGCTTATTAATGCAAAAAATGTCGATATCGATAAGATCAGGGCGCGTATGGGAATGGTATTCCAGCATTTTAATCTGTTTTCCCATAAAACCGTGCTTCAAAATATTACCCTTGCACCCATAAAGCTAAAGCTGCTAAGCCCGGAAGAAGCTAATAATAATGCATTACAGCTATTAAGGCGTGTGGGGCTGGAGGATAAGGCTGACGCATATCCTTCACAGATTTCGGGCGGGCAAAAACAGAGAATTGCCATTGTTCGTTCGCTTGCCATGAATCCCAAGGTTATGCTGTTTGACGAACCGACATCGGCTCTCGACCCCGAAATGGTGGGGGAGGTTCTGGATGTTATGAAGGAGCTTGCGGATAGCGGCATGACCATGGCGGTGGTTACCCATGAAATGGGCTTTGCAAGGGAGATTGCAACAAGGGTGCTGTTTATGGATGACGGAAAAATACTGGAGGAAGCACCACCTAAGGAGTTCTTTTCAAATCCAAAAAATCCACGCCTTAAGGAATTTTTATCCAAGATAATATAATACCGTCCAAAACAGGTTTTTAGAGGTGGCCATAAGATATAATTACGGATTAGTGGGGATGTGAATCGGTGGAAAAGCTCCTGATTAAAGATGCGTTTATTATTGACCCTGCAACCAATATTCAGGACAAGCTTGATTTGCTTATTGTAGACGGACGGGTTGGAGCAATCGCTCCGGGTATGGTGGTTGAGGATGCCCAAGTGATAAATGCGCACGGGCTGGTATGTGCTCCCGGCATTGTTGATATGCATGTTCATCTTCGAGACCCCGGACAAACATATAAAGAGGATATCCAGTCGGGTTGTTGCGCGGCTGCAGCAGGGGGGGTTACTTCGGTTGTATGTATGCCCAATACCCAGCCTGTTTGTGATAATGCCGAGGTAATCGCTGATATAATAAATAGGGCAAGCAATGCTCCCGCCCATGTTTATCCCGTTGCGGCGGTAACTAAATCGCTTGAGGGGCAATCATTAACTGATTTCTCGGCTTTAAAGGCTGCGGGTGCTATCGCGGTATCCGATGACGGACGACCTGTTTCTACCCCTTCCGCAATGATGGATGCAATGGAAAAAGCGGAGTTATTAGGGCTTAAGGTATTATCTCATTGTGAAGACCTGTCCCTGGTTCGGGGTGGGATTATGAATGATGGCGATGTATCGCGAAAAATAGGTGTGTCGGGGATTCACCGTGCTGCCGAGGAAGTCGGAACTGCCCGGGATATTGCATTGGCCGGGGCAACAGGATTGCCTGTTCATATTTGCCATGTTAGCACAAGGGGAAGTGTCGCCCTGATAAGAGATGCAAAGCGGCGCGGCGTTCCGGTAACTGGGGAGACAGCCCCGCATTATTTTATGCTGACTGATCAGCTGCTGGAAAAGCGGGATGGAGATTATCGAATGAATCCGCCGCTGCGCACACAGGATGATGTGACCGCGGTTATTGAGGGATTGCAGGATGGCACGCTGAGCGCAATAGCAACAGACCATGCACCCCACTCCCCCGGTGATAAAGCTGATTTTGTTCATGCGCCAAACGGCGTTATTGGGCTTGAAACCTCGCTGGCGGCGGGAATTACAGCACTGGTTAAGCCGGGATATATCACTCTTTCAAAGCTGCTGGCTTTGATGTCTACCAATCCGGCAAACATCCTTGGAATTCCTGCTGGTTCATTAAAAATAGATTCACCCGCCGATATTGTTATTTTTGATTCATCCCAAGGTTGGACGGTTTCAGCCGACAGGCTACACGGAAAATCAAAGAACACTCCCTTTAAGGGTATGATGCTTTATGGAAGTGTAAAGATGACTTTGTTGGACGGTAGGGTGGTTTATAAAAACGGAAGCATTGTTTAGGTGCACGGAAAGGAAATAATATATGTCATTAGATCGTTTAATTGATGCAATCAAGCGGACAGGCAACCCTTCGGTAGCAGGGCTGGATCCAAAGCTTGAATATATACCCGAATATATTGTGAAGACAGCGTTTGACGAACATGGTCAGACCCTGGAGGGGGCCGCCGAGGCTCTGTGGATTTATAATAAAGGGATTATAGATGCGCTTTGTGATATAGTACCTGCCGTAAAACCCCAGGCCGCCTATTATGAAATGTACGGCTGGCCGGGAATGCGGGCTCTTGCTCTAACCATCGAATATGCCAAAAGCAAGGGAATGTATGTCATAACCGATGGCAAGCGCAATGATATCGGAAGCACCATGGAAGCATATGCATCTGCACATTTGGGGGTTACAAGGGTAGGATCAAATAAAATTTCTGCCTTTGGCGGAGATGCACTTACCGTAAACGGTTATCTCGGTAAGGATGGTATTATGCCTCTGCTTGAAGTCTGCAAAAGCTTTGATTCGGGAATTTTCGTTTTGGTAAAGACATCTAACCCATCCTCCGGTGATTTACAAGATAAGATTATTGAAGATCGGCCGGTATACTATCATATGGGGCAGCTTTGCGAGGAGTGGGGCAGAATGCTGCCCGGCAAATACGGATATTCAGGCGTAGGGGCTGTTGTGGGAGCAACTTGGCCCGAGCAGCTGTCAGAGCTTCGCGCTCAGCTTCCTCACACCTTTTTCCTTGTGCCGGGATATGGGGCTCAAGGGGGAGGGGCGGCAGATGTTAAGGGTGCGTTTGATAATGATGGAATTGGCGGGGTGGTCAATTCATCCCGAGCAATTCTATGTGCATGGAAAAAAGAGGGCTGTGCCCCCGAGGACTATGCATCGGCCGCCCGCCGTGAGGCTTTGCGAATGAAAGATGATATTACTGCTGTTATCGATTGAAATTTGGAGTGAAAAAGTTGAGATATACACAGGAATTGGGGAAGATATTAAATAAGACCGAGATTGCAAAGGGTACTTTTGATGTAACACTGCATTCACCCGAGATTGCTAATATCGCGGTAGCAGGGCAATTTGTTAATATACTTTGTGACGGTTTTACCCTTCGGCGCCCTATTTCACTTTGCGGGTTTGACTCGAAAAAAGGGATATTGAGGATTGTATTTGAAATCAGGGGAAAGGGGACCGAATGGCTGTCTCGGCTTCAGGTCGGGGATAATATGGATATAATCGGGCCGCTTGGGCATGGTTTCAGCTTGATCGATTCATCTAAAAAGGCGGTTATCGTCGGGGGCGGCGTCGGCACCCCCCCGCTGCTTCCGGTTGCACAGTTTTACCGTGAAAACGCAACTGTCATCACCGGATTTAGAAACGCTTCTGCTGCAATATTACAAGGCGATTTTGAAAAGGCGGGGGCCAAAACAATTTTGTGTACCGATGATGGTTCGGCGGGAATACACGGCTTTACAACCCAGGCACTTGAACAATACCTTAATGAAAATGAATGCGATATTATATATACCTGCGGCCCCAAAGTAATGATGCGTAGTGTGGCAAGGCTTGCAGAAAATCACGGAATTACCTGTCAGGTGTCGATGGAGGAACGAATGGGTTGTGGAGTGGGGGCCTGCCTTTGCTGTGTATGCCCGACGAAGGATGGAAAGGGGAAACACTTGACACGCGTCTGTGTTAATGGACCGGTATTTTCGTCGACGGAGGTGGATTGGGATGCCTGATATGAGCGTTAAGATATGCGGCATAAGCTTTAAAAACCCTGTAATAGCGGCATCAGGTACCTTTGGGTTTGGGATGGAGTACAGTGAGTTTTATCCGATATCGCGTTTGGGCGGAATATCGTGTAAAGGCACAACACTTGTCGAAAGAATGGGCAATCCAACTCCCAGAATTGTTGAAACATCCTGCGGAATTCTAAATAGTGTAGGGCTTCAGAACCCGGGAGTAGGACGGTTTTTATCTTCTTACCTGCCACGGTTAAAGAAACAGGATATTGTTGTAATAGCAAATATTGCGGGAAATTCGGTTGAGGATTACTGTGAGATGGCGGAACGGCTGAAGGATTCCCAGGTTGATATGATAGAGCTTAACATCTCCTGCCCGAATGTGAAGCAGGGAGGGGTTAATTTCGGAGTTTTGCCTGAAAGTGTTGCCGAGGTTACTGCACAGGTCAAAAAACGATCCGACAAGCCGTTGATGGTTAAGCTAACTCCTAATGTTACAAGCATAGGTGATATTGCGAAAGCTGCAGAGGGGGCGGGGGCGGATGCTTTATCCTTAATCAACACCCTGACGGGCATGCGTATAGATATTAAGTCCCGCCGACCTGTATTACGGAATAATACCGGAGGCCTTTCCGGTCGGGCGATTTTTCCGGTAGCCCTTCGTATGGTTCGAGAGGTTTATAAATGCGTCAAAATTCCGGTGGTAGGCATGGGTGGTATTTCTTCTTGGGAGGATGCAGCCGAAATGATGATTGCGGGTGCAAACGCGGTTCAGGTGGGTACGGCAAATTTCCATGATCCATTTGCTTGTGTTAAAATTATTGAGGGGCTTGGAAGCTACACCGATTCGCTTGGACTTAAAAGCATCACCGAATTGACCGGAACACTCAGTGAGTGGTAAAAGGAATGGATTAGAAAATGATGATTTTTGCGGTTGACTTGGGCAGGGTGAGAACAGGGCTGGCCGTTTCCGACCAAACCGGATTTATTGCGGTACCTGTTGGCACAATAACCCAGCGGGATA
>JAQWBK010000097.1 GCA_028706415.1 Oscillospiraceae bacterium | reverse complement strand
GTAAATGCGCTTTTTTATTGAAAATATTAAGTTTGTCGTTACCGGGGACGACTTTATCGATCCTTTTATTTGAGACTAGTATTATGCATTTCAAGCTGTGCCATAACCAATCCGTAGTATATTCCTTTTTGATTCATAAGCTCGTTATGGGTACCCACCTCGGCAATTGTGTGTTTATCCAGAACAACAATGCGGTCCGCCTTGCGAAGGGTTGAAAGCCTGTGGGCAATGGCAAAGGTGGTCCGCCCCTCGGTCAGGCGATTAAGCGCCTCCTGAATTTGATATTCGGTTTCGGTATCAAGGCTGCTTGTGGCTTCATCCAGAACAAGCAAACGAGGGTTATGCAGAATGGCGCGGGCAATTGCAATTCTCTGCCTTTCTCCGCCCGAAAGATTATATCCCCGCTCCCCAACATATGTATCATACCCGTCGGAAAATTTTGTTATAAAATCGTGGGCGTTTGCAATTTTCGCCGCCTGTATTACATCCAATAAAGTGGCATCCGGATTGGCATAACGAATATTTTCAAATAATGTACCCGAAAACAAAAAGGTTTCCTGTAAAACCACCCCTATCTGACGGTGAAGGCAGCTTTTGGAGAACTTGCTGAGCGGAATATCGTCAATGAGTATCTGCCCTTCATCGGCATCATATAGCCGCATTAAGAGGTTGATTATTGTAGACTTACCCGTACCCGAAGAACCCACCAGACCAATCATTTCGCCTTTTTTCACCGAGAGATTGATATGCTCAAGTACAGGCTCATAGGATTTATAGCCAAAGGTCACTTCATCAAATTCAACATTACCCTGGATTTCGACATCCTGTGCATCCAACGCATCGTCAATCTTGGGCTCCTCGTCCAATATATCGTAAATACGTTCCAGGGCGGTTTTTAACCTCATAATCATGCGCGGCAGCCGGCTGACATATTGAAGCGGCATATACAGCATGTTTGCATAGGCGATAAACTGCACCAGCTGACCGATTGTCATGTTTTCGGACATGACAGCACTTCCGCCGAAATATAAAACCAGATATGTGCCCGAGGTAATAATCAGTGTCACAAATGGATAAAGGGTTGCCCAGAGTTTCTCATTTCTCCATTGAATTCGCATCAATCGTTCAATATACGATTTAAAGCGAACGATTTCGCGCTCCTCCTGCCCAAAGGATTTCACCACACGGATACCCGAAATAACATCCTGAAGACGGCCGTTCACCTTATCATTAAAACGCCATTGCTGCCGCCACAGCCTTTTTTCAAGTTTACGGAATGCCCTTACAAGCACAAAGGCAAGAGGGACAAAAACCAGAGATAACAAAGCCAGTTTCCAGTTCATCACCAGCATGGTGATAAGCGCCAGCACCATGACAAAAATGCGAGTAAGCATCTGGGCAAAAGCATTTTCCATAAATTCGCGGACATGTGCGGAATCGTGTACCACCCGATTCATCAACTCGCCTGCCTGTCTCGTGCTGATAAAATTCATGGACAGCGAGTTGATTTTTGCATATACCCGTCCGCGCAAATCTCGGCTTATTTTTGTTCCCAACCTGTTGGTCCAAATGGTGTTTATGGTTGACAGGGTGAGAGAAAACAGCGCTAATACAAGCATTACAATAAAAAAAGTGATCACTTGGGAGGCGGTTCCTTTGGCGGGTTTTAGCACATCATCAATAAAATTCCGCTGAATAAACTGCTGTCCCACTGTTATTACGGATGATAGCACCATAAATATCGTGATTATCAAAAGGGGCAGGGCATATGCTCCGCACAGGTCCCAAAAATGACTGAATGTCCTGCCGGCACCGGCGCAACGAGGGCACTCGTTGGTTCCGGGCAGCACCCTTTTGCATTCGGGGCAGTATCTTTCCCGTTCTCTGCTTTCAATAACACGGTTTTGACCGCGACAAAACAATGTCGCTCCCCGCGCCAGATATGAATTTTGTATCATATAGCGCATACTGAAACGGCAAATAAAACTGTCCTGTCCGTCCTTGCGTGCAACAAGAATACCATTATCCACCTCGGATGAACACAGCACTTCATCGGTTGTGGTAATGTCGATTGTATTAATAACCTTCCCATCTCCGAGAAGATATAACGCTTTGCGGGTTACTGCCACCCATCCGCCTTGATTAAACTTTCCGTCCTTATCCAGGTCAAAGGGCACACAGTATTCAATCCTTTCTCCTTTTGTCAGAGGAGCAAGGACTTCCATTTCCCCGTCCGGCAGGGTATATCTGATATTCAATAATTCACCGCCCAATGTTCATACAAATAAGTTGCAAAGTTATATAAACAAATCTAATTGTTTTATCTCTCTTGGGGTCAGCTCATACAAATTCGGAATTTCAAACCTGTTCCCGTCCAAATCGTTTATCAAATAGCGGTCTTTCCCGATTGAATATACGTTTCCGGAGCCCATCCGCACTGTAAAACGACAGGCACCCTTGTCGGTCAAAACATCCCAATACGAATAACCGTATTCCTCGCGAATATGGTTCACCTTGAGTACTTTAGGCGCAAAATACCTCAGGGATAACTGCTCCTCAAGCATGTTTACCGTTTCATCCGGAAGCAAAGAAATATCCTCAATCAAGCCGATTTCTCTCCCGTCCCCCTCAGGTTCACGAATCGATATGTAATGGTCGGGGTCGGAATGAGGGAAGCAGCGGTGAACAGCCACACGGTTATATTCTGTGACTTTACCGTCCTCTCCTGTAAAGGTTAATGATACAAACCCGCCGACGGTACGGCTAAATACCGAATTCTCAGTCGTAATCAAGCGAACCGAGATTATATCCTCAACCGCCTGCTTTTGCTGCTCGAGTACATCATGTTCGTTTTTTATCATGGTTTTTGCCATATATTAAAACCCCTGTTCTTTAAAAAATCAATCCCCGACACCCCGCATTGCCAATGCCTTGGATTGCAGCATTAACAATTTATAATACTCTCCGCGCTTTTCCATCAGCTCGGCATGGGTACCGCTCTCAACCAGTTCACCATCGTCAAGCACAATCAGATGGTCGGCGTTCCTCAGTGTGGAAAGCCGGTGGGCAATTGAAATGGTGGTTCTTCCGCGCACCAGCTTTTCCAGGGATTCTTGTATCGCCCGCTCGGTTTCGGTATCGACCGATGCGGTGGCTTCATCCAAAACAAGAATTTGCGGATTGGCAAGTATCGCTCTGGCGATAGAAACTCTTTGCCGCTCCCCTCCCGAGAGTTCGCGTCCACCAGCTCCGATAATCGTATCATAACCATCCGGAAGACGGCAAATAAACGGATGAGCGCTGGCCGCTTGCGCCGCTCGTACAATCTCTTTACGGCTTGCATCAGGGTGTGCATACGCAATATTCTCTGCAACGGTTCCCATGAAAATATAGGTTTCCTGACTGACCATGGCAACCGCGCCTCTAAGAGCTGTAAAGCAATAGTCCTTTATATTGGCTCCGTCAATCAGGATTTCACCTTCATCAACATCATATAAACGGGAAATGAGGTTTACCAAGGTCGATTTACCTGCTCCCGATTTTCCCACGATACCAAGCATTTCACCCGATTTGACCGAAAAGGTGATGTTTTTCAGTATGGTTTTGTTGGGCTCATATCCAAAGCTGATGTTATTAAGTGTGATATCCCCCTTGATGTCGGTGTGTAAAGCATTTTCCCTTTCCACTATTTCCGGATTGGCATCTATAATTTCAAACACCCGCTGGGCTGCATTCATGCTGTTGGTCCACCATCTGAATATAAACGAGAAGAAATGCATCGGGCCCTGCATCAGGTGAAGGAAGTTAATAAAGGTTATCAGTTCCCCAAGTTTAAAAATACCGGATGATCGTAAAATTAATAATGCTCCGAGGCTCCAGACAAGCAGGGAAGGAATTTCGCGTGCAAGACTGTATGCAATATCAAATTTATTGCCGTATTTAACCACCTGTATTTCGGCACTTCGAACTCGGTCATTAACCTTTGAAAATCTCCGGTTTTCGTGATCCTCCTGACCGAATGCCTTTACGACACGCGCCCCTCCTATGCCATCGTTAAGCAGAGAATAAAGTGTGCGTACGGTGCGTGACCTTCTCCCGTGTGCATGCCACAAACGAGGCATCAGCCGGTAGCTTACATAAAACAGCGGAGGCAACAGGAAAAAGGATGCGAGGGCAAGCCGCCAGTCAAGTGCAAACATTATTATCCCTGAAAATGCAAATGTAAATATGTTATAAATTAAATAAGGAAGTCCGTCTATGAAAAAACCCATTACCTCATTGGCATCGCTGTTTACCCTTTGCATAAGGCTGCCGGTCTGCCTTCTTGTAAAAAAGCCTATGGACAGCTTTTGCAGCGCGGCAAACACATTCCCCTTAATTTTAGCCACAACACCCGGCACCAGTTGGGCGTTTATCCGCCCCTGTATGACCCCCACAATCTGTTGAATCAGCTGCACTGCAGCAATAGATAATACCAACAAAAGCAGCATCAGAGCAAAATCGCCCGGAATGCCCAGCTTTTCGGTCAGCGTCGTATCACGGGCCAACACCTTATCATATAGAACAGTACCGGTAAGATAGGGGCTTAAAGATGTCAACACTCCCGAAACCATCATGCATAATAACAAAATGACTATACGCAAACGATACGATTTGAAATATGATAATATGCGAAAAAATATCGCCCGTTTCACCATGCATTTGGGACAGACGGTGCGCCCTCGTTCGGGATAGGGATGCCCACATTTGGGGCAGTATACCGCATCATCCTCGTTCTCATCGGGCAGCTCTTTTCCGGATATGCTGCATTCCAACGCTTTGCAAAAACGACGCATTTCGCGTAGCTTAGCCCCCGAAAATCGGCAAAGCCATGTTTCTACATCGTCTATATAAACAACAAATAGTCCTCCTACCACCTGGTCGATTATTTTCGGATTGGTTAAATGGTCAAGCTTGTATTCATAAAGCTCTCTAATACCTTCGGAAGACTTTGACCGGATGGGAGCTGCACCCGAAAAGACCATCTCATCCTCAGACTCGGATATAGCAAAAACGAGACGGGTGTCGGTAAGAATTAAATATATATTTTTAAGCTCGCCATCGTTTGTCATGTCGGCACAAGCGGCGGCATTAATCGGATTTGTTTCAACCCCGCGCTTATTCAAGGCCTCTAAAACCGATTCCGGTATTACTTTTTTCAGAGTATCAACCATATAATCAGGCCTTCCTGTCAAACCTTTTGTCGTGACAATAATACAAAAGCGCCCACATAAAGTGGAGCGCCTTATATAATGCTAATAAATGAGAGGGCCTGTAAGCCGAGTTCTGTCTTGACAATATGTCATGAACAACCATCTATCTCGACCGTATGTTGCCATACAGCTCAAGCCGCCTTTCGAAGCACATCGGGCAGATGTATCGCTTCTGTCGGCGTTGCACCGAATAGGGTTTGCAGGGCCATATAGTCTCCTATATGCCGGTGAGCTCTTACCTCGCCTTTCCACCCTTACCGCAAAATGCGGCGGTATATCTCTGTTGCACTTTCCCTGGGGTCGCCCCCGGCGGCCGTTAGCCGTTATCCCGCCCTGTGGTGCTCGGACTTTCCTCACAAAAGAATTCTTCTGCGCGGCTGTTCAGCCCACTCACATGTGATATTCTAATACACTTATTAATGTTTGTCAACCGAAGTTTGTAAGTC
>JAQWBK010000096.1 GCA_028706415.1 Oscillospiraceae bacterium | reverse complement strand
CGGTCTTACGGCTGAAAATATTGTCACCAAGGCAAAACAGGCGCTTGAAATGAAGAAATAGCAGTCTGCTCCCATACAGATAAAGAAATTCCCACCGTATAGTTATATCGACAAATATTAACATAATGGTGCAATGGCAAGCTGATTTGAATTTCAGCTTGCCATTGCTTTTTTATATGCCCAACATAAATTATCTTTAAAACATGATTATTAATCAAACTCAAGGGCAAAATTGATTTATAAGATATATAGTTTGAAGGAACATTCAGTATCAGATAATAATAGGGGTGAAATAACCATGCATAAACGCACGATCATATCTTTTGTTATTGTGCTGGCCATAATGGGCGGCCTTATGCTTCGTATATACGATTTGTCGGGTCGACCTCTGCGGCAGGCGGCCGAGAGGCAGGCAGGACTTACGGTTGTTGTAGCAAATACACGCGGAACCATATACGACAGCCAGCTTCGCCCCTTTGTCAACGGTGAAACCGAATACCGTGTTTCGGTTACCCAAAACCCCAAGGCTATTGCCGCCCTTGCAGGCTGCGTTGACGGCGCGGTTTTGGAGGAGCTTACCTCCCGACTGCAACAAGGCAAGCCTGTTGTTTCGGTTGTTGATCCCCTCCCCTCTCCGGCCGAAGGGCTGACCATATATAAGACACCCATGCGTTATTCGGGCAGGCTTCTTGCTCCTCATGTTGTGGGCTATCTTGACGGGGACGGTCTCAAGGGGGCAACCGGTGCCGAGCTTGTATTTGACAACCGGCTTTCCCAAGCCACCGGCAAGCTTACCGTAACCTATACGGTTGATGCGGTCGGAAAGCCTTTGGAAGGGATTGCTCCGGTAATTTCCAACACATTAAACAAGGCAAAGGCCGGCGTTATTTTGACCATCGACATGGACATTCAAAATATCGCCGAAACGGTGGCCAAAAGGTACATGACCAAGGGTGCGGTGGTTGTGATGGAGCCCAAAACCGGACGGATTGTGGCCATGGTAAGTCTGCCTGACTTCCAGCCCGATACATTGGGCGAGGCACTTGAAAACCCCGATTCCCCTCTTATCAACCGTGCACTGAGTAATTACAACTGCGGGTCTGTATTTAAAATAGTAACAACCTGCGCCGCCCTTGAGGCAAACATTCCGGTCAAAACCGAATTTAATTGTGCAGGCTATGCCCAAATCGGGGATATAAAGTTCCACTGTCATAATCGGCTGGGGCATGGCACCTTAAACATGTCGGATGCATTTGCCCAGTCATGCAATCCTTACTTTATACAGCTGGCATTATTAGCCGGAGGTCCCTCTTTGAGCAACATGTCTGTTGCTTTGGGCTTTGACAGACCCGTTTTTCTTGCCGAAGGATGGAAAACCGCCAGGGCGGTGCTTCCCTCGGATACCCAGCTCATCTCCCCTGCTGCGGTGGGCAACCTTGCATTCGGGCAGGGCAGCCTGATGGCCTCTCCGGTTCATATCGCCCAGCTGGTCGCAGCCGTGGTAAACGACGGCGATATTATCCGCCCGACCTTGCAAAAAGGCACCATTGATGCCGACGGGGTGGTTACCAAACTCCCCCCCGCCCCCACCCAGACGGTTTTTTCAAAAACAACAGCCGCCATTCTTCGCCAGCTTATGATATATGCGGTGGAAAACGGTACAGGTTTATCCGCCCGTCCCTTTGATGATGGTGCAGGCGGGAAAACCGGAACGGCCGAAACCGGAATCAAGGTAAAGGACAAAACCATTTTACAGGGATGGTTTGCAGGATTTTACCCTGCGAAAAATCCCGAATATGTAATAACGGTGCTGGCCGAGGATACCGACGGCACCGGGGGTAAGGCCTCTCCTGTGTTTAAATATATCGGGGAGGAACTTGCCATGTTAAAAAAGTCCCGTGAGATGAAAAAAACAGAATAGGCCAGAGAATAGATGAGAGAGTGAGTTTATTATTCCTCTTTCGCCCTATTAAAACAAGATACCTGCCCTGAATATGACAAAATATACATTCGGTAGAAGCATATAATTATATCTACCGAATGTATATTTTTTATCACTAATTAGGATGGTGGAGATGTTGAAGCAAAAGGCATTTGTAGGGGCGGGAAACGGACATGCCCCTGAAAAGGAATTAACATCACAGATAGGACAAGCCGAAGAAAACAGCATATCAAAACAATTGGCACTACTTATAATATGGGCATTATTTGGACTTATTATCCCCCGGGCAAGCGTTTATGCAGGCATGAGGCCGTTCGGGATCAGCTTTGCGGCGGCCATTCCCGGTGCAGGAGCAGCAATGGTATACATAGCAACCCTGGCGGGGTATGTTCTGCCCGGGGGGGCGGTATATCCCCTGAGATATGTCGCTGCTCTGTTGGCTGTGGTAGGAATAAAGTGGTCGCTTAGCGGAATAAAGTCGATTGCAAATCGCCCTGTATTTGTACCCATAATAACATTTTTATCTATTCAATGCACCGGTCTGGCATTGGCTGCCGTTAACGGTCTTGATATATTCAACATTTTACTGGTTACAGCCGAAAGCCTGATAGCAGGCGGCGCGGCCTTCTTTTTCAGCTCTACCGTAAGGCTGGTTTCGGCCGA
This sequence comes from Oscillospiraceae bacterium, assembly GCA_028706415.1. Lineage (GTDB taxonomy): Bacteria > Bacillota > Clostridia > Oscillospirales > Acutalibacteraceae > Avimonas. Next base: position 3,119 of record JAQWBK010000096.1, on the reverse strand, counting down.
TAGGCCGCATGACATCCTGACTGCCCAGGAGCAGGCAAGCGTTGTTATGACCGGCTCGATAGTGCTTATGGCTACAGCCGCAATATCCTTCAGCGGTATTGCCCCCGGCCGAATTTTGGCGGCGATTATCATACTGTTGCTGGCCCGCAGCGGTAAGGAGCAGGGGGGCAGCATTGCGGGGATTGTACTGGGACTCGCCATGTCCATGACCGGCCCTGAGTATATGTATCTGGCGGCTGCATACGCTTTCGGGGGGCTTACTGCCGGAATATTTGCGCGTTTCGGTCGTTTTGCATCTGCGGGTGCTTTCATGGCTGCAAATATTATTGTGGTTATAAGCACCGGCAAGGATATTACGGTTATTGTCGGGATTTACGAGGTCTTGGCAGCAAGCCTGATATATGTCGCGCTTCCGGTATCGGTTAACCGCTTTATAAACAAATTTTTTGTTCATGCAAAAGAGGTTCCGGCCGTTGAGGGGCTTCGCCGTTCTGTGGTTATGCGGCTGGATTATGCATCCAAAGCAATGAATGAGGTCGCCCAAACGGTGGATACCGTCTCAACCAAATTGGCAGGACTGAGCGCCCCCGACCTTGGTTCTGTTTATCGGAGCATCTCGGAAGATATTTGCCGTGTATGCGGTCTGCGTATGCAATGCTGGGAAAGCTCCTTTAATAATACCATGGCAGCACTAAACGAGCTTACTCCGGTGCTGAGGGCAAAGGGGTTTGTGGAGCGGCAGGATGTACCGTCTTCCCTTTCCAATCATTGCGGAAGGCTGGAAGATGTGCTTCGCAGGATAAATACAGGCTATCTCGATTATGCCGTTCGTGAGGGGGCATGGCGCAGGTTGGGTGAAATCCGTGCGGTTGTAACCGACCAGTTTTCGGGGATGTCCGAGCTTCTTGACGAGCTTGCACAGGATTTTTCTAAAGCCGAACAGGTTGATACCGAGGCGGCAAAACGGATAACCGATGTTTGTGAAGAATACGGAATGCCGGTTCATGAGGCGGTATGTCTTATCGGACGGGGCGGGCGTATGACGGTGGAAATAATTGCATCCGATGCAGGTGTCCGGCTTGACAGAGAACGGTGGCAGGCTGCCCTTGGTGATGCATGTGGCAGGGAGCTTGATCATCCCGTGGTTACAAGACTGGGTAATTCCATTAAGATTGCCCTGACCGAAAAACCTCTGTTTACCGTCAAATCCGGAGTTGCTCAGCTACATTGTACCGGAGAACGACTGTGCGGTGATGCCTATGATTCCTTTACCGACGGCGCGGGTAGATGGTACACCATTCTCAGCGACGGAATGGGCTGCGGGGGCAGGGCGGCGGTGGACGGCGCCATGGCATCCGGCCTAACCTCCCGTCTTATACAAGCGGGATTTGGGCCAAACAGCGTAGTTCGCATGGTAAATTCAGCTCTTATGGTGAAGTCGGGAGATGAAAGCCTGTCGACCTTGGATATATTGGAGCTTGACCTTTTTAATGGGAGTATCGAATGCCGAAAGGCGGGAGCCTCTTCCACCCTGTTGCGCTGCATGGGGAGGGTGTCACGAATTGAAAAATCCGCCCTTCCGGTAGGTATCCTCAGGGATATTAGAGCAGAATGCACTCAGGATGTTCTGGTTGACGGGGATATCCTGCTGATGTGCAGCGACGGTGTGTTTTGCAACGGAATTGAATGGGTGGAAGAAAAACTTCGCACCTATGATTCCAAAACCATGAGCTTGAAAGCCTTTGCCGAGGATATCGCAACAAGTGCCCGCAGCATTCAGGCCGAGCATGAGGACGATATAACGGTTATTGCCATTCAGATAAACCGCAAAAGATAAAATACCTAATACTGTTCTCAAGTAAAAGGTGAGACAAAGTTTGCGGACTACCCGAAAGGAATGGTCATAAATATGATAAAATGGCTGATAATATGCGGGATTAACTTGGTTCTCTGTGCCGCAGATGGAATCCTGACATATATAAATACCCCCGATTTATCCATGGAGGGCAACCCTCTGATTGCAGGTCTCAGCCTGGGCTGGGAGGCGCTGTTCATTTCAAACTTAATTGTACTGGGTTTGTGTGCGCTGGCTGGGTACTATTCCTTTGTTAAATACCAAACCGCCGTATTAAAAGCAAATAATCTTCGGCAATATATATCCAATATACTTTTTAACCGACCCGACAAATTCCTGTGGTCTTTATATCGGCGACCCGAGAATCGAAAACCGTTTTTTGCGATATTGGGTTATGTTTTGGGCTATACATTGATATTAGCTCGGGCTGTTGCCATTTTTGAATGGACCTTGGTATCCCTAAAGGCCGATCTTACAGGCTATTATCATTTTATCAGAGTGTTTCCACTGGGCAGGCTGGACCTGGTTTTAGTGCTTGCCGCCTCTTTATACCTTATTACGGCCTGGTTTATAAACCAATACAAGAAATCTCAAAAGTCTTTTGAAAACTTTACCGCCAACCCCTTAAACCTACAGACTGGGCAAAACGCAGAATGCGATTAATACTATAATAAAATACAGGTCACCTCATACCTGTCAAGCCCCGGGGCAAATTTTTGTTGCCAAGGGTTTATAACCCCTGTATAATTATACTATTATCAGAAAAAGGGGGAGGACAAATGCAGACCGACGATAAACACCGAAGCGTCGACCGGATTCTGGACGATCACCAACTGCTCCTACACGGATACTGCGGGTATGATTTGGTTTCCGACCGACTGCTCCCCTGCCGTGCCCTCGACCGGATGAAGGGGGCATTCCCCCCCGATTCCCCCCCAAAAACCGTAATAGTCGCCCTGTTTCCCTATCGGCTGAATGATCAGCCGGGTAACCTTTCAAGATATGCGCGGGTGCCGGATTATCATATTTCCGCCGGCAATCTTCTCACACAGGCCGCCAGCAGCCTCTCGGAGGAATTTAAAGAAAACATCTTTATCTCATTTATCGACAACTCCCCCATACCCGAGGTGCGGGCTGCCGCCTTGGCGGGACTGGGCTGTATTGGGGAGCACGGTCTTCTTATCAATCCCGATTTCGGCTCATGGGTTTTCATTGGTACCATTGTTACAAATCTGTGGCTGGATCTGCCGGTTCAAACCATTGA
>JAQWBK010000095.1 GCA_028706415.1 Oscillospiraceae bacterium | reverse complement strand
GAACTAGAGGACGGGCATGAATCCCCAATAACCGACAAACAGATCCGCCAAAACCCATAATATTAAAAACGAAGAATAACCAAACGACAAAGGCGGCCTTGAAGCCACCTTGTTGTTTGGTTATTCTTTATTCTCCACTTGATCGGCATTTTTATTGCGGCAGTGAACCACCCAGGAATAAAGTGCCATACCGCCAAGGCTTGCCAGGCCGGTTACTCCAAACAAAATAGCCGCCGAAAAATAATTCTGTGCGCTGATAATATGCCCCCCTATGGTTGAGGACACCACCGACGGAATTCGTGCAAGCAGGGATATTACAAGGAACTCATGCAGCCGAATTCTGGTAAGGCCGATCAGATATGTGAAAAGATCCTTTGGCGTTCCGGGAATAAAAAACAATATGAAGATAATGCGCTTTAGCTTTCTTTCACTGTTGATGAAGCGCATTTCATTAATCTTTTCACGGCTTACGAATATCTCTACCAGCCTGATTCCCCATTTTTTTGTAAGCAGAAAAATAAAGGAGGATGCGACAGCCGCCCCTGCCATGCACAGCAGAGTACCCTCCACCGGACCAAAGGCATAACCGGCTCCCACCTCCAGAACTTCACCCGGGATAAGGGCAACCACCACCTGAAGAAATTGCAGCCCCAGAAATACGAAGCGCCCCTTCCATCCGTAGGATTCGATATATACCCGAAATTCCTCGGGTGTTTTTATCTGATTGAGCAATATTCTATAAAGGAAAAAAGCAAGCCCGATAAAAAGTGTCACCACAGCAAACAAAGAAAGCGTCCCGAAAATTCGTCGGCGGCGCAGATAAGCTTTGGTGTTTTGTGCCGTTTCCAACTTCAGTAACCTCCATGATTGTAAAAATCATTAATGCGAGCAAACTGTCATTCGACAATATTCATTGTGCTTTTTATAACATAATACCTTACAATATAACAGTATACAATAAAAATTTAAAATAATTCACCTCAAAGATAAACTATGAATTATTTTTAAAATGTTGGCCTGTTATGTTGCGATAAAAATGAAATTGAGGCATAATTATCTAATTAGTGTCAAATATGAAATATTAAACGGATTACCGTTTTCAAAGGAGCTTCTTTTCTGTGAGAAAACTGTTTCACTATTTAAAACGACATACACTATTGCTTATCATCTGCTTTGCCCTGCTTTTCGGTCAGGCAATGTGTGATTTGAGTCTGCCAAGTCTCATGTCGGAGATTGTCAATGTCGGCATTCAGCAGGGTGGCATCTCGGAATCCGCCCCCAAAGCAATAGGTGCGGATGCCATGAAGCTGATCACCACCTTTATGACAAAAGAGGAGAAGCAGAGGGTTGATTCGAGTTATGTCCTTATTCCCTCGGGTTCAAGCCAATCGGAAAAATATGAGGGGAAATATCCCGCCGTAAAAACCGAAGATATCTATATACTCGAAAACGGTAAGGAAGACGATGCTTTGGGAACGGCCTTTGGCAGGGCTGCCATGACCCTTTTATATTTTATGAAGGAGTCTGCCCCCCAAAGCAGTCAGGCCTCATCCCCCGATTTCAAACAAGGGCTGGCTGAGGTTGATATGGCTCCCCTATACGAAATTCAGCCCATGCTGAGCCAGATGCCTTATGCCAGCTTTGAAGGTGCAAGAAATGCCGCCCAAAAGCTGGATTCTTCACTGGTTAGTCAGGTCAGTATTGTTATGGTTAAGCAGTATTATAATGAGCTGGGGGTAGACACCTCGGGTATTCGCATGAGGTACATCCTGCTTATCGGCGCAAGGATGCTGATTTTAACCCTTGCGGGGGCGGTGGCAATCATCCTTGTCAGCCTTATCGCCTCCCGTATTGCCGCCGATGTCGCAAAAAGAATGCGGCGGGGGGTGTTCTCAAAGGTTGAGAGCTTTTCGAACGCTGAGTTTGACCGCTTTTCCACCGCATCATTGATAACCCGTACCACCAATGACATAACCCAGGTACAAATGCTGCTGGTTATGGGCATTCGCATGATATGCTATGCCCCGATTATGGGGGTGGGGGGTATCATTATGGCGGTAAGTAAAAGCCCCTCCATGAGCTGGATAATAGCCACCGCCCTTATTGTTCTGGTTTCACTTATGTTAATAATTTTTGCGATTGCAATGCCGAAATTTAAGCTGGTTCAAAAGATGGTGGATAAACTAAATCTGGTAACGCGGGAGCATTTAAGCGGCATGATGGTTATCCGAGCCTTTGGCACCCAGCGCTTTGAGGAAAACCGCTTTGACAAGGCAAACCGTGAGCTGACCGGTATTCATTTGTATGTCAACCGCGTCATGGTGATAATGATGCCGGTAATGTCGTTTATAATGAGTGGCGTAAGCCTGCTAATCGTTTGGGTCGGAGCCCATCAAATCGAAGCGTCAACCATTCAAATTGGGGATATGGTCGCCTTCACTCAATACGCAATGCAGATTATTATTTCCTTCCTGATTATTGCGGTTATGTTTATTATGGTGCCGCGGGCGGCCGTGTCGGCCCTGCGAATTCAGGAGGTTCTTGATATCCAGCCCACCATTCTCGATCCGGAATCCCCCCAAACACCAGCCGAGCACCCCCAAGGCAGGGTGGAATTTAAAAATGTTTGCTTCCGGTATGAGGGAGCCGAGGATTATGTGCTGCATAATATCAGCTTTGTAGCCCAGCCGGGGGAAACAACCGCCTTTATCGGGTCAACCGGCTCGGGGAAATCCACCCTTGTCAATCTTATTCCAAGATTTTATGATGTAACCGAGGGCGCTATTCTTATTGACGGAATAGATATCCGAAATTATACACAGCATGATTTGCACGAATTAATCGGATTTGTTCCCCAGAAGGGCATCCTCTTTTCGGGTGATATTGCCTCCAACCTTCGATACGGACGAAGCGAGGCAACAAGCGAGGAAATTGCTTTGGCTGCCGAAATTGCGCAGGCGGGCGAATTTATCTCAACTTCTGCCGACGGAATGAACAGCCCCATCTCTCAGGGGGGGTCAAATGTTTCGGGGGGGCAAAAGCAACGCCTTGCCATTGCCCGCGCACTGGTTAAAAATTCTCCGATCAATATATTCGACGACGGCTTTTCCGCTCTCGACTTCAAAACCGACTCGGCTCTGAGAAAGGCATTAAAGGAGCATACCGTAAAATCCACGGTGTTAATCGTGGCTCAGCGGGTCGGCACCATTATGAACGCCGACCAGATTATCGTGCTGGACGAGGGTAAGCTTGTGGGTGTCGGGACCCATCGAGAGCTGCTGAAAAGCTGCCTGACATACCGGGAGATTGCTTCATCCCAGCTGACAAAGGAGGAATTGGAATGAGCGAAAATAAATCGGCGACCCCTCCCCGCCGCTCGCACGGCGGACCTATGGGCGGCCATATGGGTATGGGGGAAAAGCCCAAGGATTTTAAGGGCGCCATGAAAAAGCTTGCTAGCCATCTGGCAAGATATAAATTCCTTTTGTCCGTAGTGGTGATTTTTGCGGTTGTTTCGATGGTGTTTTCAATAATCGGCCCCAAAATATTGGGGCAGGCCACCAATGTTCTGTTTGACGGTATTATGAACAAGATAACCGGAACGGGCATGGGGATTGATTTTGCAAAAATTGGCGGTATCCTGGTATTCTTACTGGTGCTTTATATAGTAAGTGCCCTGTTCGGCTATATTCAAGGGTGGATAATGACCGGTGTTTCAATGAAGATAACCTATAATCTGAGAACCGATGTGGCAAAGAAAATTAACCGTCTTCCCCTGAGCTATTTTGATAAGACCAGCCATGGCGAGGTGCTATCTCGGGTCACCAATGATATCGACACATTATCCCACACACTTAATCAAAGCGTATCCCAAATAATCACATCAATCACCATGTTCATCGGAATTCTGGTGATGATGCTCTCCATCAGCTGGATGATGACCCTTATTTCCCTTGTCAGCATTCCGCTTTCTCTGTTTATGATCTTGGGCTTGATAAAGCACTCCCAGAAGCATTTTGCGACCCAACAGGAATATCTTGGGCATATCAACGGCCATGTTGAGGAAATGTACGGCGGTCATATGGTCATGAAGGCATATAACGGTGAAAAAGCATCGGTTGAAACATTTGATAAGCTTAATGACAAGCTATACGAATCGTCATGGAAATCACAGTTTTTATCCGGCCTTATCCGGCCTGTTATGAACTTTGTTTCCAATCTGGGATATGTTGCGGTGTGTATTCTGGGGGGATATCTTGCAATAAAGGGCAATCTGAAAATTGGTGATATTCAGGCGTTTATTCAGTATGTGCGCCAGTTTAACCAGCCGATATCCCAGCTTGCCGAAATATCCAATGTTCTGCAGTCTACCGCCGCCGCCTCCGAGCGTGTCTTTGAGTTCATGTCAGAGGAGGAGCAAATCCCCGAAAACCCGCTGGTGCATATAAATACCGACGACACCACGCCCGACACCGATTCTCTTATTCATGTCAAGGGAAGCGTGCAATTCGCCCATGTTCATTTCGGATATAACCCGGACAAGACGGTAATAAACGACTTTTCGGCAAATATTGCCCCCGGTCAAAAGGTTGCAATAGTGGGGCCCACCGGGGCGGGCAAGACAACCATTGTCAAGCTGCTCATGCGGTTTTATGATGTGGATGAAGGGGCCATACTTGTTGACGGCTATGATATTCGGGATTTCTCACGGGATGAGCTGCGCTCCTTGTTTGGGATGGTATTGCAGGATACATGGCTGTATAACGGAACAATAAAGGATAATATCCGTTACGGCAGACTGGATGCTACCGATGAGGAGGTTGTCGCGGCTGCCAAGGCGGCACAGACCGACCACTTTGTGAGAACCCTGCCCGACGGATATGATATGGTGCTCAACGAAGAGGCGAGCAATGTGTCACAGGGGCAAAAGCAGCTATTGACCATTGCCCGCGCCATTCTTAAGGACCCGACGGTTTTGATACTTGACGAGGCTACAAGCTCGGTTGACACCCGCACAGAGATATTAATCCAGAAGGCAATGGAGCATCTAATGGAGGGAAGAACCTCCTTTATCATAGCCCACCGCTTGTCCACCATCCGCAATGCCGACCTCATACTTTGTATGGATCAGGGGGATATTGTGGAGCAGGGCACGCATGATGAGCTTATGGCCAATAACGGATTTTATGCCAACCTCTATAACAGCCAGTTTGACAGCCCCGCCCGAGGAGCATAGAAATATCGTTTTCCTTTTAAGTATAATAATAATAAAAAACCTTCAAAATCGCTTTCGCTTTTTTGAAGGTTTTTTTATTATTAAAAGGAAGACGCAGGCGGGCTGGCGCCCGGCAAGGAGGATAACGCAGACAGACGAAAAACAAACAGCAAAGACAGGATAATTTTAATTAGGGGTTTTTAGAGGTGACCTATAATATTATGCGCCCAGATATGCGCAGCGAACCTGTTCATTATCCAGAAGGTCTGAGGCGTTGCCTTCAAGAATAACCTTTCCGGTTTCAAGCACATAGGCACGATTTGAAATAGATAACGCCATCCTTGCATTCTGTTCAACCAAAAGAACGGTGGTTCCGCTCTGGTTTACTTCCTTAATGCAGCCGAATATTTCCTGAACCAGAATGGGGGATAACCCCATTGACGGCTCATCCAAAAGGAGCATTTTTGGTCTGGACATAAGTGCGCGGCCTATGGAAAGCATCTGCTGCTCCCCCCCCGC
>JAQWBK010000094.1 GCA_028706415.1 Oscillospiraceae bacterium | reverse complement strand
CTTATACTAATTCCGATTATAAAACCTCCAATAAATCAACCAAAAAGCTTTGATATATGGTTTTGTGCGGATTTATTGGTAAGGTTTTAATGAGAAATCAGTATTAATTACACAAATCGGACAGCCGGCAAAAACGGTCATATTGTCATATCATTTTCCTCTTTATAAGCGATAGCCTGCTCGAAAATTCGTGCAAATACAAACAGAATCATACCCACTATGGAAAAGGTGACAAATACCAAGATCATAAAGAATTTGGTTACCAAAAAAACCGAAACAAAATAAAAGGCGGCCAGAACCAGGCTTTGGATACCGATAATGCGAAGCCTTTTAACCATTTCTTTGACAAAGGGATTACCCTTATTAACAATACGAAGGATTGCACGAGCCTGCCACAAAATTAAAAGGGCCATGATTCCCGATATTGCCAACACGACGAAATATTTTTCAAACCAGAAATCAGATTCACCCGGATTATGCAAGGTTACCGCCGGTATGCTCCACGGAAGGGATATTGTAAGAACAAGGGCGACCAGCATAAGCAAGGATAAAGTATATTCAATAAACAGGCTAAACCAGCTTTTATCCAAGGATTTCACACTTCCACATCCTTATGCAAATTTTGTACTTATGTTATTATACAGTAAAATATATTCAAGGTCAATTACTGCGGGGCAACAAGATATAACAAAATAAAGCCGCCCGTTTATCGAAATAATCCGAAAACGGGCGGTTAATTAATGTTCTAAATAGGGCTGCAGGTTGAAATAGATGGAACTTCTTATGACATTGTTATCAGGCTGCAGCTTTTGCTTGGTCCAGCTCAAGCTGCTTAGGGGTGCATTTTTTCAATACAGATTTATTGACATCATATTTTAATGTTTTTATATAAGCCTTAATTTCTTCATCAAATTCCTTGTATTTTGCACCCTGTAAAATCCGCTCTCGGCTACTATCGAAGTCATACTCGGTCTCTTCAGGGTTGATATGCAGAATTAATGCGGCGGTATTGTCGGTACCGTTTTTCTTGTATTCGACAACCTTTGCCTGCCCAACCTTGACGGATTTTACTGCTTTAACAATATTCTCATCATCATGGTTTGCATCTATGATATTGAGATTTGAATCGGTGGGTTCTTCAGCTTGTTCCCCCGAATCGTCGTTTGTTCCTTCAGATTTGGCGGTTGTCGGGGCTGTAGTCGTAGTCGTGGTTGTGGTTGTAGTGGTTGTTGTTGTCGTAGTAGTAGTAGGTGCTGCTGTGGTGGTGGTTGCAGCCGGGTCGGTGGTTACGGGAGGGGAGGCAGGGGGTTCTTCCGGAGCCTGAGTGTCGGCATTGTATTTTTCTATAACTTTATCGAAATCCTTATTAGATTCATATAAATCAAGATACCCCTTAAGTTTATCTTTAACCTCTTTAACACCCTTGGCGTCTAGGTCGGAACCGGCATCGTCGGTCAGCGGGATTTCAATGATTTTAAAGGTGAAAATATTTTTCTTGTAATAATCTTTAATATCTTTTTCACTCATGGCGCGTTTTCCGCCCTTGTCATATAACCCCATGAAAAGGCTGGGCTCGTAGAAGTTGGTCTTTTCATACATTTTTCCGAAATTACTTTTGCTGAAGCCGAGTGGAAGGAATGAATCCTCTGCAACCGTGGCCATATATTCATCATAAGCTTTTTGGTCTTTTTCGGATATTTTAATTCCAAATTCACTCATCTTGTCCGATATTGCTTTATGCCGGACAATATAGTCTTCAGTCTGCTTAACGATATATTCTTCAACCGAAAGCTCTTTTGCCTCGTCCCCCTCACCATAGGACAGTTTCTGAGTCCAAGGGTCGACACCCTGCTGAGCATAGTAGGTGAGACCGTTATAGTAAAAGGTTGTTTGGTATGAGTTGGCCAGATAAGCCAGATACTCTCCGGTGGATACCTTGGTTCCATCGCTGAAAACAATTGCGTTTTTCGGAGTGGAACAACCGGTAAGCATCAAGCTACCCGAAATCAGGGCTATACATACCGCAAAACAGGCTATGACTTTTAAATTATGAGGTAAATTGCGTAGACGCATGATGAACTTCCTCTCTGTATTTCCTTAGATTATACTCATTTTGATATTATACATATAATATGGATGTTTGTCCATATCAATTTCCGAGTAGGCTGCTGCTTTACTGTTTCAATGGCTTAAGGTCACCTCTAATATTGTTCTCAAGTAAAAGGTGAGACAAAATTTGCGAGGATGTATTTCGTCATGCAAGGCGGAGGAGGAGAGCGGGCTGGCGTCATGCAAGGAGGAGAACCAAGCCCGGTGCAAAAAAACCGGAAAGATGTTAAGGTTTTAAACCAATAGGTGAGACAATAAAAAAATAGCCTTCTCTGCCTTCGTTACGGCTCTGCCGAGCAAACTCCCTCGTCAGATGAAGGCATAAGAATACAATTTTTTTATCTAAAACCAATGTTGAAGATAGCGGTATTGTGTTATACAATCCGGATAATTGTCAGATTTTGTCGCAGTCATTTAACTGACTGTTGAAAACACGGTGGAAAGTGGGTAAATTCTCGGGTATTATGCTTTGTCTGATTTGCTTGCTTGGCAGCTGATAGACATTGTATGCCCATACATCAGTTATAAATAAATTTATGCAGGTCGGTCACCGCTTGGGCAGGGTCCTTAAGCAATAACACCGAACCCAATCCATACTCGGGTGCGTTTCTGTATTCGCCGCTTTGGGGGAGATAGAAAGTCTTGTCCATTTTATAACCGAAATATGTCATCGAATTAAATATAAAAACGGTGAATTCATTGGCCGTCATGTTGGTGTCCACCCGGGGAAGCATTTTATTCAAAATTCCGTTAAGGTTGCCGATACTCATGGTTTTTGCTTTGTTAAACATGGCGGTTAAGGTTTTTCGTTGCCGGTTGGTCCGCCCGAAATCGCTGTCCAGCTTTCTGATACGAGCATAAGACAAGGCTTTCTTGCCGTTTAGGTGATAGGTATCTGCGGCACTTCCGACCTTGATCCATTTTGCCTCGGCTTGGGTCAGCTTTATGTCAACCCCTCCCATGTAATTGACCACTTCTTGGAAGGCGGCAAAATTCATGGTGATATATTTATCGATTTTTAAACGGAAATTCTGTTCTATTGTTTTGGATAAAAGGTTAAATCCTCCTAAGGAATAGGAAGCGTTAAACTTTGAATAATCATCCTTGCCGTCCCCGTTGCGGTCCCGCCCGGGCAGTGACACCAGGGTGTCGCGGAGGATGGAAGTAAGCTTAATCTCTTTTCTGCCGGTATCGATGGTCAAGATTATGACCGCATCCGAAAGGCCTATGAAAGAATTAGATTTACGGGTATCGATACCTATCAAAAGAAAATTCTGAACATTTTTCGTATTTGTTCTGACAGGTATTTCGGCAACGCTGGATGCCCCTTCTTCAATGACGGTATAATCGCTAATATCCTTGTAGTCTTTATTCATTTCATCCGGCACGAGCGAGTCGATGAAATCGCCGGTTACACCTTGATTGTGCCCCATAAGAGAATAGAGGCGCCAGAAATAAACACCAACACCAATCATTAGTACGGATAATACACTTAAAAGCGAAATAGAGGCAATAACCAGCCCTCGTGCAGTCTTGCTGTGAGGCTTTCTTCCACGGGGCTTGCGTCTTTTACCATTCAGATTGCTTTTTGGGGCTTTATTCATTAAAAGACCTCCGTTAAAATGCTTATGGGTTATTTGTCATAAAAAGAATACCCAGTGTATTCGGCCCGCAATGGGATGAGATGGTACAGCCGGCTCTTGTAACAAGAATTTCCTTAAACGCTTTTAACTTCACTATTTCGCTTCGTACAAGCTCAATGCGCTGCTCCGAAATCCCCGCATGTGTTAAGAAAATCCTATCATTTCTTATATCATTGCGGTCGGATAACTGGTCGTGCACATATTGAACAAGCGCTTTATCAAGCGAGCCGCGATATTTTTTCCCTACCCCCATGGTGCCGTCATTGTTATTTACTTCGATACATGGTTTTAGTTGCAACATGTTGGCACCCAGCATCTGCAGGGCGGAGCAGCGTCCGCCTTTATATAAAAATTCAAGAGTATCTAAAACAAAGCTGGCTTGGACAAATCCAGTCATAGCCTGTACTTCATCTGCAATCTGCTGGGCAGGCATTCCGGCAGCAATACGCTCGGCTGCTTGGATGACCAGATGTCCCGAACCCGTTGAAAGGTTGCAGCTATCGATAACATAGACGCCGGGCAGTTCCTTGGCGGCTATTTGGCAGTTGCTATTACATGCCGAGAGACCGTGTCCGATGGTAATATGTACTATCTCATATCCCTGTTCTGTCCACTTGCGGAAATAGTCGTAATACTCGGCTACATTGATTGCAGCGGTTTTAGGGAGTATCTTCTTTTCACTGTAAATCTCATAAATGCGGTCGGCGGTTAGATCCACACCATCCAAGTATGAATCATCTCCAAGAATAACATGCAATGGGGAGCAATTAACGGAGTATCTTTCTTTCAGCTCCTCCCCAAGATCACAGGTGCTGTCGGCGCTGAGTATTATTTTCTCGTTCATTCAGTTTAGCCTCCAAAAGCTATTTCGGGAATAGTCGGTAATATAATATCATTAATATATATAAACAAATGTCACTCAATATTAGCACACACAAATAGAAATTTCAACTTTTAATACTAATTTCGATTAGAAACATACCAACAGATCCGTGACAGCCATTCTGCCCGGTTGTCGTGGCTCTGTTAGCCGGAATGTTTCTTATTGAAATTAGTATAATATATATGTTTACAGTATTAAATAGTACGATATCGTAAAACTAAATTAAAAATGACTTTTTTGCCGAATTCATTCGAGAATTCGGCTTTTTTAAATATTGATGGAAAATTAAAGCAATAATGCATATATTTACTCGAGAAAACTTGTGCAATAAAATGATAACAGTACTTGATTTTTTACTGCAAACAATATATAATGTACTCAAAAGTGGTGAAAAGTAGTGCCGGGTGGTGGTAAGTGGTGATTTTCAACACTTTCAACACAGTTTTCAACAGTATATGAATTAACGGAAAAGAAAACGAGGTAGACCATGCTTTACGGGCGATACCAACATAACATAGATGCGAAGGGGCGAATTTTTGTGCCTGCCAAACTTCGCGAAAAGCTGGGCGACAGTTTTATCGCCGCGGCTGTTATGGATCATTGTGTCTGCCTGTATTCGATGGAGGAGTGGGACAAGCTTCAGCAGGGGCTTGCCGATATGCCTTTTACCAAGGCACGAAAGCTCCAGAGATATCTTTCCTCAAACGCAGCCGATGTTCAGGTGGATTCTCAGGGGCGTATTCTGCTGCCCCGTCACCTTCTTGCATATGCCGCCTTAGAAAAGGAAGCATTGGTTATTGGAGCGGGCAATCGGGCTGAAATCTGGAGTCCGGACGGCTACCAGGAGGAAAGCGGTCGCATGACTCCGGAAGAGGTTGAGAATGAATTTATCGAGTTGGGATTTTAATATGAGCATAATATAAGTCTCTGATTTATATGGAGGGGTGAGTACGGCATGAAAGAGCGAAAGTGCTCCGATGGTTCGGAAAACCCGATTTATCATATACCGGTACTGCTGAATGAAACTATTAACGCATTAAATATAAAACAAGACGGTATATATCTGGATGCAACCGCAGGGGGCGGGGGACATTCGTTTGCTATTGCCT
>JAQWBK010000093.1:2841-5761 GCA_028706415.1 Oscillospiraceae bacterium | reverse complement strand
CGAGGATGTTTTTTGTATGTTAAGGCAGACGACGCAGGCGGGCACCAGCCCGCCTGCGTCGTCTGCATTGCCCGACACAAAAAATCCTCGGAAACCTTATCAGTATTTTAGTCGGATATTAGTATTAATCTATGTTTTGCCCAGCGGTACCGACCGCAATTATGAACCGCCAAATGTCTGTTTGAGGAGCTCATAAACTTGCATATACCTCTCGCGAAAAAAGCTATTCTTTAGCATAACAAAATTAAATTCTCGCTGTTCGGAAAAGTCGGGGATATTAATAAGTGAGAGGCTACCGTTTTCTATCTCGTGTTTTACCGCCACCTCATACAGAAATGTTATGCCTAACCCATTCGAAACCATCTTCTTTATGGCAGCCATATTACCGATTTCAATCATGCTTTTAAATGCGTGGAGGGTATAATTGTTTTTTTGCAATATGTTTTCAAATATTTCTCGTGTGCCCGACCCTCGTTCCCGTAAAATCAGGCGACTGGTTGTAATCTCTTTAAAATCCACCTCCTTCTTTGCAAACTCTGAATTCGGGGAGCATACGGGAATAAACCTTTCGGAGCTGAAAAGAGTGGAATCGTATTCTGATTTATCAAACAGCCCTTCCACAACAATAAAGTCCAGCCCGCCGCTGTTTAGCCGTTCAAGAAGCACCTGGGTATTCGCAACCGACATATGGATTTTCATTTCCGGATACTTTATAAGTAAGCTCGAGAGGATTTCCGGCATAACATATTCACCAATAGACAAGGTAGCACCAAAAGAAAACTGCATTGTGTCGGTTTTGATTGAACTGATGTTTTCTTTAAAATGCTTTGAATCCGAAAAAACAGTCATTGCAAACTCTTTTAAGAGCTCTCCTTGATGGGTAAGTCTTATTTTCCTGTTGGTTGTATCGAAAAGCTTACATCCGTAATATTCCTCGAGATATTTAATATGCTGGGACACGGCGGGTTGAGTAATGTGCAAAAGCTCGGCCGCTTTTGTGAAGCTGTTGCATGAGCATAGGGCAAGAAATGTTTCATGTCTAAAATCAAGCATATTTTCCCTCCTGTCATAAGTTCAAATAATACAATCATTAGTATAAATAATTTTATTTTATCAATAAACTGTGGTAAAATCAATACCGGATAAGAAATTCAAGGTAATCGAAAGGAATATTACTGAAATGAGTAATGTTAAAAAGTACCTTCCGGGTATTATGATTTCAGCAGGAATCTCCATGGTAGCCTATATGACCAGTTTGGTTCTCCCTGCCGGTATTCTGGGAGGAACACTAATAGCGCTGATTTTGGGAATGCTGCTTAATCCGCTGATTTCCCGATATAATGTTTTTGATTCGGGGATTGGCTGGACTTCCAAAAAAATTCTACGCGCGGGAATTATCATTGCCGGAATAACACTGAGCTTTTCACAAGTAATTAAAGCCGGTAAGTATGCCCTGATACTCATGGCATTCACCCTTACGACCGCTTTTGGGGTGGGATACATATGTAAGAAGGTTTTCAAAATTAACTGGAAGCTGGCCAGCCTTCTTTCGGTAAGCACGGCGATTTGCGGAGGAACCGCTGTTGCCACGGTGGGGCCTACCATTCGGGCAAAGAACCGAGATATCGCTTACGCCATATCTGCTACTTTTATTTTTGACATTATTACCGTAATCGCCTTCCCCTGGATAGGTCGGCTCTTGGGTCTTGGAGATGACGGATACGGGCTTTGGATTGGTACTGCGGTTAACGACACTTCATCGGTTGTCGCAGCTGGATATGCATTTTCTGATGCTGCAGGCGTGCTTGCGACAATCGTTAAGCTTACAAGAACACTTTTTATCGTGCCGATCGTGCTTGTCTTTTCGTGGATATACGCAAAAAAAGAAACCCCTTTGCAAAACGCTGCCAAGGTAAGTATACGCAAAATATTCCCTTGGTTTATTCTTGGGTTCCTCGCTGTAGTCGGCATTCGTAGCACGGGATTTGTGCCGGATAATGTCGTGTCAGGATTATCCTTCCTATCAAAATTCTTTTTGTCAATGGCATTGGCGGCAATCGGTCTGAAAACCAGTCTTAAAGAAGTGGTCGGGGTTGGTATAAAGCCGATGATAGCAGGGGTTATCATCGACATCTCGGTGGTTTTTGTGTCTTTGTTTGTCCAGGCGGGGATACTGCATTTCATAAAATAAAAACCTTTATACCCCCCATCGTGTGTGATTATCTCTGAAAAACATAATAATGTGCGCTTTATACTAATCCCTGATTAGAATAACAGTAAAAACCAAGCTGTGCTGCCCTGCAAGTCCTCTCGGGAATGCTGAACCCGTGGCAGCCCGACAAGGCTTGGCTTTATCCGCATAATATCATACTAATCCCTGATTAAAAACGTTCTATAATTTGCGAGGATGTTTTTAATCAGGGATTAGTATCAGAAAAAGTCTTATGTCCCACGAGTTTGGCTGTTTGATTTTTGTGATGACTTTTGCTGGCCGGATATTATTAAAACTTGAATTATTGAATACCTGCCTGCATAGATATAGTATATATTGCTCGGGGATTGATATGTTTGATTATAAAAACATTGTGGTAATTCTATCAAGTTAGTCATTTTATGTTGACCTATACCGAAAAAAGCTATAATATATTACTTATAGTATTATAATCCCCTTACTTTGCCGAGAGGTGCCAGATGATACGACACATTAAAACGATATTTATATTATTTATTATATCCCTTTTAATGACCTCATGCCTGCCTCGTTCGCATTGGCTTTTAACAAATGATGAGCCGACAACCACTGCCGGTACCACCACAGGCAGTGTATCCCCATGGTCCCAGTCAATATCGGATGTATGGGCGGAAACCTTTAGCACAACCGAGTCGGGCACAGCTACCTCGGCGGGTTCTTCTACCACCC
>JAQWBK010000093.1:0-2741 GCA_028706415.1 Oscillospiraceae bacterium | reverse complement strand
ACCACCCACCAAAAGCCGAATACCGATAAAGAGTTCCTCGGCGTATGGGTTTCATATATCGAGCTTAGCGGGATGCTTAATGGTAAAACCATTGCCCAGGCAAAAAAACAAATTGACCAAATAATGATAGACTCAAAAGCATACGGACTAAACGCGGTTATATTCCATGTTCGCTCTCACAGCAATGCGTATTATAAATTAACTAAATTTAAGGCAGCGGCGGCTGTAGAGCCGCTTATTAAGGCCGGGTTTGATCCCTTGGAATATGCGGTACAGGCGGCTCATAGCCGCGGGCTGGAGCTTCATGCTTGGGTGAACCCCTATAGAATCGGCGAGAATCTAAACTATGCCGTAGGTAAAGATTACTTCAAATCCGGAAGCAGCTATTATTATAATCCCGCCTCCACCACTGCCCAAAATCTGATTATTGACGGGGTTGGGGAGATTGTCAAGAACTATGATGTTGACGGGGTTCAGTTTGACGATTATTTTTATCCTAATGACCCTACGGCTGTGCCTGTAGATAAAGCCGCAGCTTTTGAGGTAGCACAATATGAAAAGTATAAAAAGGATGGGGGCTCTCTTAAAATCGACGGCTGGAGACGGCTTCAGGTAAGCAAGCTTATATCGGCGGTGTATTCAAAGGTGCACACCCGGGAAGGCTGCGTTTTCGGCATTAGTCCGGGGGCAAATCAAAGCAAAAATTACAGCAAATTATATGCTGATATTGAGTTATGGATGAAGCAGGCGAAATATATTGACTATGTATGTCCCCAAATCTATTACGGCTTATTAAACAAATCAAGCCCATTTGTTGCAAATCTGAATGGTTGGATGGCAATAGAGCGGAATTCGTCGGTAAAGCTGTATATTGGCTTGGCTCTGTATAAAATCGGCATTACAAAAGACACATGCGCAGGTTCACCAGCCGGCATAACCGAATGGGCGGACCATGATGACATTATGAAGGAGCAACTGTTACTCGTCCGATCGAAATCGGAATGCGGCGGGGTAATGTTTTTTAGTTATAGTTTTTTCAACCCCTCGGCAATTAAAGAAAGCAGTGATTGGATAAAAGCTGTCGGGGTGAGAGAAATCGAAAACCTTTTGGAAGTATTATAGAGTACCTGATCAGCATAAGTAGGATATTTAAAGTGAAAGGATAATCCAATGGGAAATCGAAATCACAAAAAAACAAGCCCCGGCTTGGTTACAATGTCGATTATCGCCGTATCGGTGTCTTTTTTGGCGATAGCTTCCCTTCTGACCATTAATAACGGCGTGCTTGCAACCGTGACATCCTTTATGTCCGATTCGTTTGCCACATCTGCCACCACATCAGAAACCTCTGCAACCCAGCCCGAAACCACCGAAAATTCCACCCTGCCCACCACGGACAAATTGCCCTATGAGGATATCTTTTTCGCTCGCCCCGACCAGATGAAGGGGGCATGGGTTAAGGCCGGAACCGATTATTATATAGACGGAAACGAGGGCGGGCAAGCTGTCAGGGAGCAGATAGATGCCGCGCTTGCAAAGCTATCAGAATGGGGCTTCAACACAGTAATTGTGCCGATTGCGACAAACGGGAATACCTTTTACATATCCCAGAGCGGCGCCGGCTCCATTTCCATTGAAAACACAAATGGCACAGATTTTGACCCGCCCGAATATATTAATCAGCAAGCAAGGGAGCGGGGCATGTTCACCTATGGAGTTATTGATTTTAGGGTTAACACCCATGACCTAGCCGACCCCTCCACCCCCGACGGAGCCGCTGCAATCCTCAAAATGACAAGAGAGGCTGCCGAGCGGTATTCTTTTGACGGCTGGATGCTGGACAACCCCGGTTATGCCAAGGGGAAGGGCGGCAGCTATGCCGAATATATGCAGGTTATGCCGGGCGGCGGGTTCGACCGCTTTAAGAGGGACAGCGTAACGGCAACGGTAAAGGGTGCGGTTCAGACAATTAAAGCTCAAAACAAAAACCTGTATGTCGGTCTGCTTGCCGATAGTGTGTGGGCTAACGGGGCAGAAAACGAGCTTGGTTCGGCTACCAAAGCGGCTTATGCCCAATATACAGACGGTTTTGCCGACACCCGCACATGGGTGAAGGACGGACTGTTTGATTTTGTTATGGTGAAAAACGGTTATTCCACCCTAAACAGCAGCGTACCCTTCGACAAGGTAATCGGCTGGTGGTCGGAGTTATGCGAGGAGATCAAAAGGCCGCTTTATACCGCCCACGATTCATCCCTGGTTTGTGGAACCGCCCAGGGCTGGAAATCTCCGGACCAGCTTGCCCAACAAGTTTTAGCCTGCAAAAAATCGGATTGGTGGCAGGGCAGCTCATTCACATCCTTATCCAGCCTGATTAAGGATACCACCGGCAGCACCCTTGCAATGCTTAACGCTTTCAAAGGTTCACTGAATGAGGAATATATCAGCCGAAAGCTTGTTTTCAACACCCCCACAAAGACAAATCACACCACCTATGAGTCAAAAATCAGCATACGCGGGAGTGCCGATCCCAACTTCCCGCTGACCATGAATAATAACCCTGTTACCCTGACCGCTCACGGCTTTTTCTCCCTTGATTTTGATTTAGCGGTTGGAAATAACACATACACCTTTAAGCATAAAGGCGATACCGTTACATATAACATCACATACAAGGTGGTAGTCATACAAAGTGTTGAACCCTCAAAATCTTTAACCCTTGAGGGTGGGACATCAATCAG
>JAQWBK010000092.1 GCA_028706415.1 Oscillospiraceae bacterium | reverse complement strand
GAGATTGTCGATTTAATTTACTCCTTCAAATCCAGCCGTGATGAACTTTGCATACCAAACATGGCGGAGGAGTTCACAAAAAAGCTGTATTCAACGTATTTATCCTATCTCCCCAAAGACAAATTCAGTTATCCCCTAAAGACGAATACAGATGAGCGGGGCAGTTTTACCGAAATCATTCGCACCCCCGATAGGGGGCAGTTTTCGGTGAATATATCAAAGCCGGGCATTACAAAGGGCAATCATTGGCATCATACAAAAAATGAAAAGTTTGTTGTCGTAGCCGGAAAAGGAGTTATTCGTTTCCGCAAGGTTAACAGTGATGAGGTCATAGAATATTTTGTGGATGGAGACAAAACAGAAGTGGTTGACATCCCACCGGGGTATACCCACAACATTGAAAACCTAGGCGATACCGATTTGATAACCTTTATTTGGGCGAACGAGCCCTTTAATCCCCAAAAGCCGGATACATATTTTGAGAGGGTGTGAGGGTTTACAGTATGATTTTTACTTGAGATCAGTATCAGAGGTTAACTATAAGCACATTTTCCAAAATATATAAAAAACCAAATAACACATATCTGTTATTTGATTTCTATGTTGTCACTGTGAGAGTACCCGTAAAGGAGATGGATATTAAATGACAGATTATAAATTAATTGAAGAACAGTCCCGAAAGGCGGTGGCAGAGCTGATTGAGGCCGCCGGGCTGAAGGCGGGGCAGATCATGGTTGTTGGCTGTTCCACAAGTGAGGTGGCGGGGCAGAAAATCGGTTCGGGCGGGAACCAGGAGATTGCCGCAGCCATAATGGCCGGCATTTATCCCCTGTTGAATAAAAACGGCATATTTTTGGCGGCCCAGTGCTGTGAGCATCTTAACCGCGCCCTTATTATCGAGGAAAAAGCCGCCGGGAGCTGCCGCTCGGAGCAGGTAAATGTGGTTCCCCAGCCCTGCGCAGGAGGGGCATTTTCCACCGCGGCATATAAAGCATTCGATAATCCGGTGGCGGTGGAATATATAAAGGCGGATGCCGGAATTGATATTGGAGGCACCCTTATCGGGATGCACCTGAAAGCGGTCGCCGTTCCGGTGCGTATATCGGTGGATAAAATCGGACAAGCGGCGGTAATATGTGCCCGAACCCGCCCCAAGTTTATCGGGGGCAGCAGGGCGGCATATGACCAACACATGGTATAATCACGACTAATAATACGAATAGTAAACTATTCTAAACATTAAATCTGAAAAGGACAACATCTCCGTCCTTCATAATGTACTCCTTGCCCTCGGAACGAACCAATCCCTTTTCCTTGGCTGCCGTCATGGAGCCGGTTTCCATCAGGTCATCAAAGGCTATTACCTCGGCCCGAATAAATCCGCGCTCAAAATCGGTGTGGATTTTACCCGCCGCCTGAGGCGCTTTGGTGCCTTGGGTTATTGTCCATGCCCTGACCTCGGGGGGGCCGGCCGTAAGAAAGGATATCAGCCCTAATAATCGATAGCTTGCCTGTATCAATCGGTCAAGCCCGGCGCTTTCCAGCCCCAGCTCGGATAAAAACAGCTCTTTCTCGTCGTCCTGCATATCTGCCATATCGGCTTCAAGCTGGGCGCAAATGGGCAGCACCTCTGCCTTTTCGGGGGCGGCAAGCTGTTCCACCTTCAGATAATGAGGATTATTATTCAGTTTCCCCATGAAATCGTCTTCACTCAAATTTGCGGCATATATCACCGGCTTTTTTGTCAGCAGGGCTACCGAGGCGAGTATGATTTCCTCCTCCGGCGTGCATTCCACCGAGCGGGCAGGCTTGCCCTGTTCCAGCGCGGCATAAACCCGCTTTAAAAAATCATATTCGGTTTGAAGGAATTTATCACCTTTTAGCATCTTGAAGGTTTTGTCTATTCTCCGTTCCAGCATCTCCATATCCGAAAAAATTAATTCAAGATTGATGGTTTCAATATCACGCAGCGGGTCGATACTCCCCTCTACATGTATGATGTCATTATCCTCAAAACAGCGCACCACATGAACAATGGCATCCACCTCACGGATGTTGGCAAGAAATTTGTTCCCCAGCCCCTCACCCTTGCTTGCCCCTTTCACAAGCCCTGCGATATCCAAAAACTCTATGACGGCATGGGTGGTTTTCACGGGGGAATACATCCGGGTCAGCCTGTCCAACCGTTCGTCCGGAACGCTGACCACCCCGACATTAGGGTCAATGGTGCAAAAAGGATAGTTGGCACTCTGGGCGCCTGCATTGGTGATTGCGTTGAAAAGGGTTGATTTTCCCACATTGGGAAGTCCTACGATACCTAATTTCAAAATTTACTCGTCCTCTCGAATCTAAAAAATCGATTGTGTTCCTATCATAATAACAAGTTATGTTGACAATTTCAACCGAAAACGGTAAAGTAGAAATTACCTTTTTTATTTAAGCAGGAGGGATTCCATGCCATCGTATGAAGGACTTGCCGAATTAATGTTTCCCGATGTCGGGCTGACACCGGAGCATTTTGAAAATATCTATCCCCCGCGACAAGCCAAGGAAGGGGGGCGGATAACCCGTATTGCCCCCAGCCCCACCGGATATTTGCATCTGGGGGTGCTTTTCACCGCCATGATAAATAAAATCACCGCAAGAGCCACCCAGGGGGTATTCTATTTCAGGCTGGAGGATACCGATAAAAAGCGGGAGGTAGAGGGCGGAGCGGAGGATATTCTGCGGGGGCTGAACGCCTATGGGATCCGTCCCGAAGAGGGATTTGTAGCCCCTGACGAGATTGTCGGAGATTACGGCCCCTATCGCCAGAGTGAGCGGGCCGAGATATACCATGTTTATGCCAAATCCCTTGTGGCGCAGGGGCTTGCATATCCCTGCTTTTGCAGCGAGGAAGGGCGGCAGACGGCCCGAAGCGAACAAGAACGGCAAAAGGTGCGCACCGGATATTACGGCGAATTTGCACTCTGCCGCCGGCTGACACCCCAGCAGGCAAGCGAGTGTATCAATCAAGGAGAGAGTTATGTGGTGCGGCTGCGCTCACAGGGGAGCGAGCAAAACCGTATTGTTTTTGATGATTTAATAAAGGGCAAGATCGAGATGCCGGAAAATGATGAGGATCTGGTTCTGCTTAAATCCGACGGTATACCCACCTATCATTTTGCCCATGCGATCGACGACCATTTAATGCGCACCACCCATGTAATACGGGGTGATGAGTGGATTTCATCCGTTCCCAAGCACATTCAGTTATTTAAAACGCTGGGCTTCAGGCCGCCGAAATATGCCCATGTCAGCCCGATTATGAAGGATGACGGGGGCGGGAAGCGCAAGCTGTCAAAGCGCAAGGATCCCGAAGCCGCGGTTCACTACTATGCCGAGCAGGGTTATCCGGCCGACAGCGTGATGGAATATCTGATGACTATTGCAAGCAGCGATTTTGAGGACTGGAGAAGGCGGAGCCCAAAGTCTCCGCGCAGTGAATTTCCGTTTAATCTGAAAAAAATGAGCGTTTCGGGCGCGCTATTTGACATTGATAAGCTGAATGATGTGAGTAAAACGGTTATTTCGGGTATGGATGCAGAGCAGGTTACACAAGCCGTGCTTGAATGGGCAAAGGAATATTCCCCTGAATTTTACACCTTGATGAACAGGGATTATGAATATACAAAGGGGATTTTCTCGGTGGACCGCGGGGGGCCCAAGCCCAGGAAGGATATCGCCAAGTGGAGCGACACCCCCGATTATACCGCCTATTTCTTTGATGAGACCTATGCCATAACCGATGAATTACCCGAGAATATAAACCCGCGGGATGGAGCGGAGATTCTGGATAAGTACACTTTGGTTTATGATGCGGAGCAGGATAAGCAGCAATGGTTTGAGACAATCAAAGCTATCTGTCCGCAGGTGGGGTTCTGTCCCGAGGTCAAGGAGTACAAGAAAAATCCGGAGGGGTATAAGGGGCACGCGGGGGATGTAAGCACGATTATCCGCATCGCGGTGACCGGCAGGCGCAACACCCCCGACCTTTGTGGTATAATGCGACTTTTGGGAAAAGAGCGGGTTCTGAAAAGACTACAAGATTTTGGTTATAATCTAAGTAATAGAATATAAGAGAACTTAGCATAAAATGAAATATAAATGCTTTTTGCGAAAGGATGAGCTCAAGCATGGATGAATCCAAAACCACCGCTTTTGCGGGGAATTTTATACATGATATTATTGATGAGGAAGTCGTCCCCGGCGGCCGCTGTGAGGGGAGGAGGGTTCACACCCGTTTCCCGCCCGAGCCCAACGGCTATCTTCATATCGGGCATGCCAAGGCTATTTGTATAGATTTCGGAACGGCCGAAAAATACGGGGGACTTTGCAACCTTCGTATGGACGACACCAACCCCACCAAGGAAGACGAGGAGTTTGTTGACGCCATTCGAGAGGATATTCATTGGCTGGGCTATGACTGGGAGGACCGCTTTTTTTATGCATCGGATTATTTCGAGACAATGTATGAGCTTGCTGTCGGTCTGATTAAAAAGGGGATGGCGTATATATGCGAGCTTTCTCCCGAGGAGGTGCGCGCCAATCGGGGCGACATTACCCATTCCGCCGTCAGCCCTTATCGCGACCGAGATACCCGGGAGAGTCTTGACCTGTTCGCAAGGATGAGGGCGGGGGAGTTCCCCGACGGGAAAATGACACTACGGGCAAAAATCGACCTTGCCAGCGGCAATTTTAATATGCGTGACCCGGTGATTTACAGAATAAATCATATGAAGCATCACCGGCAGGGGGATAAATGGTGCATCTACCCCATGTATGATTATGCACACCCCATTGAGGATATGGTCGAGGGTATCACCCATTCCCTGTGTTCTCTTGAGTTTGAAGATCATCGACCGCTTTATAACTGGGTCAGAGACAATGTCGAGCTGGACAGCGATCCAAGACAGATAGAATTTGCACGACTTAACCTGACCTACACCGTCATGTCAAAGCGGAAGCTGCGCCGTTTGGTGGAGGAGGGCAGGGTGTCGGGATGGGATGATCCCCGGATGCCTACCCTTTGCGGCCTGCGCAGGCGGGGCTACACCCCCGAGTCGATTCGCAATTTTGTTGAGCGTGTGGGGGTTGCCAAAACCAACAGTACCGTAGAGCTTGCCTTGCTTGAATACTGTCTGCGGGAGGATTTAAACTCCAACGCCAAGCGGGTGATGGCGGTGCTTCATCCTTTAAAGCTAACCATCACCAATTATCCCGAAAATAAATCAGAAACATTTTTGACCGAAAACAATCCCAACCGTCCCGAGGACGGGCAGAGGGAGATAACCTTTTCCCGAACCCTGTGGGTGGAGCAGGATGACTTTATGGAGCAGCCGGTCAAGGGCTATTTTCGCCTGTTCCCGGGGAACGAGGTACGCATTAAGGCAGCCTATGTTGTTAAATGCACCGGCTGTGTCAAGGATGAAAACGGCAATATTATCGAGGTGCTTGCCGAGTATGACCCCGACACCAAGGGGGGCAACACCCCCGACCGGCGAAAGGTGAGGGGAACCATCCATTGGGTGGACGCCGCAACCGCCGTCGATGCCGAGGTAAGGCTGTACTCAACCCTGTTTACCCATCCCGAACCGGATGCCGATGATAAGGATTTCATTGAGTGCCTAAACCCAGATTCCCTTGAGGTTCTGACCGGCTGCAAGGCGGAGGCAGGGCTTGAAGCCGCCGTGGTGCCCGCCGCTTTTCAGTTTATGCGGTTGGGATATTTCTGCCTTGACAACACCGATTCAAAGCCGGGTATGCCGGT
>JAQWBK010000091.1 GCA_028706415.1 Oscillospiraceae bacterium | reverse complement strand
TCTTTAAAACCTATAAGCAAAGATGATCCGTCTGTTACAGCAAGCTTTTACAAGCATAGTCCCAGCCTTTATATCTGCAAGCAGGAGGATGGAGAAATATATACCGTCAAGGTTAATGAAGTTCAAAAAATGCTTTTAGAGATGGAAAACTATCTCAACGGAAAAAGCGTGAATACTAATTAAAGGCTACCGAGTTATAGCCTTTCTAAACTTCAAGCATGGAATAATAATATAGGGAATTGCCCGTAGTGCGTTTCGAAACCAAGAAATCCGTTTCGAAACACTTACCAGCTCGCCTGCGGGCGTACGGGCATTCCCTATTTTTATACTAATCAGAAAGGCAAGGTTTTTGATGAAGGTATTGATGATACCGTCATGGTATCCCACACCGGGCTCACCGTTGCTCGGTACATTTTTTAAGGAACAAGCCGAGGCACTGGCTGCCCAGGGCATTTCGGTTGCGGTTGCTCATGTTGGTGTTGGCAGTGATTTCAACCTGAAAAACGGAGGAATTCAACGGGAAGAAAACAATGGTGTACTAACCTATACCTATACCCGCCCCAACCTTACCCCAAGATGGGAATATGGCAGAATGCAGCAGCGCAAACGGATGCTGGAGGCGCTTTATCGGCGGATTGAAAAGGAATGGGGGAGACCCGATGTTGTCAACCTGCGTTCATCACTTCATGGATATGAAGCAGTATCCCTGTGTCGCAAGCATAATCTGCCCCTGTTCTTCATGGAGCATTCCTCATTTGTATTAACTGAGAAAGCAGACAGCAAGGCCATTAAGCGTTTGAAGTTTGTAATGCAGAACTCGGCGGTCAATGCCTGCGTTAGCAATGCGCTCAGGGATGTTATGCAACCCTTTGGGAATACCCGAATAATCCACGATCCGGTGGACGGAGATACTTTTAAGCCAAAGGATGTGACGGATAATTCAGATTTTATTTTTCGTGCCATGGGGCAGCTGCGTCCAATAAAGGGATATGACTTTCTTATTCGCTCTTTTTCCCGACTTAAAGAAAAAACGCAGAATTCCGTAAAACTTGAAATTGCCGGAGCCGGACTTATCAAAAACAACCTTCAAGCCCTGATTGAAGAGCTGGGTGTGGGGGAGAATTGCAGACTGGTTGGTTCAATTCCCCGCGAACAGGTTGTAGACTATATGAACGGATGTAATTGCTTTATTTGCTCATCAAGGGTTGAAACGCTCTCCTGTGTACTCACCGAAGCAGGGGCATGCGGCAAGCCGGTTATCAGCACCGCCTGTGGTGGGCCTCAGGATATAGTTACCCCGGAAACCGGTATACTTGTTCCGGTTGATGATATTGAGGATATGTCGGAGGCAATGATGACCATGATGAACACCGCCTCAGACTATGATTCCAGCCGAATTCGCGAACTGACGCTAAGCCGTTTTGGCAGGCAAGAGGTTATAAAACAGTTGATACAGGCCTGCCAGGATGCTGCCGGGGGTACACCCTCATCCTCCGAAGGCAAAAGCGGGAGTAAAAAAGGCCTTGGCTTAACCATGACAATAATGCTGGAAACTCTCAAAATCAGCACGGTGACAATAGGCGGCGGATATGTCATGATGTCATTGATTACCGAATGCTATACACGAAAGCATAAATGGCTTTCCGGCGAAGAAATGCTGGATGTTTTTGCTGTATCTCAGTCCATGCCCGGTCCGATAGCCCTTAATTCATCCGTAATGGCGGGATACAGAGCCGCAGGTATACGGGGTAGCTTGGCTGCGGCGGTCGGGATGACCATGCCACCGCTGGTTATCATGGCGCTTATAGCAGTTGGATATACATGGTTCAGAACGAACGAATATGTTTCGGCAATCATGAATGGTATTCGCGCATGTGTTAGCGGTCTTCTTATATGGGCAACCATAACCTTGGGTCGGACAGCAATAAAATCCGGAAAAAACATCTGGACAGCTGTAATTTTCGGAATATCCCTTGTGCTGACGCTGTTTACCAGTCTGCACACCTTGGTTATTATCGGGGGCGGATTGATTACGGGGCTGGTATTCCACGCAATCTATTCGGTAATAGGGAAGGGGCGGCCTGATTGATGCTTTATTTGCAATTGCTTTGGACATTCCTTAAAATCGGAGCCATTTCCTTTGGCGGGGGTCTGGGAATGGTCCCTATTATACAACGCGAAATGCAGCTCACCGGCTGGATAACCGAGCAAGAGGTTACAGACATTGTGGCAATATCCCAAATGACACCCGGACCTCTTGCGATAAATGCCGCCACATTTGCAGGCACCCGCACTTCCGGAGTTTTGGGCGGGGTGATTGCAACGATAGGGGTGACCATACCCTCGGTAGTGCTGTCGCTGTTGGCTGCCAAATTCTTTTTTGCGGTGCGTGATAGTAGGCTGGTAAGTGCCGGAATGACCGGTATCAGACCGGCAGTGAGCGGAATGGTGGGTGCATCCGCCGCCCAGATACTGCTTTTATCGGCGTTTGGTATGCAAATTGGGAGCTTCACCGGGGTTATTCAATATGTAGATTGGTTTACCATTATCATTGCGGCTGTGACACTATTGCTTTTGATACGCAAAGTGTCACCGGTTCTCCTGATTGTTCTGTCCGGTCTGACAGGGCTTCTGTGGCATCTGGCAAATAAATTTGTTTTGTAATTGAGGTGACCTTGAGTATAATGAAAAGGATGGTTGTCAATGCAGCTCTTGCAATCGAATAATCTGAATGCAACCGAAAACGGCGGGGTTGTATATTACAGCTTCCCGGCAATTGATGCCATTCCTTTTGTGCGGCATGGATTTTCCACGAGAATCGGCGGTGTCAGTGGGGGCATATATGAAAGCATGAATCTAAGCTATTCACGCGGGGATGAAAAAAACGCCGTTGATGAAAATTTCAGGCGTTTTTGTAATGCTATATGCGTGAATGTGGAGGATGTGGTTGTTTCAGCACAGGAGCATCATACCGTTATTTATAATGTTACCCGACAAGATCGCGGGCGGGGCATTATGCGAGAAAAAGGGTATTCGGATATTGATGGTCTGATTACGGATCAGCCCGGTGTGGTGCTTTGCACCCAATATGCCGATTGTGTTCCGCTGTTTTTTGCCGACCCGATGAGAAGGGTGGTCGGAACCGCCCATGCGGGCTGGAAGGGTACAGCCGCACGGATTGGCAAGCTAATGGTTGAGCGTATGTGTTCCGATTACGGCTGCAAGCCGGAGAATATAATTGCCGGTATCGGGCCGTCAATAGGCTTTTGTTGTTTTGAGGTGGATACCCCTGTTTATAAGATTTTTGAAGCGATGGAGGAAGCCGATTCCACCTGCTTTAATCATAAAAATATTAATAACCAAGTTGTAAAATATCATGTTGATTTGTGGGAGATAAACCGTAGGATTTTAATAAACGCCGGACTTGCTCCGGAGAAAATAACCCTTACCGATTTATGTACCCGCTGCCATCCTGATGTGTTCTGGTCACACCGTGCAAATGGTGATGAACGGGGGGGCTTGGCGGGTTTTATCGGCATGTATTAATAATGCTATGGAGGGATAAATGATGCCATACCCATTGGTTGAGATGGTTTTATATTTCTTTATGTACAGCTTTTGCGGTTGGCTGTTTGAAACCATGCTGTGCTCTATACAGGAGCGCCGTTTTATTAACCGCGGCTTTTTAGGAGGGCCTTTCTGCCCGATTTACGGCAGTACCTTATTGCTGATTTTAATAATATTAATGCCGATAAGGAACGATTTAAACAATATTTTAAAAGCAACCCTTATTATACTTCCGATAGCAACAGTGCTGGCTACGGTGTTTGAATACATAATATCATGGATGATGGAAAAGATTTTTCATGAACGCTGGTGGGATTATTCACAAATAAGATTTAATATAAATGGTCGTGTTCATCTTGGGGTGTCGCTGGGTTGGGGTGTTTTGACAACCCTTTTTATGTATTTCATACAGACGAATTTCGAACGATTAATGGCACTGCTGTTTAAAGCAAACTCGGTGTTGCCATACACGGTTGCCGGAATACTTCTTGTACTGTTTGTGGCCGATGTAATTATATCCTCTATTGTCGCATTAAAGCTATGGCACAAGCTGGAGCATCTTTTTTATTTGTCCGAGATGATAAAAGGGATAAAGGAAAGCCTGAAGCTGCCGACAAAAGAGAAAATGCTTTACAAAATTGAAAATTTATATAAAAAGCTGACCGACAGGGTTGGAGATATAAACCGTATTAAAGACAAAGGGGTAAACCCGGCACCCGAATGGCGGTCAATGCCCTTTGATGCTCTTAGGAGGCACATTTCAGAATATGCCGGGGAGCTTAAGGAAAAGCGGGATGGGTTGATGCTTTCAACAAGATGTTTACAGCGGCGTATGCTGCGTGCCTTCCCACACATGAAAAAGCTCGAGCGTAACGCCCTGCTGCGTGACTGGAGAGAGTTTTTACAGAACAAGAAAAGAAAATAATAATATGATTTTTGCTTAGTATTTTTGGTTGAACATACGCTTTAACGCAGGTCTGACAAATAATATTAGGGAAAAAACAGAAGCTAGCGCAATTTTAATCATATCTCCGGGTAGGAAGGCAAGGTTCATGGTGAGTGTCGCTGAAAAATCCGCCATTGATTTATCGGTATAAAAAATAATGAGGCCAAGGGTGCCACATAGATAGTCCAGGAGTATACCCAGCATACCTATGCAAAAAGAAACCGGAATGTGAATTGATATTCCGAATAATTTTTTATTGATAAGCTTGTTAATAAAGAACGATGAATAGATACCCAATAATATCAAAATGAAAACCCAACCGAAAATATATCCGCCTGTCGGCCCGAAAAGAGCGGCGGGACCACCTTTGCCGCCCGACATTATGGGCAATCCGCAAAGTGTAAGGAGCAGTAGGGATATGTATGATACCATACCGCCCCGCAGCCCCAATGTAATCCCCATCATGGCAATAATGAAGTTCTGAAGGGTAAGCGGAACACCGGGGATTAAATGCAACGCCGAGAATAACGGAATGTTTCCGGCCAAGGCAAATAATGCGATATACAATCCGCCCAGTATGAGCTGATAAATGTGAAGGCTTATTTTTGTTGCCATATAATAATTCCTTTCGATTGCCGTAAAAAATACTATCTGTCTCGGGGGCTTCATACTACTTATAATTTCGTTCAAAATATACCGCGTGGGAAATAATTCCTACGCGGTATATTAAAAACACTTTTTAACAGTAAATGCAGGACATTAAGGCGCACTGCGTTTACATATTCTCCTCGATGTAGGTTACAATATCCCCTACAGTTCGGATTCTTTCAATTTCATCATCGGGTATCTCTATGTCAAACTCATCCTCCAAAGACATAAGCATATCCACAACATCCAGTGAATCGGCACCCAAATCATCCGCGATATTTGTCTCCGCAGTAATTGAATCCTCCTCAACATCAAATTGATTACTTAGAATAACCTTCACTTTTTCCAGTACCATCAAACTCATCCTCCCATAAATAATAACGATTTTCTGCCGCCCTTTACTCAAAGCCATTTCATAGACAGTAACA
Source organism: Oscillospiraceae bacterium (assembly GCA_028706415.1). GTDB lineage: Bacteria > Bacillota > Clostridia > Oscillospirales > Acutalibacteraceae > Avimonas. The sequence continues at coordinate 285 of JAQWBK010000091.1, read as the reverse complement.
TGGCTTTGTGCTATACTCTATGTGAATAATAACGGACACAAAACCGGATACACCAAAATACTATTAGTAAATGTCGCGTTTGTCAATCATCTTTTATCATTTTCATTAAAAATTTATGATTATTATTTAATTTAACATTATACGCCCACGAAAAATCTTGAAAGGTTGAAAGTATAATGTCTCAACTAACCCCATTTTATGTAATAGGTCACCCTCTTGGACACAGCATGTCGCCTTATATTCACAAACGGCTGTTTTTTATCCGAAATTACTCTGCCGAGTATT
>JAQWBK010000012.1:16209-24302 GCA_028706415.1 Oscillospiraceae bacterium | reverse complement strand
GTTCGGCGAATTTCCTTTGGAATAACTACCCTGCCTAAGTCGTCGATTCGTCTTACTATTCCTGTGGCTTTCATCAGAAATTCCTCCATATTATTTCGGTTGTACAGCGTGCGTAGGGCGGCACGCGGCTTTTACCGTAGCAAAAAGAAAAAACTTCATTTCGTCATTTTTTTATACTTTTACGGTAAATTTCACGAGAATAGTATCTGTTTAAAACTCTCGAATATACGAGTTTTCTTATGAAAATTTCAGGTTGCTGTTTATTATATTCGTTAGCATTCGACATAAATAAATGTCGAATGCTTTACTTTATTATTTTAAATCATATTATGCTAATCAAAAATATAGCAGCAATTTGTATCAATTATTCGTAGATTAATAAAGGGAAAAAATGACATCAAAGCAAAAGCAAAAAATTAGAAGAAGATAATGGGCAGGTGCTACAAAATCGCCATATTTCACCCTAATATTCCGATATGGTAACTTTTTCTACCTTCTCTTGATTTTTGTATAAAAATAATATATAGTGTACCATGAAATGTAATAGACATTCGTATAGAACAATGCAGAAAATCGGAGATTTTATACTTTCATGATTATTTTTTGGAGCATCGGATACGGTATCATATATTCGGTTGCGGAAAAAATGTCCATTCAAATCGGTTCTCCACACAAGATTACAGCCTTTGCGTTGTTTATTTTTTTGTGCGGGTGCTTCATTGTTTTGTTAAAGAACAAGAAAGCGAATTTATGGCGTATCAAACTTCCTTCAACAAAAAGCTGGATTATAACACTCCCGTTATTGATTTTACCGATCATGAATATATGTCTTTTATTTTTTTTGCCGCTAAAGAGTGTAGCATCTCCCAGCATTTGGTATCTGATGACCGTGATTTTTACAGCCATCAGTGAAGAATTATTATTTCGCGGGTACTTATTAGTTTTGTTGTCACATTTTTTTCGCAAAAGCATCCTGTTGACCGCTGTGACTAATTCGATAATATTCGGGGGATTTCATTTCCTGAATATGATTTCCGGAGGGGATTTTTATGCCACCCTGGTACAGGTGGTTTATGCGATTTCGATTAGTTTTGCTTTTGTAATAATAACCGTTAAGACGGACAGCATTTTCCCATGTATGCTTGTCCATTGTCTGGTTAATGCAAATTCCGTACTCCAAAAAGAGATCGTTTTGAATGCAGAAACAATTGTTGCTTATGCGGCAGTTTGTGCTTGCTATGTTTTATATGGTATGGCTTTATATTATAAGAGCTATAGGAAAAAAAGGTGGAAAAAGAATGAGACTTTACATTGACCCCGGTACCGGCAGTATGCTTTTTGCCATTCTAATCGGCATTATCGGTGCATTAAACTACCTGTTAAAAGGTTGGATTATTAAATTGCGTTTTGTTACCAGTGGTGGCAAGAAAACCGTAACCGATACTGAAAAAATACCCTTTGTCATTTTTTCGGATGATAAGCGCTATTGGAGCGTGTTTGAACCGGTCTGTCGTGAATTAGATAAAAGAGGCGTGGATGTTGTCTATATGAGCGCATCTGACGATGATCCGGCACTCACAAATCCCTATCAACACATTAAGGGGGAGTTTATCGGAAAGGGTAACAAAGCTTTTTCTAAACTAAACTTTTTAAATGCCGTTATTCTTCTTTCAACAACGCCGGGCTTGGATGTATATCAATGGAAAAGATCTAAAGATGTTGATTTTTATGTTCATATGTTGCACGCCTCAAATACGGTTACAGGTTATCGTATGTTCGGCATTGATTATTATGACACGATTTTACTTTCCGGGGATTATCAAATCAATGATGTGCGTGCCTTGGAACAAAAACGCAATCTGCCTGCAAAAGAATTGGTGAAAATAGGTGTCCCCTATATGGACGAGATGGTCAGGAGATTGCAAGCAGACAGTACTGTATTCCCCCACGATACAACCGTTTTATTAGCTCCCTCTTGGGGAGAAAGCGCAATTTTAAAAAAATTCGGTGGTAAAATCATTCGGGTATTACTAGAGAGTGGTTATCATGTGATCGTTCGACCCCATCCCCAATCTTTCACCTCTGAAAAAGATTTGATCGACTCTTTGATGAATGAATTTCCTGTGTCGGAGCAATTGGAATGGAACCGTGATAACGATAATTTCAATGTTTTGAAAAGATCAGATATTCTTATTTCCGATTTCTCCGGCGTTATATTTGACTTCTCTTTAGTTTATGATAAACCTGTTATTTATGCCGATACCGAATTTGATAAAAGTCCATATGACTCTTGGTGGTTGGACACGCCCTTATGGAATTTTACGGCACTTCCCCGAATTGGTGAAAAATTAACTCTTGATAATTTCGACTCGTTGAAAGAAATAATCAACAACTGCCTTACGGATCAAAAATATGCCGATGGGCGCAAAGAAGCCCGCAGCGAAACTTGGGCTTATCCCGGCGAAGCTGCCACCAGAGCCGCTGATTATTTAATAAATAAATATCAAATGCTGACAGCAAATAAAGAAGAAGGGAAGGAATAATCATGTCTTTTGGATCAATTCTTTATTCTCTTCTATTAAAGCCTCTTCAGTTGCTTTTTGAAGTAATTTATGTTTTTGCTTACAATATCCTCGGCAATCCCGGATTAACGATTATTGTATTAAGTATCGTGATAAATTTCTTGGTGCTTCCACTCTACAAACGTGCCGATGCAATGCAAGAAGAGGAGCGTGACACCGAGGCAAAACTACATAAGGGCGTTTCCCATATCAAAAAAACCTTCCGCGGCGATGAAAAAATGATGATTTTGCAAACCTATTATCGCCAGAATGGTTATAAACCTACCTATGTTTTGCGCAGTGCAATTTCTTTATTATTAGAAATCCCTTTCTTTATAGCTGCATATAAATTCCTCTCGGGTCTAGAGCTGTTAAAGGGGGTGTCCTTTGGTCCTATCGCTGATTTAGGGGCACAAGATGGATTGATCCTTATCGGCAACCTTAATATCAATATTTTGCCGATCATTATGACAGCTGTGAACTTGGTGACTTGTATCATCTTTACAAAGGGTGCTACACCCAAAACAAAAATCCAGCTGTATTCAATGGCAATTTTCTTTTTATTTTTCTTGTATACTTCCCCCTCCGGTCTTGTGTTTTATTGGACCTTAAACAATATTTTTTCGCTGATTAGGACCATTTTCTATAAATTAAAAAATCCGGGAAAGGTTCTTGGTATCCTCTTTTCCGCTATCGGTATTATATTAGCCTTTGTTGCAATTTTCACTTACAAAAATCCTTCAACATTGAAAAAGCTATTTGTCCTCGGCTGTGGTATTGCTTTTCAGCTTCCGTTAATATATCAACTTCTCAAAGGAAGGTTTCGTTTAAGTCTTAAGAATATTCAATATCACTCAAACAGCAAAACCTTTTTCGCCGGTGGTGTCTTTCTTTCCATATTAACCGGTATTACAATACCTTCGTCGGTGATCAAGTCTTCTGCACAAGAATTTTTAAATATCAACCATTACCAAAATCCCATTTGGTTTATTGTCGGTAGTTTTTGTGTCGCTTTCGGAGCATTTGTGATTTGGTTCGGCATCTTTTATTGGTTAGCCAAGCCCACAACGAAAGAGTTATTTAATATCGGTATTTGGATACTTTGCGGAGTTGCAGTGGTTAATTATATGTTCTTCGGCAACAAACTAGGCACGCTTTCCTCTGTATTAAGCTTTGAAACAAACGTCATTTTCAGCCGCAAGGAAATCCTTATAAATTCGCTTATCGTAATAGCTATAATTGTTTCATTTTACTTGATATTCAAATTCTTTCACAAGCATACACCCAAAGCATTATTCGTTATTATTCTAGCTCTTTCGATTATGGCGCCTATGGATATCATCAGCATCAACTCGCAAATTAAGGATATTAATAAGACGGCTCTGGTTGCCGGAAAAACGCCCAAATTTACTATGCATAAGAACGGCAAAAATGTTATCGTTTTTATGCTTGATCGTGCGATGGGTGAATATTTGCCATATATCTTTAATGAAAAACCGGAGTTAAAAGAAAAATTCGCTGGTTTTACCGCATATACAAATGTAATATCATTTGGTGGCTATACAAATTTTGCCACTCCTGCATTATTAGGCGGTTATGAATATACTCCTGTAGAGATTAATAAGCGATCCGACGAACTATTAGTAGCAAAGCATAATGAAGCATTAAAAGTCATGCCCATACTCTTTGACCAGAATAATTTCAATGTAACTGTTTTTGATCCTGTTTATGCAAATTATAAATGGGTTCCCGATCTTTCCGTGTTTGACGAATATCCTGATATTCATAGATATATCACTAAAGGTAAGTTTAATTCCAAAACAGATTATTATAAATGGTTTAACGGTAATATGCGCAACTTCTTCTGTTATAGCATCATGAAAATATCTCCGGTTGTTTTCCAAAAACATTTATATAACAAAGGTAATTATTACAGCAGTAATCTACAATCGGGTAAGCAATCCGGTAAGCAAACGAATGTACAAACAAGAGAAGGTTTAAGCAAATCCAAAGGATTGTTTTCTACCTTTATGGCCGGCTATAATGTTCTTGATAACATGTCCAATATTACAAAGACTGATGATTCATCAGAAAATTCATTTCTGTTAATGACAAATAGTTTGACGCACGATCCTATGATGCTGCAATTGCCGGATTATTCACCTTCCGAAAATGTTGATAATACAGAATATGACGCAAAAAACAAAAAACGCTTTGTAGTAAATGGACGAACAATTGATATGAATACCGAACAGCAGGTAATTCATTATCAAACCAATATGGCAGCCTACTTAAAACTCGGTGAATGGTTTGATTATATGCGTGAAAATGGCGTATATGATAATACGAGAATTATTTTGGCTTCAGATCATGGTAGAGTGTTGAAGCATAATAAAGATCGCATTTTAGCTGACGGTACCGATACGGAATTATTCTACCCTTTTATGATGGTGAAGGATTTCGGAGAAACAGACTTTTCATTTTCAAATGAGTTTATGACAAATGCTGATGTGCCTACATTGGCAGCCAAAGGTATTATTAAAAATCCTAAGAATCCATTCACAGGCAATAGTATTGAAAATTCCCTCAAGTCGGAGCATCCGCAGTATATCTTCTCCTCCTCTAAATGGAATGTAAATGATAATAACGGGAAAACCTTTCTGCCGGGGAATTGGTATCGTGTAAGCAACGGTAATATGCAGGATGTCAATAATTGGACCAAGGTTGGAACGAATACGACTTTACCCGATACAAATTAATCTGTTTAAAGTGTAACCCCTGACAAAGGCATTTTGGGTTTTTAATATTCCAATCACATAAGGTCACCTCTAATACTGTTCTCAAGTAAAAGGTGAGACAAAATTTGCGAGGAAGTTTTTCGTCATACAAGGCGGAGGAGGAGAGCGGGCTTGACGCCCGCCGCCGACGACAACAACGCTGTATGGCGGAAAACAAACCGCAAAGACAGGATGATTTTTATCAGGGATTAGTATCATATAAAGCATTCGACATTAATAAATGTCGAATGCTTTATATGATTATTATAAATCATATTATGCTAATCAAAAATATAGCAGCAATTTGTATCAATTATCTGCATTAAATTTAGTCATTGTTTTTCGGAATTTTACTTGACAGTTATTACGGCTGATAATACAATATATAGTGTCCTGTATTTTTATAAAGCACAACATACCGAGCCAACTGATGATTGAGGCATAAAAAGGAAGGGGAACTTAAATTGGAATTGACCCAGAATGCAATAACCGTATTGGAACGAAGATATCTTGCACGAGGAGAGAATGGCAAGCTTGTTGAAACACCCGAGGATTTATTCAGGCGGGTGGCGAATGCAATCGCCCAGCCTGATTTAAAATATGATTCGGAGGCTGAAATCACTGAGGTTGAAAATGAATTTTACGAGATGATGACCAGCCTTGATTTTTTACCCAATTCGCCCACGCTTATGAATGCGGGACGGCCCCTTGGGCAGCTTTCCGCATGTTTTGTTCTGCCTGTTGCAGACAGTATGGAGGCAATTTTTGAGGCGGTAAAGCAGGCGGCACTTATTCACAAATCCGGAGGCGGCACCGGATTTTCATTTTCGCGTCTTAGACCGACAGGCAGCGTTGTCAATTCCACAGGCGGTGTAGCCAGCGGCCCGATAAGCTTTATGCGGGTGTTTAATATGGCAACCGAAGCGGTAAAACAGGGGGGAACCCGCCGGGGGGCCAATATGGGCATACTGCGGGTCGACCATCCGGATATCCTGCAATTCATTGACTGTAAAAAGGATAATGCCGATATCACGAATTTCAACATTTCTGTCGGCATAACAGAAGCGTTCATGCAGGCTGTTGAAGACGGTAATGATTATGACCTTATCGACCCTAGCACCAAGCTTCCGGTGGGGCAGCTCAACGCCCGTCAGGTGTTTGATAAAATTGTGCATTCGGCATGGCATAACGGGGAGCCGGGCATTATTTTTCTTGATAGACTAAACAGGGATAATGTGGTTCCGGAGCAGGGGGAGATTGAATCTACCAACCCTTGCGGAGAGCAGCCGCTCCTGCCTTATGAAAGTTGTAATCTGGGCTCGATTAATCTTGTGAACATGCTGAAATTTACCGATGGTGTCCCTTCGATAGATTGGGACAAGCTGGGTGCCACGGTAAATAAGGCGGTACATTTTCTTGATAATGTTATCGATGCCAACAAATATCCCCTTGAATTAATTGCCCATACCACCCGCCAGACGCGAAAAATCGGGCTGGGTATCATGGGCTGGGCCGATATGCTGCTGCATATTAGAATCCCCTATAATTCAGACGAGGCGGTTGCCCTTGCCCACAGGTTGATGGAATTTGTCACATCAGAAGGACGGCGGGCGAGCATCGAGCTTGCAAAAACAAGAGGCGCCTTTCCGCTGTTTAGCCAAAGCATTTACAAGGATGGCGAGCCCCTTCGTAATGCAACCATTACCACCATCGCCCCCACCGGAACCCTCTCGATTTTGGCAGGTGTGTCCTCGGGCGTCGAACCGGTATTCTCATATGTATATATCAGGAATGTCATGGATGAAACCGAAATGCTCGAGGTCAACACCATATTAAAGGAGCTGCTTGTAGAACGCGGCTTATACACGGATGAACTTATGAAGAAAATCGCCGAGCACGGCACGCTTGCGCATATTGAAGAGTTACCCGAGGATATACGAACCGTATTTGTTTCGGCACACGACATTTCTCCCCTGGATCATATAAAAATGCAGGCGGCTTTTCAGGACCATACCGACAACGCTGTATCCAAAACGGTCAACTTCCCCAACAATGCCACCGAGGAGGAGGTTTCCGAGGTATATCGTCTATCCTATCGGCTCGGCTGCAAGGGGGTTACCATTTATCGTGACGGCAGTCGTGATAGTCAGGTGCTTAATCTTGTATCCAATAAGGATGCCAAACCGGCCGAAAAAGAACAGAGCGCAACCTTCTCGGTTATGCCCCGTCCCCGACCCGATATGACACAGGGGATAACCGAGAAAATGTCAATCGGTTGCGGAAACCTTTATATCACGGTTAATTATGACGAGTACGGGATTTGTGAGGTGTTTACCAATACCGGCAAGGCAGGAGGATGCCCGTCCCAGTCCGAGGCGACGGCAAGGCTTACATCGGTTGCACTTCGTTCCGGCATTGATGTTAAGACCATTGTAAGCCAGCTGCGGGGGATTCGCTGCCCCTCCACCATCAGGCAAAAGGGGATGAAATGCACATCCTGTCCCGATGCAATCGCCAGAGTTATCGAGAAGGTTGTGGAATCCAACGGATTTAAAGAAAGCGAAGTTCGGCTTGTGAATCACACCCCCAAGTATGCAGAAGAAAAAAAAGCTCCGGTTGTAATTGCACATATACGGGAATGCCCCGAATGCGGAGAAAAGGTGGAGCATGAGGGCGGCTGTGTCATCTGCAAAAATTGCGGTTATTCAAAATGCGGTTAATACTGTTCTCAAGTAAAAGGTGAGACAAAATTTGC
>JAQWBK010000012.1:0-16109 GCA_028706415.1 Oscillospiraceae bacterium | reverse complement strand
CTTTTTTTAAACTTTAATACTGTTCCCAAGTATACATTATCACAAAAATAATGCAATCAATGTTGTAATCAGTCCTGCGATACCGATGGCAATACTACTCATTGCCCCTTCAACCTCGCCCATTTGAATTGCCGCGGTTGTCCCCCCCATATGGCTGGAGGTTCCTGTAGCCACCCCGGTCGCCACAGGATTCCCGATACGAAATAAGCGAGTAAGCAGGGGGGCAAAAATCGTGCCGAAAACTCCGGTTATTACCACCGCTGCAACCGTAATCGAAGCAAGTCCGCCATGCTGCTCCGAAATTACCACCGCAATGGGGGTGGTTACCGATTTGGGCAGCAGGGAGGCGGTTAAGGTCTGGTCAAGACCGAAAAACCTGCACATTAATAAAACGCTTACAATGGCCGTTACCGAACCGGTAAGACATCCGGCGACTGTAGGCAGAAAGTTCTTTTTAAGAACATCCAGCTGGTTATATACCGACAAAGCAAGTACCGCCGTTGCGGGAGCAAGCAGCATTGTGATAATCTGCCCCCCCTGATTAAAATCCTCAAAAGATATATTAAAGGTGTTAAGAACCGCGATAACCAGTGCAATGGCGATAGCCAGCGGATTGGCAAGGGGTGTTTTTAGCAGCTTTTGAATATATACCCCCACAGCAAACGCCGCAATGCAAAGGGCTATGCCAAACAGAGGGGAGGACAACCATTCCTTCAACATGCTTCCTCCCCGCGCGAGCGTATCCGTTCCCTGAGCCATATAGCCCCTTTTACCGTATATGCGGTTACAGCAAAAGTTAATATTGTTGATACAATGCAAATTGTAAAAATCTGAAAAAGGTGCCCCTTCATTTTATCAAAAACCTGTACTATACCAACCCCTGCCGGTATAAATAAAAAGGACATGTTTCTCAATAAAAAGTTTGAGCTGTCAATTAGCTGTCTTGATTCGACGCGCTTTGATAAAAGAAGCAAAAACAACAGAACCATGCTGATAACGCTGGACGGAAAAGGTATGGGTATGAACATTGCTATACCCTCGCCTATAAAACATATCCCAAATATGATGCCGATTTGCCAAAGAACCTTCATTGGTTTTATCATGCCTTTCGTGTTTCAAAATCATTTTATTGTTATTTCATACTCTTTTACAAAAGGGTCGCCCACAACCGTCACAGCATACCCATCCTTATGTAAAAGACTTATATTTCGCCTTTTATGGCCTGTCATTCGGGATATCGACCTTGGGTTTACCCCCAAAACCACCCTTCGAGTGCCGGATATATCCCGTTTTAGCAGCTCTCGAGCCTTTTCATAGAATATCAGCCCCTCGCAAAGCTCCCTAAACGCCGGATGCCAAGGCCCTGCAACCAGACCGGACTGCATTTCACTGCCTGCATGAAGCCCCAGACGAATGACCCTTATGCCCAAATCCCGCTCGAACAGCAGCAGTAAACGCGCACATAGCGAAACCGTCTCATCGAGAGAGGGAGGGGTGTATTCCCCCTCTCGATAAAGCTTGTCAAGCACCGTGTTTTTCATTACAAGGGTTGGATATATCCGCATTGTTTTGGGGCGCAACTCTGCCAGACTTAACGCGGTATCATAATCTGCGGTTTGACTGCTTTTATATAGACCGGTCATCATTTGCAGCCCCAGCTCCAGCCCGGCATTATGTATCATATATGCAGCATTTTTTACATCTTCGGGGGTATGCCCGCGATTATTTGCGACCAGAACCCGGCTGTCCATGCTCTGGGCTCCCAGTTCCACCGCCCTTACCGAATATTCGCCCAAAATTCTCAATATGTCTTGATCAACGGCATCGGGACGGGTGGATATACGAATACCACCGAAATATCCGGATTTGACATAATAGGCAGCAGCTTCTAACAAGGGAATCATGGTTTCACGAGGAATTGCCGTAAAGCTGCCCCCAAAAAAAGCAATTTGAGAATTTGCGGAAGCCGAATGCATGGTGGCCACCGCCGTTTTACAGGCAGCATGGACATCCTCGGGAAGGGGCATTTTGGATTGACCGGATATTGACCGCTGGTTGCAAAAGCTGCAGCAATGAGGGCAGCCTGCATGGGGCACAAATATTGCCACATTGGTGTGGCGCCCCCCGGCCTTATCGGTCATATCCCATCAGCTTGAGCGCCTGATGAGCCGCCTGCTGCTCTGCTTCCTTTTTGCTGCGCCCGCATCCCTCCCCAACAACATTCGAATTGAGGTGAACCTCCACCTTAAACTGTTTATTGTGGTCGGGGCCTGTCTCACCCGCCAGGACATACTCCAGATGCTCCTCCGGATTTTGCTGGATTATCTCCTGAAGGGTGGTCTTATAATCATTGAATTTAATTTGCTTCTGATTGGACAATTCCTTTTCCAAAAAAGGCAGCAAAAAGTCCCGCGCGCTATCCATGCCTCCATCTAGAAAAATTGCCGCCACAACCGCCTCAAACGCATCGGCAAGAATGGATGGCCTGGACGAGCCGCCCGAACGCTGCTCCCCCCGCCCGAGCTTTAAAAAGCTCCCAAGTTCAAGCTTTTGTGAATAGGAATGCAGGGCTTTTTCACAAACCATTGCAGCCCGCAACCTTGTCAGCTCGCCCTCCGCACCATTATCGTTGGTGAACAGATAAACGGCGGTAACAACCCCCAACACCGAATCCCCCAGAAATTCCAGCCTTTCGTTACTCGGGATGGGTGTGCGCCGCTCGTTGGCATATGAGGAATGGGTTATCGCCCGCTCCAGTAATGAGGGGGTGCGAAAATTATATCCCAGCCGCTTCATTAAATCCTGAAGCCCGCTCATTAAAAACATTCCTTTCTATCATAGACTCCCTAAAGCTGATCCTCTATACCGGCGACAACATCCTCAACCGTTTCGAACTCGGCTATTTGTTGGTCGGATATTTCGGTGCCGTAGTGCTCGGTAAGATTAAATGCGATATCAGCCCTATCGTCATCGGTAAGGTTAAGATCATCCAGTGATGAAGTGAGCTCAACATCCTCCTTCTCACAGGCATATTGTTCAACGAGAAGACTCCTTAAATATTCAAAAACCATATAATCACTCTCCTGCTTCAGGTGTGGGTTTTACCGCCTGAGAAATTTGTTCTATAACGCCTTTACCGGCAAATTCGGCGGCAACCCTTATGGCGTTTTTAACGGCTACTGCCTTGGCGTTTCCATGTGTTTTTATCACCGGCTTGCCCAGCCCCAACAAGGGTGCGCCGCCGTATTCCGAGGTATCCATCTTCTTTTTCAGTCCCTTAAGATAAGGCTTAATTAACAGGGCCGCAAGCTTGGTAATCGTGTTGGTAAGGAATATAGATTTTATATTTTTCAGTAAAGTATCCGCAACCCCCTCGGTAAGCTTCAATATTACATTTCCGGTAAACCCATCGGCAACCGCAACATCGACCACCCCAAGCGGTATATCGCGTGCTTCTATATTGCCCACAAAATTAAGTCCGCTCTCCTTGATCAGCGCAAAAGCGGCATGCTGCAGCTCCCCGCCTTTTGTATCCTCGGTACCCACATTGACCAAACCGACGGTTACAGGCTTGCCGCCCCCCATAATGCTGGTCATATATATGCTTCCCATATGAGCAAATTGAAGTAGCATTTCAGGGCGACTGTCGGCATTTGCACCCACATCCAGCAGCATGAAGGGCCCCTTGTCCCCCGGCATAAGTACCGCCAGAGCTGCTCTGGAAATCCCTTTAATGCGCTTTACTATAAAGGTTCCGCCCATTATTAAAGCTCCGGTGCTTCCCGCCGAAACAAAAGCGTCTCCCTCTCCCGCCGCAAGCCTTCTCAGCCCCTCGGCCATAGAACAATCCTTGTGTTCCTTTAAAATGCTGCGGGGCTCATCCTCCATTGCAATCACATCGGGAGCATCCACAATAGAAATTCCGTTTAAATCAATCCCGTCCTCGGCCGCCACCTTACGGATTATGCTTTCACTTCCGGTGAGAATTATTCCTATATCGTATTCGGCTGCCGCCTGTGCCGCCCCTCTGATTATTTCCAGCGGGGCATTATCCCCACCAAAAGCATCAACAATTATTCGCATAAAACACCAAACCTTTCAATCGAAGTTTATATCCTGTAAGCTTTTAAGCGAACGCTCTGCAAGTGCGGCTTGGCGTTCGCGTTTATCACGAATATGCCCGTCCAAGGGGGGCAGTAGCCCGAAATTAGCCCCCATGGGCTGGAAATCTCCCACCTCGGGATTGCTGATATATGCCGATAGTGCCCCCATCATGGTGTTATCGGGCAATATAAGCGGCGGCTTTCCTGTTACCGACCTCACCCCATTGATGCCCGCAAGCAGGCCGGATGCTGCCGATTCCATATATCCCTCCACCCCGGTCATCTGACCGGCAAAAAACAAGCGAGGGTTTTCACGCAAAGAAAAATCCTGATTAAGCAGGCGGGGGGAATCAATGAATGTGTTCCTATGCATAATGCCAAATCTCAGAAACTCTGCATTTTTCAGCGCCGGAATCATGCCGAACACCCTTTTTTGCTCCCCGTATTTCAGATTTGTCTGAAAACCAACCATGTTTAACATACTGCCTTGGGTGTTTTCCTTCCTAAGCTGCAGCACCGCCCAAGGCCGGTGCCCCGTTTTTGGATCCCGCAGTCCGACCGGCTTCATGGGCCCGTATCTTATGGAATCTGCCCCCCGCTTTGCAAGCACCTCTATGGGCATGCACCCCTCATATACCCGGGTTTTGCCCTCCCCCTTATCATACGAATGAAGTGGGGCGGTTTGGGCAAGTATGAGGGCGGAATGGAAGGCTTCATATTCTTCTTTATTCATGGGGCAGTTTATATAATCGCCCTCCCCCCCCTCATCCCGTCCGTATCTGGATGCGATAAAAGCCCTGTCCATATCAATGCTGTCCGCCGAAATAATGGGGGCGGCAGCATCATAAAAGCTCAGTCCGCCTCCCAAAAGGCTGCATAATTTATCGGACAGAGGCTGGGGGGTCAGGGGGCCGGTGGCTATTATTACCGCATCCCCCGAGAGGCTGTCAAGGTCGGTAATCTCTCCATGCCCCACCCTTATACAAGGATGAGACATAATACGACGGGTTACCCCTTCGGAAAACAGATCGCGGTCAACCGCAAGCGCCCCTCCGGCCGGTACAGAGCATTCTGCCGCCGCCTCGGTACAAATCGAACCCAGCCGCCGCATTTCCTCTTTAAGGAGTCCAGCCGCGCTTTCAACCCGCTTTGCCTTGAGGGAATTGGAGCATACCAGCTCGGCAAACCCGGGTGAATTATGGGCGGGGGTATATTTATTTGGTTTCATTTCATAAAGCGTGACTTCGGCACCCGCATTCGCAGCAGCCCATGCGGCTTCGCAGCCCGCCAGTCCCGCCCCCACAACAACAATATGGCTCATTGCGATAATGCTGTGTATTCGCAGCCCTCGGTGGCACAGAAAAGCCCACCAGCTTTGCCTTTTTTGCGATACAGCGTTTTGCCGCACTTGGGGCAAACCTTGTCGGAGGGTTCATTCCATGTCATAAAATCACAGTCGGGATAATTGGAACAGCCGTAAAATATGCGGTTTCTCTTGGTCTTTTGGGCTACGATGGTTCCACCGCACTTGGGGCATATACCCCCGGTCTTTTTGATGATTTTTTTGGTATTTTTACATTCCGGATAACCGGGACAGGCTAAAAACTTGCCATACCGCCCCGATTTTATTATCATATTCTTTCCGCACTGTTCGCAAACAACATCGCTGACTTCATCCGGAATTACTATGCGCTCCCCGGTGGCCGATTTTTCGGCAAGCCCCAATGTTTTCGAAAAATTGCCATAAAAGTCTTCAAGGGCTTTTACCCAGTCGGTTTTACCCGAATCAACGGCATCCAGCTGCTTTTCCATGTTGGCGGTAAAATCAACATCCACAATTTCGGAAAACTGCTCCTTCATCACTCCGGTGGTGATTTCACCAAGAACGGTAGGCTTTAGGGCCTTACCTTCCCGCTCAATATATTCCCGTGACAGTATTGTTGTAATGGTTGGGGAATAGGTGGAGGGTCGCCCTATTCCGTTTTCTTCAAGAGCTTTGATAAGGGTGGCTTCGGTAAATCGTGGGGGGGGCTGGGTAAAATGTTGGTTACCCTTTAGCTCCCTCTTAAACAGTACCGTTCCTTCTTCGAGGGCGGGCAGCGGTCCGTCGGTTTCGCCCTCTTCATCCTTGCCTTCGACATAAATCACGGTATGCCCGTCAAATCTGACGGTATATCCCGAAGCCCTGAAGATGTAATCTCCGGCGGAAATATCCATCTTTACGGTATCATGTATACAATTGGCCATCAGACTGGCAATAAAGCGCTCCCAAATCAGCTTGTACAGCTTGAACTGGTCGGGAGACAGAGAATCCCGTACCCGTTCGGGGGGGAGGGCTGGCATGGTGGGGCGTATAGCCTCATGCGCATCCTGTGCGGACGATCGAGATTTGAAAATCCGCGGCTTTGGCGGGATATATTTTTCACCCCACCGCTCTTTGATGTAGTCGTATCCATCCCGACGCGCATCGTCGGATATACGCAATGAATCGGTACGCATATATGTGATTAAACCTACCGCCCCATAGCCCTCTACCTCAACCCCTTCGTACAACTCCTGTGCCGCCTTCATGGTACGGCGGGACACAAAGCCCAGCTTTCGGCTGGCTTCCTGCTGCAGGGTGGAGGTGATGAAGGGGGGGGCGGGTGAAAGCTGCCTTTTGCCCCGCTTAACCGTGTCAATCTTGAATTCTGAGCTGTCAAGCTCATTAAGAATTTTATCCGCCGTCTGCTTGTCTTGTATCTTAATTTTTCCGTCGCTGTGGGTGCCATATAGGCGAGAGGAAAAAGCCTGTCCCTTTTCCCCTTTTGAGAGCCGCGCATCTATGGTCCAGTATTCCTCGGATACAAAAGCGCGGATTTCTTCCTCTCTATCCACAATAATACGCACCGCAACCGACTGTACACGGCCTGCCGACAGCCCCTTTCTTATCTTTTTCCATAAAAAAGGGCTGATTTTATAGCCTACGATACGGTCTAGTATGCGGCGCGCCTGCTGTGCATTTACAAGATTCATGTCAAGGCTACGGGGATTATCCATGCCTTGGGATACACCGTTTTTAGTTATTTCGTTGAAGGTTACGCGGTTGTTTTCATTTATATCCATCTTTAAAATCTGTGCAAGATGCCATGAAATCGCTTCACCCTCTCGGTCCGGGTCGGTTGCAAGAATGACACCGTCACTGGATGCCGCCGCGGTTTTAAGCTGGCGTATCAGGGCGGTCTTGCCGGGAATATCCATGTACCTCGGTTTAAATTTATTTTCTATATCCACCCCAAGCAATGACTTGGGCAGGTCGCGTATATGCCCCATAGAGGCTACAACCTTATATCCTGAACCCAGGTATTTTTCAATGGTTTTTGCCTTTGCGGGGGATTCTACAATAACCAGTTTTGACATCAAATAACCCTGCCTTCCTGCAGCAACCTGTTTGTTTATCGATATTTATTATGATACTAATTCCGATTATAAAACTTCCAATAAATCAAGCAAAAAGCTTTGATATATGGGTTTTTGTGCGGATTTATTGGTAAGGTTTTAATGAGGAATCAGTATAATATGCCGTTTATATGGCGAAAACATCCGGGTTTATGTTTTTATGAAAATATAATTCCTCGTTATTCTGTTCGCAGGCAGTATGCCTGTCCCGGATTGCAACGAATAACGCCGTTAAGCTCCAACTCGGTCAATGCCGACATCACCCCGGGCGCAGACAGTCCTGATAATTCAATCAACTCACCCAGTGTTTTGGATTGCTCACCCAGCAGTCTAAAAACCGAGCCGGCTTGCTCGGATACCGTTTTGGGGCATTCGGCTACCTTATGCTTTTTTTGGGGGGTACGATCGGATGACGGGGTGGACTGTCTTTCCTGCGGAGCCGTGTCCGGCATGGAGCGAAACCGTGGGTCAAGCCTTATTCCCTCTACCGCCTTTGGATCCAGTATATCTGGGAAACGGGGGAGATATTCCTCAATTACCTCCAGGGCACTTGTTACAAGCCGTGCCCCCTGCCTTATAAGATCATCGGTGCCCTCGCTTCTCCCCGACAGCATATCCCCTGCCACCGCAAACACATCCCGCCCCTGTTCAAAAGCATGATGGGCGGTAATAAGCGCCCCGCTTCTTTTTGGAGCTTCGGTTACACATACCCCCAAAGACATACCGCTTATCAGCCTGTTTCTGAGGGGAAAGTGATGGCGTAAAGGAGGAGTGCCGGGCGGATACTCGGAAATAACCGCCCCTGATTTTACTATATTTTCACGAAGCAGACTGTTTTGGCGGGGATAGCAAACATCCAGCCCACAGCCCTGAACGGCAACCGTCAGCCCGCCTGCGGCAATAGCGGCTTCATGGGCAATGGTATCAACACCGCATGCACCCCCGCTTATTATTACAGCTCCCCCCAGGGCAAGCCCCCCTGCCATCAGCGCCGTCGCCCTTCGACCATAGCCGGTAGTTTGTCGGGTGCCCACGATTGCGACGGCGGGAAGTATATCCAGGCTGGGAAGCTCTCCCCTGCCGTAAATTACAAGGGGAAGCCCGGGTACCGCCCGCAGCAGTGACGGATAAAGCGCATCCTCGGGTGTCAGTATCCAGCCGCCTTGTTCAAGGGTGGCCGATAAGATTTTCCCTGCCGGCTCAAGTGATTTATCCTTTAATCTGTCAAGCTCGTTTTGGGTCAGCTTATACGGTGCGAGCTCGGCCTCCGGGGCTTGATAAATCGCTCTTGCTGTGATAAATTCCCGCAAAAGCATGTCGGCTTTGGGACTTGCAGGTGCAAACACCCTTTGCAGCCATATCCAGTACAGCCGATCGTCCATGCCCTCACCCCTTTATATTACTGTCGGTCAAAGAGGATGGATTTGTCATCTCCCACATAACAATCCCGGCCGCCATGGCAGCATTCAGTGATTCGGCATTTCCCGCCATCGGGATGGTGATACGACCCGAGCAGGCATCAATTGTATCCTGCCGCAGTCCGTTACCCTCGTTCCCGATGATGCACACACCGGCTTTCAATCCGCCCCGCCTTATGGGAACGGCATCACAGTCGGTCACACAGGCGAAACAGCCAATCCCCGCCGATTCTAGCTTTTGCACCATGGTAGCCATATTGCCCACATTGATAATCGGAAGACGGAACACCCCGCCCATGCTGCCGCGTAAAACCTTTGGATTATATATGTCGCAGCAGCCGTCGGACAGAAGTAGTCCATCCATACCAAATGCTTCGGCAGTCCTGATAATTGCCCCCATGTTGGCGGGATCCTGCAAATTTTCAATCCCAAGATACCCCGCTTTGGGGGTTGCAATATATTCTATTGTATCCAAACCCTTTCGGTTGTCAAGTAATTCACATATACAAAAAACCCCCTGGGGGGTGGAGGTATCTCCGATAGCTCGGGACAGGGCGGGGGAAATTTCATAACTTTCGGCTGCCCAGCCTTGCAAAATTGCCAGCTGGTTTGGATAGCTTTCTTGGGCGGTGGAAGTATAAAGAAGGGTGGTTATCTTAACCCCCGACAGTACGGCGTCATGGCAAAGCCTTGCCCCTTCAATAGCAAAAAGCCCCTCGGAACGCCTTGCCGACGCATCATTAAGCAGCCGCTTCACCTGACGAATCAGATGATTGTCACGACTTGTTATCATCAAGACTTATCAACTCCTATCTTGAATGGTCTTTGCCGATATTGCAATTACTCCACTATAAAATCTCTGCAAAGCTCCAGCAATCGGGAGCCTATGGTGACCGTCATACGGTTTCCCTGTGGCGTATACTCGTCACTTTCCACCGCTCCTTCGCGGCGGCACTGCTCGGCAAGCGCCCCTTTATTATACGGAAATATAAGGGTGACCCGCCGCCTATCCGGAGGCAGGGCAGCCGCCACCGCCTGTAAAAGAGCCTCAATTCCCTCGCCGGTCAGGGCGCTGATACGAACGGCGTCTTGCCCGATTTTGGGCAGGCCGTCGCACTCTATATCGCATTTATTCAAAACCGGTATAATCGGTCTATCAGCACAGCCCAGCTCACTCAATAGCGACACTGTTATCTCGAGATGCTCGGCGGCATCCAAACTTGACCCGTCACAGATATTCAGTATAACATC
Organism: Oscillospiraceae bacterium; assembly: GCA_028706415.1. Taxonomy (GTDB): domain Bacteria; phylum Bacillota; class Clostridia; order Oscillospirales; family Acutalibacteraceae; genus Avimonas. The sequence goes on along the minus strand of JAQWBK010000012.1, from coordinate 5,899 downwards.
TGCCTCGGCGGCATCCTCCAGTGTCGAGCGAAAGGCCTCAACGAGATGATGGGGCAGCCGCCGAACAAAGCCGACGGTATCGATAAACAGCACCTGTCTGCCATCGGGCAGCTTAAGCGCTCGGGCGGTAGGGTCGAGGGTGGCAAACAGCTTGTCCTCGGCCAGTACCCCTGCATCGGTCAGCCTGTTCATAAGGGTGGATTTACCCGCATTTGTATAGCCCACGATTGCAACCGTTTTTATGCCGTCCTTCCGCCGACGGGAGCGTATTGTTTCACGGCGGCGTTCAACCTGAACCAACTGTTCTTTGAGCGATTTTATCCGCCGTCTGATATGGCGGCGATCGGTTTCAAGCTTGGTTTCACCCGGCCCGCGGGTTCCAATTCCTCCCCCCAGACGGGACAGCTCGATACCTTTTCCGGTCAAACGGGGCAAAAGATACTGAAGCTGTGCCAGCTCGACCTGCAACCTTCCCTCTGCCGAATGGGCTCGTCCGGCAAATATATCAAGAATGAGCATTGTGCGGTCTATAACCCGACAATCGGTGGCTTTTTCAATATTTCTAATCTGGGTTGATGAAAGCTCCCTATCAAAAATGATAAGGGGTATTTCGGCATTACGACAGATTTCGGCTATCTCCTCCAACCTGCCGGAACCTACACAGGTTGCTCTGTCGGGGGAGTCGCGTTTTTGAACCAACCTCCCCTGAGCCTCGGCTCCGGCGGTTGCCGCCAGCTCCTCCAACTCATCCAGCGAAGTCTCCACATTAAATTCTCCGGTATCCACCGAAACCAACAAAGCGGCCTGAACTTCGTCCTTGCGGTAAACCTTTTCCAAACGAGAACCTCCCATAATTGTAAAACTCCTGCTTATTATAAACGGCTGATTGTGCATTGTCCATAGTAAACCCATTTTGCATCTAAAAATATTCGTTACCGATTTGTATTTCTGAAATATCTTTTTCGAACTAAATGTGGTACAATTCAATTGTATAGGGATCTCATAAAAGGGGTAAAGAAGGGTAATTTATTGCCAGAAGTGAAAAGGGGTAATCAAATTGTCAGAAGCGAAGCCCGAGGATAAGGTCATTTTTAATCAAGAGGATTGTGTTGCTCCTCTTAGCCTGATTGCCTTGCAAAGTAGCAAGGAGCTTGGCGAAAAAATAAACAACTATCTTGTCGAATGGGGAATGAACAGAAGTCTTTCGAAAGACACTTTTTTGGTCAAATCCGAGTGCCCTCGCTTTTCTTCGGGGGACGGTAAGGGAATTATTCATTCAAGTATACGCGGCGACGATGTGTTTATTCTTGTCGACGTGGGCAATTACAACTGCACCTACAAAATGTTCGGGCGGGAAAACGCAATGTCCCCCGACGACCATTATCAGGACCTAAAGCGCATTATTCAGGCCACCAGTGGCAAGGCTCACCGTATTAATGTTATCATGCCTACTCTATACGGCGGGCGGCAGCATCGCCGCAGCTACCGTGAATCTCTTGACTGTGCGGTTTCTCTGCAGGAGCTTCGCAACATGGGCGTTTCCAACATAGTTACCTTTGATGCACATGACCCACGGGTGCAAAACGCCATCCCCCTAATGGGCTTTGACAATATAATTCCATATTATCAGGTTCTCAAAGCACTTTTCAATAATAATCCCGACATTCGCCCCGACCACGACCACCTTATGATTGTCAGCCCTGACGAGGGGGCAATGAATCGCAACATGTTTTATGCCTCAATTTTGGGCGTCGACCTTGGCATGTTCTATAAACGCCGCGATTATTCGACCATAGTAAACGGCAGAAATCCGATTGTGGCGCATGAATATCTTGGTAATTCGGTTGAGGGTAAGGATGTATTTATTGCCGATGATATCATTTCATCCGGCGAATCCATGCTTGATATCGCATACGAGCTTAAAAAGCGCAAGGCGCGCAATATATATGCTTATGCAACCTACGCAATATTCACCGGCGGCCTTTCCAGCTTTGATAAGGCTTATGATGAGGGGGTTATCGCGGGGATGCTTGGCACCAATCTGACCTATCGCACAGAAGCGCTGAAAAAACGCAAATGGTTTTATGAGGTGGATGTCTCCAAATATATTGCCTATTTTATCGCCGCACTTAATCATGATGTTTCGGTCAGTATGATTATAGACCCGCATAAAAAAATTGAAAATCTTATGAAGAGATTTAAATAATAATTGGGTTGTGCGATATTATTTCCCCATTCCGGTATAACGGATGGGTTGGAAGGTTCGGAAATAAATTATGAATGAATATGACGTATTGATAGCCGGTTCAGGGGTTGCGGGGCTTTATGCCGCCTTGAATTTTGCTCCCGAGGTGCGGGTACTGGTGCTGTCAAAACGAGAATTAACTTTATGCAACAGCTTTCTTGCACAGGGCGGAATTGCGGCGGTGGTTGACAAAACAAACGACGATTACCGCCTCCATATCGCCGATACCCTGATTGCCGGTGGATATAAAAACGACCTTAGGAGCTTGGAAATTCTGGTCAACGAGGGTCCTGAGGATGTTTTGCGCCTTGGCAAGGAAATGGGGGTAAATTTCGATCGGGATGAAGCCCAGCATATTTCTATGACACTTGAGGGGGGTCATTCCCGCCGCAGAATTCTTCACCATAAGGATTCAACCGGACGGGAGATCACCCAAAAGCTGCTCTCTGCCGCCCAATCAAAGCCGAATATAGATTTTCTTGAAAATACCTATCTCGCCTCCCTCACTCCGGCTGACGGGGGCTTTTGGGCGGGGCTTCTGATGAACGGAGAGCATCGTTATTTATCCTGCTCCTACTGCATCCTGTGTACCGGCGGCATAGGACGGGTTTATCCCTATACCACCAACTCGGCCATTGCCACAGGTGACGGTATTACCCTAGCCTACGAGCTGGGCGCACGCATCAAGAATTTGCATCTTGTGCAGTTCCATCCCACGGCGTTTGCCGCCAAGCACGGACGAGAGCGGTTTCTTATCTCGGAGGCGGTTCGGGGAGAGGGAGCTGTACTGCTCAATTGCAAGGGTGAGCGTTTTATGCAAGGTTATGACGAGAGAGGCGAGCTTGCCCCACGGGATGTGGTTTCCCGCTGCATAATCAAAGAGTCGATACGCACCGGAAGTGAGGATTTTTATCTTGATATTACCCACCGGGGAGAAGAGTTTATCCGTCAACGCTTCCCGATGATATATGAACGCTGTCTGGAAGAGGGGGTGGATATCACCCGAGACCGCATTCCGGTATTTCCCTGTCAGCATTATCTCATGGGCGGAATTGATGTAAATGTATACGGAGATACTACGGTAGACAGGCTGTATGCCGCCGGCGAATGCTCCCACACAGGAGTACACGGTCTCAATCGTCTGGCAAGCAATTCGCTGCTGGAAGCTCTTGTATTTGCCCGCCGCTGCACCTATGATATCAGCCGCCGCATGAGGCATGAGGACAGCGGGGTTACAGCGACGCAGCCCCCGGCTCCCTCGGGCAAACGGGTTTTAGCTCAGGGGCATCGCACCGCCATACGCCGTATCATGCAGCGTGCATGGTTCGTAACCCCCGACTATCAGGCTGTGCAGGAGGGGCTGGCCGAGGCTACAGCAATTATAGAAAAGCTCAAGGGGGACGATTACACCCTGACCCCCGATTATATCGAGGCTAAAAGCATTGCAACGGTATGCACCCTTTTGCTCAACGAGGTAGTGGAAAAGAATAATCTTTCAAAATAGGAGGTCTTTTATGATGCTGCCGCAGTTTTATGTTGACGATATTATAAAAACAGCCATTCGCGAGGATATCAATTACACAGACACCACCACCGACCTGATGATTTCGGAAGACGCACACGGCACCGCCCGCTTTATTGCCAAAGCCGAGGGGGTCTTGTGCGGGATTGAGGTGGCCCTTCGCGTTTTCACCCTGCTTGACGGCAGCACCCGATCCACTGTTTATAAGTGTGACGGTGACCGCCTGAACAAAGGGGATATTATTGCCGAGCTGGAGGGCTCAACTAGAACATTGCTTAAAGGGGAGCGCACAGCCTTAAATCTTCTGCAGCACATGTCGGGAATTTCAACCGCAACCGACCGCTGTGTGCAGCTTGTTAAGGGCACCGCAGCTTCTATTACAGATACGCGAAAAACCCTGCCCGGGCTTCGCCCGCTTCAGAAATATGCGGTTACCGTCGGCGGGGGGCGCAACCACAGATTTAATCTGTCGGATGGCGCAATGCTGAAGGATAATCATATATATGCCGCAGGCGGGATTGCAAATGCCGTCAATACCATCCAAAAACGGCTGGGGCACATGGTCAAGCTTGAGGTGGAAACCCGCAATCTTGATGAGGTGCAGGAGGCAATAAAGGCCGGTGCGGATGTAATCATGCTTGATAACATGGATTGCCCAACCATGAAAGAGGCCGTCCGGCTGACCCAGGGGCGCGCCTTGCTGGAGGCCAGCGGGGGCATAACCCATGAAACCCTGTTGGAGGTTGCCCAAACCGGTGTGGATATAATATCTATAGGTGCACTCACGCATTCGGTCGAGGCGCTGGATATCTCCATGAAGATAAAATAGTCGATTAGTATATATATGCCGTCTGCCATTAAGTTGGCAGGCGGCATATTTGCGTTTATCAGCCCATAAGAATATTACCAGCAGGCAGGAAGAAAGGATGGTTAAAATAATGTGGCTTGATACAGGTATGGTGATATTATATCTCGCCGTACTAATTGGGATTGGTCTCAAAGGCCGTGTAAAGGATGTAAGCGGATTCACGGCTTCGGATACAAGATACGGAGCCTTCACCATATTTGCTTCACTTTCGGCCTCGTATATTGGCGGGGGTTATTCCTCGGGCAACGCCGCCCAGGCGTATTCCAGCGGAATCGGCATGACCCTTGCCCTGTTCGGTTTCAGCCTTTCAACCATCCTTATCGGGCGTTTTCTTGTGCCCGGAGTTAAGCGGTTTGAAGGGATAACAACCGTAGGAGGTATTGTAGGCAAGGCATACGGCAGGTCAGCAAGGGTGCTGACCGGAATTTTCTCATTTAGCTGCTGTGCAGGGGTGGTGGGCGCACAAATGGGGGCAATCGGCCTGGTATTCAATGTGCTGCTCGGAATACCACCAACGCTGGGTATAATCATCGGCTGTGGTATTGTGATGCTATATTCAACAAGTGGCGGGCTAAAGTCGGTGATTATAGCTGATATGATTCAGTTTGTTATGCTGGCAATCGGTATGCCGCTTCTTCTTATTATGGCACTTTCACGAATGGGGGGGGTGAATGCTGCGCTTCTCGCCCTGCCAAAGGAATATTTAAACCCGTTTAACGGCACGACTACCGTCGGCTTTATATCTCTGTTTATAACCATGATGTTCGGGGAGGCGCTTGCCCCTCCCTATACCCAGCGCCTGCTGATAGGCAAAAATCCGGCGGCAACGGCAAAAGCGACAATATGGAGCGGGGTGTTTTCAATCCCGTTTTTCGTGATAACCGGCATGATTGGTATGACGGCATATTCTCTTAATACCACCGGAGGGGCGGCCTCCGCCATGCCTGCTTTGGTGAAGTCGATACTTCCCGTGGGTATAAGGGGGCTGGTGATGGCATCCATGGTATCCATAATACTATCCGCCGCAGACGGTTTTTTAAACGGAGCATCGGTGGGTCTGGTGTGTGATACCGTTAAGGTGGTTTGTCCCAACATGTCGGGAAAGGCGGAATTGTGGTGGCTTAGGATGGTTAATCTTGCAACAGGGCTTGCAGCCGTTGCATTGGCATTTATTCTGCCCAATATATTCAGTATACTGATTTTTGCTTATTCCTTCTGGTCGCCGTTAATATTTATACCGCTTGCCGCCGCCATGCTCGGAATA
>JAQWBK010000090.1 GCA_028706415.1 Oscillospiraceae bacterium | reverse complement strand
AACCGTTCTATACTAATCTTTTTTATTCTAAAAATTTCAACAGCACGGACATATATTTCTCCCCACGGGAGATCGGTTCGCCCGATTAATGTGTTATTAAACTCGGTGCGCCTGTTTTTCTTCATCCACCTGCACACGATGGTAAAAAGTTCGATAGCCCGGGTGTTATTGGGGTTATGCTGACAATAAACCCACCCGATATCAAACAGCTTTGAAGTGACACGGTGAGGAAATATATTTATCAGCCGTTCATATTCCTCTTGGGTACACAGATTTGCCAGCTGGTATACATAATCCATCTTGGCAGCGGGAAGCTCAACAAAGGATAGGGAACCGCTTCTTATTTCTTCAATTATGCTGCTTACTTCCTCGCTATCCTCAACTGCATAAACAAGAGGAGAAGGCATATCCTCGATTAATTGATCTTTAATTTCATTCAGTAGTTTTGGTTCAAAATTAAGCAAATTCCGCCAACCCCCTATAAACAATAAAGAACATACATGCTCAACACCCTGTTAAAAAGCCATTAAAGCAAGGTAGCGTTAGATATTAAAGCTGAAATACCACAAATCAAATATTATCTTTTAACGATTTTACCGCCTTGGGCAGTGCATCGGCCGCCTCTTGTATATTGCTTGTAACCTTGACAAGCCGTTTCACGATTTCAGCCAGTGAGTTATCCATCTGGCCTAGGGCTGCCGAAACAGAGTTCCCCATGCCGGTTTCAAACTTGCTTGCATAGGTATCGACACCCTTCGACAGTGAACTTATATTATCGTTTAGCTGCTGTGTAACAAGCTGCAGGTTTGAAATATTCCCTTGGAGCACTTCGTTAAGCTGAAGTAAATTCTGAGAAATATTGTCGGAACAGGCTTCGGTGCTGTTGGAAACCTTGAGGCACTGCTGGGTAATTGATTCTGAAAATGAAGCCGTAACCTCTGAAAGCCTTTCGCTGATGTTATCGCCGAAATTAGTGTAACTGCTTGATAACCCCTCGGAAAACTGGTTGGCGGAAGAATAAATCTGTTCAACAATATCCCTGAGGGTGGTAACCGTGCTTGACATTAAATCGGTGGTCGTGGAAAGATGATCCCCAAGATCAGACACAACCGATTTGGCAGAAAGCTGGGCACTCTGCTGCATGGTGTTTATTGCATCGGTAAGCAAATTGGCGGTTTTTTCATTCTGTTCAGACAGAAGGGAGGCGGCTTCATTTGATAACTGTTGGACCTGCGCTGTTGTCTGGGACATGGCGTTTACGATATCCTTGCTTTCAAGAACGCTGGACTGCATAATTGCGATCGATTGCGCCGTGCCGTCAAACATATCTCCCATCTTTTCAACCTTTGTGCTTAGCAGCTCGGACGCCGACGATACCGTGGTGGCAATCTCGTTTGCCTGTTCATATACATTACTGTACCGCTGTGAAAGCTCATTCACGATATTTGTGATATTTGAAAGCTCCTTCGAAAACATTGAAGTCGATTCTTGGAGTGAGGAAATAATTACCGCCTCTTGTTCGATGTATTCGCGGGTTTTGGCAGCAAACAACTCTGCAAGAACATCGGCAATCTGGACCAAGCCCTCTTCCTGGCGCATTACAACCGATTCGTTGAGCTCGGTCATTTTTATTGACGCCTCGTTGACCGCGGGAAACAGATTTTCGGATAACAGCTTTGTATAAATGCTGTTCACTTTTTCAAGAAGAACGGTGTCGGTGTAGTTTGTAAGCTTGTTTGAAAGAAGAACGGCAGCATTATTAAAAATCGTTTCCTGCGTTTCCACCAGATCTTTCATCAAGTTTTCACGGGCTTTTTGATTCATTCTTTCCTGAATTAGCAAAAAGATAAACAATATTAATATAACACCTGCTATAATGACAGCTGTTAAAAACATATCGCTGGAAAAAAACAACTTCAAAGCCTCCACGAAAATTCCCCCTTATTTTTTTGATCGGACAGGAAGGTGCATACAGTGCGCCGACATTTAAAGTCATTATACAACATACTCCTAGATATTTCAATTAAAATAAACTATATTATATATCGACAGGTAACTATTCAACCCCCATTGGAGCGAACAAAACCGTATTATTGGAAAAAGCGTCCCTAATACCATTGAAAATATTCATACCATGTTCGCGCAAAGTTGAGGTATAACTTTTAAGAGTGGCAAAAACTTCCCCGCCGTCAGCGGCACGAAAACAGCCCGAAATCTTGGTTGGCACGGCGTAATATTTTGTGTAACAGATGTTCGATTCAGACTGGAATATAGGAAATAAGCAGAGGATTTGCGAATAAAATCATATAGTTGCTTTGCCTGTATTGGCCGTTCTCCCGAGTGGAATCGTTGGTAAAGGATGACTTGTTGTTGGTGATTTTATACTAATATCCGACTAAATCCTTAACATCATTCCGGTCTTTTTTGCACCGGGCTTTGTTCTCCTCCTTGCCGGGTGCCAGCCCGCCTGCGTCGTCGGCCTTGCCCGACACAAAAAATCCTCGGAAACCTTATCAATATTTTAGTCGGATATTAGTATTACGAAATTGGCGGTTCAATCTCTCAATTATATTTGTCGTGTATATGATTCGCCGCACTTCCGGCGGATATGCAAAAAATGTGGAGAGAATGTCCAAATTATCTTCCCAACTTTTTACGCATGACGGATAGAACTTGCCCCAGGCTTGCTTGAAACGCATCAAAGCATTCATGCCCTCTTCTTCTGTGGTGGCCTGATATACCAGCTTCAAATCCGCCATCAGCTTTTTAATGTCATTGTAGCTGACATATGCTTATAAAATTGGCTTTTATATTGCTTTTTAACTACATATCATATATAATAATCTCGGAAACCTTTTTGTGTGACTTGTTGGCAAAGCACCGGGATAAATAATGTTTTTTCTTTTTAAATCGTTTTTGGCAATTTTTTTGGCATTATTGATAAATTTCGGTCGACCTTTTTAGGCATATTAATGCCAAATAATAATTGCACTTTTTATTAATTTACTATATAATTATGGTATAATCAATTTGAAATGGATAAAGAGGTTTCATCTGCAAAACATGAATATGTTATTTCGTGTTTTAACACTACTAATCAAGGAGACTTTTAAAATGAAAAAGATTATTACAGCTATAATTTGCATTGCTTTGGTGACCGCTGTTTGCATTAGCGCTTCGGCTGCGGGGCTTGATACCAACAAAAAAAAAGTTATGGATGCACTGAAAACCAGTGTTAAAATTGACGGTAAACTTGTCTCGCTTCCTACCGACCTGCTTAATCAGGCAGAAAATTATCTCCTCAGGGATGATGTTACGGTTACCGCCGTCCAGGCCGATGCTGTTGTTGGGCATGTAAAAGATGCTAACGATATTATTAAGAACGCCGGTATAACAAAAATTGAGGATCTAACCAGCACCGAAAGAACTGCTTTGCTTGACAAGATTTATAAGGCGGCCGAAGTCGTGGGCTTGACCGTTGCGGTTGATTCCGCTAAAAACACCATCAGCATTCTTGCCGATGGCCAGTTGGTTGCAACAGACGAGCCAGCTCTTAAGGTAACCGGTCCCAACACTACATCGCTGGTTGTTTTCTCGGGTATCGTTTTTGTTCTCATTGCCGGTTGCTTTGTTGCCGCTCGCAAAGCAAAGCTTTTTGAAAGATGAACCCCTTTACGCTAAATAATAAAAGAGCAATGGCGTATTTCCTTATGCCGTTGCTCTTTTCTGTGATAGGTTATGCGGTTTTATATTTTGCGTTTGCGCCTGTTTTGAAACCTGTCATCTCTTCATTAAATCTTATCATTTCGGATAATAAGCCCGACTATTCATCACGAATTGCGACCATTTTCAAGGAAAATGATTCGGGCAATCCAAATGCTACTACGGTTGATGAAAAACTGGTGGAAATGCCGACCTACGGCACTCATTATGCCCGTCTGGAAATCGAATCGGCCGAAATGGTCACCGACTTATATTTCGGGGACAGCAGTGCTGTACTCAAAAAAGGTGTTGGCCAATACATCGGCAGCACCATACCGGGTTATGGTCGCCCACTGCTTATTGGGGGGCATAATAACGGGCAATTTAATAAACTTCAATATGTCAAACCCGGTAATATTATTACCATTACCACAAATTACGGTATTTACAAATATGAAGTAACCGAATCGAAAATTGCCGATTCCTCCGATAAAAGTGCATATAATCTATCACAGCAGAAGGAGCAGCTGATCTTATACACCTGTTATCCTTTTAATACATTGGGGCTTACCTCAAAACGGTTTTTCGTATATGGAGATAAGATTGCCGGGCCGGTTATTACCCCGCAACCATAGAACAACCTCGTTTTTATCATTCATTCCTGAAAGGAAACGGGTCTCATGAAACCAATTAACATACAAAGCATTATCAGTGGAATTATATCGTTTTTAATGATGATTTGCATTTCACTGTTGGTTATAAGTATAAGCCTGCAGCTTACCATATTTAATATTAATTATATTACGAATAAAATGGACAATGAATACTTCGATTCGATAATCGGTTCGCTCACAAAAACATTAAAGGATGATATTGCCCCCCCAAGTGGAATGCCGGAAGAGGTTTTTGACGACCTTTTCAACAGATACATCATTATGGAGGACACTCGGGCAAGCCTCCATGCAGTTTTAACCGGTATTGATTATTCATATGATTCATCCCGAGTACATGATATTCTACTTAAAAGATTCACCGAGTACGCCGAGAAGAAAGATATTAAAATATCCGATACCAATATCGATACTCTTACCGATTATTGCATCGTGGAATATGAACGTCACATCAGCCTGCCCTTTATAAAGAGTTTCGCATCTATCAGGCGGTTGTTTGATAACACATTTACCTATTTGCTGCTTGGAATTTCTGTTCTGCTAATTTTGCTGACAATGTTTCTGTTCACAATCTATAGATTCAAGCATCGTGCAATTCGGTACTGTATATACAGTCTTTTTGCATCGGCATTAATGGTAATCCCGTTTCCGCTTTTCTTCTTAATCCAGGGGCCACACCGGAAAATTAACCTAACCCCCGATCACACTAAAAATCTTTTTGTTTCAATAATACAATCATCCCTGATATGGATGCTTGTCAGCGGATTATTTGCAGCTGTACTGGGTTTCGCATTAATGCCGCTGGTAAAAAAGCTTCGCAAAGACGCACTGAAAGCTAAGAAATGAACTACCCCGCGGCAAGCCGCGGGGTATTGAACCCGGAAGTTCATAATAAAGAAATCCCCATAAAGCATAAAATAAACCGCCGGATTAGGGTGGCTTTGATAAGGAAGTATTAGCCTTATGTATGGGCGGTGTAGCATTTGCTACGCCGTCCTTTGCTGAATGGCTTTGCATTCCAATCGAAATTGTTCTAATTCTTCAGGAGTCGGAATATTCACAATACCTACAGCACTGTAGTAAATATCGATTTGTTGCCTACGCTTGCCGCTACTCTTATCGGTTGTGTAAATGACTATCTTGCTGATAAATTCATTTACAGTGGTTGGCGTAAGCTCTTCAATATTTGTGTATCTTCTGACCGTAATAAGAAACTGTTCAATGTTAACAGCCTTTTCTTCACCTGCGATCACCTCTATTTCTAACCGTGCAACCTGTTCTTGTAAATCCTTCTGTTCTGTTTCGTATTCGCAGGATAGCTTATCAAAGCGCTCATCAGATATTTTACCCGAAACATTATCTTCATATATATACTGTAAAGGAAGAATGTCTAATTCTTCTAAATTACAGTAGGCAAGCCGCTTTCACCCGCAGCAAAAGTGAAACGGTAGAGCCAAAGGGGGCGATAACGGACAAGCTCGGAACAAACGGCTATTGCCGTAATTA
>JAQWBK010000089.1 GCA_028706415.1 Oscillospiraceae bacterium | reverse complement strand
ATCAGCCGGAGATTATGAAATCATCTCCGACCCTGCAACCGGAAATCTCCTTAACCTTCGGATGCCGTCCGTCAAGCTGGAGGCAACATTCTCTGATTTTAAGCTCAATACATAGGATATAGATAATACTAATTTCAATAAGAAACATTCCGGCCAACATAGCCGCAACAACCGGGCAGAATGGCTGTCACGGCTCTGTTGATATGTTTCTAATCGGAATTAGTATAATACTAATTTCAATCTCAAATAAGAAAGCCGCATTCAGGTGTAAAATCCTGAGTGCGGCTTTTTTATGCTTATCGCATACTGATACTAATTTCAATAAGAAACATTCCAGCCAACAGAGCCGCGGCAACCGGGCAGAATGGCTGTCACGGCGCTGTTGGCATGTTTCTAATCGAAATTAGTATGAAAATGTGTCGTCGGCGGGCGTCAGCCCGCTCTCCTCCTCCGCCTTGCATGACCAAAAACATCCTCGCAAATTTTGTCTCACCTTTTACTTGAGAACAGTATTATTATAATCAGGGATTAGTATTAATAGCATTTTTTAAAATTTCACATACTATGGAATGAAGATGATGCTTGTACTGAAATAAGTTAAACAAAATATTTTGAATATCGTTTAAATAATGAGAATTCGGCAACAATAATATTGTTGATAAAAAACCCAACTCATTAATATGGGAGTGAAAAATGTGAATGTCCGCAGAGGAGACATATATTATGCAGATTTAAGTCCGGTGGTAGGCTCGGAACAGGGAGGAATAAGGCCGGTCCTCATAGTTCAAAACGATGTGGGAAATCGTTTCAGCCCCACGGTTATCGCCGCAGCAATTACCAGCCAAAAGGATAAGTCCAGACTGCCTACCCATATACAGCTAAACTCAACCGGAAGCGGACTTGCGCGGGATTCTATCGTACTACTCGAGCAGATAAGAACCATCGATAAGCAACGATTAAAAGAACACATGGGCCGATTGGACGATAATTCAATGAACCGTATTAATCAAGCTCTTAATGTTAGTTTCGGTCTTGGTAGTGACGCGGATAACCGGACTACATAAACCGTCCGATAAAATCCAATTCGTTTCACCTACCAAAAAAGCGAGTCATACTAATCCCTGATTAAAAACGTTCTATAATTTGCGCGGATGTTTTTTGTGTGTTAAGGCAGACGACGCAGGCGGGCTGGCGCCCGGCAAGGAGGATAACGCAGACAGACGAAAAACAGGCCGCAAAGATGTCTTGATTTTTACTTGAGAGCAGTATTAAATAACAGAAAATACAGAATAACCAAAGCACCAAGTATTATTCGGTAGTAACCGAACACCTTAAAATCATGCTTTTTGATATAGCCCATAAGGAGTTTAATTACCGCGATTGATACAATGAAGGCTGTTATAAACCCGGTTATCAGAACCAACCATTCAATTCCGCTGAACAATAACGGATACTGTGAACCGTATTTTTCACCGTTTTCAAGTGCAAACTTAAGCAGTTTTATGCCGCTCCCGCCGAACATTGCGGGAATTGCCATGAAAAAGGAAAATTCGGCTGCAACATATCGTGACGAGCCCAGAAATACCGCCCCAAGTATGGTTGCCCCCGAGCGGGATGTGCCGGGAATAAGAGCCAGCATCTGAAATATACCGATAAAAAACGCCGTTTTGAAGTTCATCTGTGGGAAACTGTTAATGCGGGGTGTAGTTTTGCGGCTTTCAAGCCAAATAAACAGTATGCCGTAAATAATAAGGGTTGCCGCGATAACATACCATTCAGATAATACCCCGTCAATCTGGTCATCAAATGCAACACCTATAACGCCCGCCGGTATGCTTGCCACCAGAACCTTGCCCCACAGCGACAGGGTCTGCTTTTTCTCTTTGTCTGTTTTTCGTGTCGAAAACGGGTTGAGCTTATGGAAATACAGCACCAATACCGCCAATATTGAACCCAGCTGGATGACAACCTTGAAAACATTGAAAAAATCTTCATTCCTTTGGGCTATGTTGCTTACCGTCATTTTTATAAATTCATCAAACAAAAGCAAATGCCCTGTACTGCTAATCGGAAGCCATTCTGTAATACCCTGGACTATTCCCATAAACAGCGACTTAAGTATTTCTATAATAATCATACGGTATTATCACGCCCTTTTTATTATACTGTTCTCAAGTAAGCGGAAAACACACCGCAAAGATGTCTTGATTTTTATTTGAGATTAGTATTATATTATAAGAAATATGCAATCTATCATAATAATATGTAGGGCACGCATTAACTGCATGCCCTTATATTTTTTATTTTATATTAACCTTAACCGCCGTCTCCCCATCGGCATCCACCGAAATTTCTTTGGGCAGATCCTCACAACGCTCCACCAAAACGGATGCAATCCGATCCTCCACATCACGGCGGATAACCCTTCGCAAATCTCTGGCGCCCCGCTTGCCACCGTATGCTTTTCCGGCAAGAGCAGCAGCTGCCCCATCCGTCCATGAAAAACAAATGTTACGCTCGCTCAGCGGCTCGACAAGCTCACCCAGCATTAGGCTGGAAATGCGGCCGAAGTCCTCTTTTGTAAGTGGGGAGAAATAAACCACCTCATCCACCCGGCTGATGAATTCGGGTCGCAGAAAATCATTAAGAGCCTTCATTGCCTTATCCTTAGAGGCTTGAGCATCGGTTTTGCCAAATCCCATCAGGCTTTCACGGTTCTGACTTCCGGCATTTGAAGTCATTACAATAACGGTATTTTCGAAGTTTACAGAACGCCCGTGTGCATCGGTCACCCGACCTTCGTCAAGAATTTGAAGTAATATATTGAGCACATCAGGATGAGCCTTTTCAATCTCATCAAATAAAATCACCGAATATGGCTTGCGCCTTACCTTTTCGGTCAGCTGCCCAGCCTCATCATAACCTATATATCCCGGAGGAGAACCAATGATACGGGATACCGAATGCTTTTCCATAAATTCAGACATATCAAGCCGGATAAGGGTTTCTGGTGTATCAAAAAGCTCGGTTGCCAAAACCTTGACCAGCTCGGTCTTACCCACTCCGGTAGGCCCGACAAATATAAAGGAAGCGGGACGACGGCGGGCACTTATTTGAACCCGGCTGCGGCGAATTGCGGCTGCCACAAGCTCCACAGCCTCGTTTTGGCCAATAACCTTCTTCATGAGCTTCTCGCTGAGATTGGCAAGCCGAGAAAGTTCATTTTCGCGAACCTTTGCGGCAGGGATGCCGGTCCACAGCTCGATTACGGCTGCCAAATCATCTCCGGTCACCGGCGCCTCGGTTGCCTGAACCCTGATTTCCTCTGCCTGCTTTTCTATCTTTAATAGCTCGGCACGGGTAACCGCTAACTTTTCATAATCGACGGTTTCCTGCCCCAACTCGGCTTCTTCGGCCTGCTTCAATTCTTCCGATTGCCGGTTAAGGAATGCATATTCGTCTGCCGCCTTGTTTCGAAGGGCGGCAGATGCGCATGCCTCGTCCAGTAAATCTATGGCTTTGTCCGGAAGAAAGCGGTCGAAAATATATCGTTCTGACAGGGAAACCGCCCGCCGTATAAGACTGTCGTCAATCCGGACACCATGAAACTCCTCATAATACGACTTTATTCCCCTAAGCATTTTTATGGCTTCATCAATGGTCGGCTCCTCAACCGTGACAGGCTGAAAACGCCGCTCCAGGGCGGCATCCTTCTCGATATGCTTGCGATATTCATTGAAGGTGGTTGCCCCAATTACCTGGATTTCACCGCGTGAAAGGGCGGGCTTTAATATATTGGCAGCAGACATGCTGCCCTCTGCATCCCCTGTTCCGACCAGATTATGAACCTCATCTATAAACAGTACAATATTTCCTTCGCTTTTAACTTCATCCACCAAGCCCTTTATACGGCTTTCAAACTGCCCGCGAAACTGGGTACCTGCAACCAGTGCCGTTAGGTCAAGCAGATGGATTTCTTTATTAAGCAGGCGGTGAGGAACATTCCCCTGTGATATGCGAAGCGCCAGACCTTCTGCAATCGCTGTTTTTCCGACACCCGGCTCACCAATCAGGCAGGGATTGTTTTTTGTCCGCCTAGACAGTATCTGTACAACACGATATATCTCGCGTTCCCGCCCGACTATAATGTCCATCTCACCGTTATTGGCCTTGGCTGTGAGGTCGGTACAGTAGGTATCGATAAATTTGCGTTTCTTCTTTTTCTGTGCCGAACCCTTTTCTTTTTTGGGGTTGGTGTCTCCGGCGGTTGTTTTCTTTTCATCATTCATGGGCGTTCCTTGAATGTTGCCGAATATATTCTGTAAAAAGGGAAAGGTGGCTGCTCCCCCCGGAGTAAACCCCTCTTCCCCATCATCTTCCGGATTCATCAGCTCTCCAAGCTGCTGGTCCATCTGCTCCATATCCTCATCGGTAATGCCGAACTTATCAAGAAATTCGTCAACCGGTTTTATGCCCAGTTCCTTGGCACAAACCAGACATATACCGTCATTAATTGTTTTTTCCCCTTCTAAACGGGTGATAAATACTACCGCGGTGCGTTTTTTGCATCGTGAACAAACCATCTAGACCGTGCCTTTCCGCGCCCGCTCCCTCATTGTTAAAAAACGGCGCAAACAATTTATCTGAATTTTAATTTTGTATATCTTTTTTAGTGACCGAATCGGTATCAGTCTTTTTAATTTGGAAAAACAATGTTATATATTTCAAAAATGCCAATATCATAAGCAGAGCTACCAAACTCACCAAAGTAATAAGCAGCCAATACGGCATATCAAGCCAGCCTACAATCATAAACATAACCGCGTAAAATGTAAAGGTTGATACCTTCCCGAACCAGTGGGCGCCGCGTATCTTCTTACCCTTTTTAAGAAGTATCAGACCGCCCAGACCCTGACATATCTCTTTAACCAGACAGACCACCAATAAATACACAACGGCTTTGTGATGGAGTGCCAAGCAGATTACCACCGTTACCTGGGTCAGCTTATCCGCAAGGGGATCAAGCAGCTTTCCAAGGTCGGTTATCTGATTAAATTTACGCGCGATTATTCCGTCAAGCGAATCGGTTATTCCCGAAAATACCAGAACACCAAATGCCCAGTATGCGAGTGTGCTGTTGTCTTGGCTGTTGATGTAAAAGACTACAAACACCGGCAGCAGGGCGATGCGGAGTAGCGATAATGCATTGGGGATATTCATTTTCCATTCAATATTAAAAAAACGCATAAACGGGGTTCATTCCTTCCAGCCAAATGAAAAATTTTAAATTTGGCAAGGTTTAATGTAATTTGGCCATCTATACTATACCGATTTTGCGCCAAACATGTCGTTTAATGTATCGGTTATGGGGTTAACCTTCTCTACCGAATGAACAATAAGCGTATCGTTCATAACCGCCCTGGTAAGCTTGTCATCACTCTTTGAAGAGGCCGCTATTAAGCTCATTATGGTAACAGCCACAAAAACAAACACAACCCCTTGAGCGGCACCAAGCACCGCGCCGAGCAAGCCATCGGTCTGCCTGAGAACAGGGAAACGGAACAAACGCCCAACCACGGTTGCTAAAACACCCACAACAACCATTAATATAATAAAAAGAATAAAAAAGCACAATAATCGAAGCAATGAAACAGCCGCCGGACGAACAATCTTTTCTTCTATGGTGGCTGACACCTGGGCTGCAGTGCCATCAAGTGAATTGGGCAGCCTCTCCTTGATTTCATCCGGGGAGCCTAGATTAAACACGGTAAGCGCATTGAGCAGCGGACCGGGCAGATTATCCAGGATGTCGTCCAGTGCGGTTTCTACCGATTCGGAGCCCGCTTTTTCAATCCCTGACGAAATCTCCTTTGTCACAGAAGGCGAGAT
>JAQWBK010000011.1:22744-25146 GCA_028706415.1 Oscillospiraceae bacterium | reverse complement strand
CGTCGGCGGGCGTCAGCCCGCTCTCCTCCTCCGCCTTGCATGACGAAAAACATCCTCGCAAATTTTGTTTCACCTTTTACTTGAGAACAGTATAAAACACACTCATAAAAAGGGAGGTCGCAAGATTAAAAAATAAATTTTTCAAACGGCAAATTTGTGCTTTTCGGTCGAACACCGACCAAAATTTCGACACAAGTGTCGAAACCGCACAAAGTTTGCGGACTACCCGAAAGGAATGGTAATATTTATGATAATTGTGATTATATGTGGAATTATATCGGCTTTTTGTGCCGGATTTTGTGGGGGCGTAGTTTTGGGGATGCAGAATACCCCTGCCCAAACAAGGCAGACAAAGCCATCGAATATCATCAGATTAACGAATAAAGAAAAGCAGCAGAAGAAGATGCTGGAGATAAATCAGCAGGAAATTCTGAATTTTATGAATTATACCGGAGATGAAATGCCGAAAATCAACCCGGAGGACGGGCTGAAATAAAGAAAAAGGAGAAAAAATCATGTATAACGAACTAATGCTCTCACAGCCCCCCGCCCAGCCAGAGGCCGAGTCTGCAGAGCATGAGCATACCAGTCAAGACATTCCCCCGCCCGAGGCTGAGGATGCGACAGCCATACCGTCACAGCCTTTGGGAGAGGAAGACAGCACCGTTCGGCCGTCATGTCCAGCCCCTGAAATATCGGGGGAAAAGGATGACGGTCAGCAAAACCCGCCTGAGGAGGGTGAAGAGGCAAGGGTATGTGTTAAGTTCAATAAGCAGGAGCATACATACACCCTCGAACAGGCTGTGCCGCTTGTGGAAATGGGCCTAAAGTGGGAGAGCTTTCGCCCCCAACATGAAAAGCTGAGGTATATGGCACTGTCCCGGGGCAAATCGGTAAGCCAACTGATCGACCTGGTACAGGAGGATTATCATGAGAAGCTATACACCCGCCTTTTGGACGAATGCAGCGGTAATGAGGTGGCGGCAAACAGACTTCTTGAAACCCAAAAGGAGGAAATGCAGCGCAGATATGAGCAGGCATGTGCCCGTGAGCAAAAGCGACAGGAGCAGCAGGATTTGCGGGCAGGACTGGAGGAGAGGCTGGCGGATGACTTTTTACTTCTTGCTCGGGAGATACCCGACCGGTTTGCGGGTTTTGATGATGTGCCGTCGGTCGTGGTTGACAGTGCGATCAAGGAAAATCTTAGTCTGCTGGATGCCTATCTCAGATATGAGCTGCATGAAAAAAAGAAGGCTGCTGCGGCACAGATAACACAAGCACAAGCATCGGCCCGTTCGGCGGGCTCTTTGGGCGGGGAGCGGAACACCCCCGAAATCGATTTAAATTCTTTTGAGCAAGCATTTCATACCGCACTAAGATAAAGAAAAGGAGAATGAAAAATGTCTATAAATACAGTTGCGTTATCCGAGAAAATGACCGGGGAGCTGGACAAGGCGGTTGTGCAAAAGTCAATCACAGGTTTTTTGGCCGACAATGCCATGAAAGCCAAATTCGTAGGGGCCGGAACCGTACTTATTCCGAATGTGGAATTCTCGGGGTTGGGCGATTATGACCGTGACGGAGGCTTTGCACAGGGCTCCATCAATGTTGCCAACACGGCGTATGAGCTGGTGATGGATCGCGGTCGGAGCTTTATGCTGGATGCACAGGATTGTGATGAATCAGGTATACCGGGGCTTGCAGGGCAGGTTATGGGGGAGTTTGTCCGCACCAAGGTAATCCCCGAAATGGATGCCTATGTTTTATCCAAGCTGGGTACTCTGGCCCAAACGAATGGGCAAACGGTGATAGGTCAGCCCGAGATTGAAGCCTTTTCGATGTTCAACGATGCATGCAACTCGATATATAATAATCTCGGTTATGATGAGGAGCTTATAGCCTTTATTAACAGCACCATGTGGGCTGCAATACAAACTACACCCGAAATCAGCCGCTCAATTACCCTGAATGATTTTAAGCAGGGGGGTGCCGATATGAAGGTAAAATCCATCAATGGCGTCTACCTTCTGCCTGTGCCGGACAGCCGCATGAAAACCAATTATATCTTTTATGACGGGCGCACATCCGGGGTGCCCGACCAAACAGGCGGGGGATTTGTTCCCGCCACCGATGCAAACAACATAGGGCTTCTTGTAATGCCAAGGCGGGTGGCATCCCTGGTTAAAAAGACCGAGAAAATCCGCATATTTGATCCTGATAAGAACCAGCAGGCCGATGCCTGGAAATTCGATTACAGGCTTTATTATGACCTTATCGTCAAGGAAAGCCTTAAAACCGGTATTATGGCATATCTATATTGAATAATACTGCTCTCAAGTAAAAATCAAGACATCTTTGCGGTCTGTTTTCCGCCATACAGCGTTGTTGTCGTCGGCGGGCGT
>JAQWBK010000011.1:0-22644 GCA_028706415.1 Oscillospiraceae bacterium | reverse complement strand
AACCGTGAAGGAGGGGGGAGGGCGCGGCACTGCGCTCCCCCGCTGACAACCGGAAAGGATATGGTTAAATGAAAACTGGAAAAGAGGTGCTGGAGCGGGCGCTCAAGCTGTTGGGGTACACCAACACCCGGGGGGAACCCGACGGGGTACGGGATGCCGCCCTTTTTAAGCGGGGTACGGCGGCGGTTATTCAGATATATGATGATTTAAAGCGAATTGACCGCTTAGGCAGCCGCTCGGCATATATAAAAGGGATGAACGATCAGCTTGAGCTTTCCCCCGAAACGATTAATGATGTGATGCCCTACGGGGTGGCTATGCTATTGTCACAAAACGAGGGTGACGGGGATTCGCAGGCGCTGTTTACCGCCCTATACAGCCTCAAGCGGGTATCGGTACCCCGGAAAAATATATGCCGTATCGATAAACTGCCAAGGGGTGGATACTGATGAAATTCCCCAAGATTTCAAAAAATGAGCAAGGCCGTAAATCGATAAAGGCGCTCAACATAGGCTTGGATGGCGGCAGGCTTGATGACAATCATCCTTCACACTCTTTAAACATGTGGCGGACGGGGGGCAAATTGTCTACCCGCCCGGGAATCAAGGCTATCCCCGACACTTATATTAATAGTTCAGGAAAAACAATGGTTATGACTTCGGGAGGAGAGGCCGATATTTCGTCGTCTTGCGGATTGCAGCGAAAGCTGGGGCGGATTTACAGCAGGATATCGGATGGAAACACCGTTTATGATGCCGTTATGTCTGCAATCGATTATCAGGGAAAAGAACGGGAAAGCACCATACTTTCGGGCATGACCCAAGCCGAATGCGCCGGTATCATGCTGGTTGAAAGCGGGGGCGGAGCAGAAGCCCCGGGGGGCGGGTTGGCATTTATCGGGCAGGGGGGCAGTTCGTCGGTTGGGCGTATTCTGGCAGAACCGTCGAGGCTCCAGGATGAATGGGTGGATGTTACCGCTTTGGCCTATGTTCCTCTTGTGACGATAAACGGGCAGGGAAGCAATACCACCGAAAATATCCGATCCCCCGGCAGTGTATATGAGGGTCTTAACCTGCTTACCCCTAAATTCCGAGCGCAATTTACCACAACCGGGGAAAGCGGACGATACTTCTTTCTGCCGTTTAAGCAGCTGGATGATACCGATATTATTGTCAATTACATAGAGGAGGATGGTGCCGTCTTTTCCTACACCATACCGGCCGGTGCAAACTCTTCCCCCGACGATGAGGGGGGCATTTCGGTGCATGTAAACCGAGCGGGGGGATACATTTATTGTGTTCAGACCGTTTTAAACGCTGTGCGTTGGTTTCCCGCCTCGGGAATTGATAATAATCTGGAGGTGGTTGCATCCAAGACAAGGTCGGTGGGGCGGGACATAATATGCTCAATGGGAATCTGCTCTTGGTTTGGGAGTGACCTGATCGGTGATATCGGAGGGGCAAGGCTTTTTGTGTCCGGTCATCCGACAATTCCGAATTTGGTTCATTGGAGCGATGTAAACAATCCCCTGTATTTTCCTGAAAACAATCATGCCTATATCGGGGATGCGGGGCAGAGGGTGACGGCCTTTGCCAAGCAAGGGGGGAGGCTGATAATCTTCAAGAAACGCGAGATGTACTGTGCCGCATACGCCTCGTGCAGCCGCACTGCAAGATATCATCCCGACGGCACTGTTATTGATGCAACCGCCAATGCTGCCCGCTTCCCGGTTACACAGCTTCATCCCTTTATCGGCTGTGACTGCCCTTCAACCATTCGACTTTGTGATAACCGTCTGGTGTGGGCGGGAAACGGCAGGGTTTTTGCCCTTGCAGCAGAAAATCAATACAGTGAAAGCATGGTCCGCACAATTTCCGCCCCAATATCCAATCTGCTTGACGGGTATTCCGAAGCGGAAATGAGGTCGGCCTGCTCTGCCGATTATAAGGGGCATTATCTGTTGATGATCGCAAACGAAATATTTTTATTCAATTATTACGATTCAAATTATACGGGATATTTGCACGATGCAGCAAAAGGCGATATGCAGACCCTCATTCCCTGGATGCGCTGGCGCATTAATTGCGGCATTACACCATTTTTCATGATGTCAAATCGGGATGAAATGGTTATACGCGGTGGGGTGGAGCAGGGGGCGGTAAGTGCCGTTTTTGGCGGGGATGAGGATGTGGGGCTGGTGAATGAGGGGGGAATTATCACCCAAAAAACCATGCCTGTTGATTTTATTATGCAGACATGCCTGTTTGACTTTGACCATCCGGAGCGGCTCAAGGATGTTTTTCAGCTGTATCTTGAACTTGAGGGCGACTCATCCAATGTTGGGGTGGTATATCTGGATGAATACGGTGATGTTTCAGGCCCTGTAACGGTAGAGCAATCGGCTGACGGGGGATTACTGCGCCTTACCCCGAGCGTGGTAGGTATCAGACGGTTCGGGTTCAGACTGGAGGGGAAGGGAGTGGTATCGGTTGGAGGCTTGACGATTAATTACCGAACATATGCAAAGGGGTTGAGGTGATGGCAGGAATATATATCATACCGGATAAATACATTAGTAAAAAATCCATCCATAAGCTGATATTGAAAAAGCAGACCGAGAGGGCTTTGGCGCAGCTGAAAGCCCAATCCGATGCAAAGGGAGGTTTAAATGATGGCATTGCGGAGGGTTCAGTTTAACGCCGATATTGACGGAATGACGCCAAAAGCACCCCAGTTTGCGGGTGTTCAGGGAGACCATCGTGCGACCGATATTTTAATTACACTTGACGACCGACTTATCTCATCCGGACATCTTTATCGAGTCGAGTTTATGGACTGCATGAACAATTATGATACAACCGAATTGCTGATACCCGATGAGGAGTCAAATACCATTACCGTCCCCCTGACCCGAAGCATAACCCGTACCGGAGGAATCTGGGAGGTGCGGTTGATTGTATCACAACTTGGGGCTGATCTAAGCGAGGAGTTTGTTTTATTTACCCTTGCAGGACGGATTTATTTGGACAGCAGACAGGAGGGTGAGGCGGGAGAAACCCATGAACAACGCGGGCTGTCAGCCTTGATTTCGGATGCAAAAGCGGCGACATTTGCTGCCGATAACGCGGCTTCATCCGCCACCGCCGCGGCCCAGTCGGCCGACTCTGCCTCGGCAATTGCCCAGGATAAGGCGGGGCTTGCCGAGGGGGCGGCATCCGCTGCAGATATCGCCGCCACCCAAGCAAGCATGGCCGCCACCGCCGCCGGCGAAGTGGTTGAACAGGTGGATATTCACATCGGAGCGGCACAAGCGGCAGCCGATGGAGCCCAGGTAGCCCGTGAGGGGGCGCAGCAAGCCTTATCAGCTCTACTCGCCAAGCTGGTAAAATTCAACAGTATCGATGAGATGCTGGCGGCCACCAAAACACAGGGTAATCTTTATTATGCTCCTTATAATCAGGAGGTGTAATCATGCCTTTTGTCGAGGACGGCAGGCAGCAAATCATGGTTACGGGGGATTATAGGCCGGTTATGGTGATGGACGGCTACCATACCGTGTTCAGAGCGGTTGAGTACACAAAATCAGGCGTGCTGCTCTCTTTTGAGGGTACCTACAACGACAGGATAATGGAGCTGAGCTTGCAGGGGAAAATAGTCCAGAACGCCACCCCCACACCCGACAGTCCCATACCGATTACAGGGGTTCAGCCGAGTAAAGTAACGGTAAACGGTACCCATTATCCCCTAAGCCTGCCTGCATTATACAAGGGCGACACGGTTGACCTGATAAGCGGGACGGGCAAACAAAATACAGGGGTAAAGTGGTTTAACGGAACAGAGAATTGGGATATGTATTGGCAGGGTGGCGGAGCTGTGCAACAAATCCAGACATTTCATATTGACATACTGGATAATCGAGTGTTTGAACCCACTTCAGAACGATGCTCCATTGTGGGGCGAAACAACTACATCATCACCTCAAAGGAATTCTTTTGGATGCACGATGCAGCTCAGTATTCTAGGCTGCTATACATAGGAATTGATATCAGTCGACTTGGTATGACGGTAGAGAATTCGAGAGCCGAGGTGCTGGCTGGGTTTAAGGGGTGGCTTGCCACAAATCCTTTTACGGTAACCTATAAGCTCGCAATACCTGCCACCATCTCTTTGTCGCCCATGAACATGCCGACCATACCGGTACAAACAATAATTTCGGCAGATGGGGCCGAGATAACCGCCACGGTTAGACTGGCAGATATAACATAAGGGGGTAAACTTTATGGCATTTAGAATTGCAATAAATGCAGGGCATTACATCGGCACTCCCGGCAGGCGTATACCCAAAGCGATCGATAAGAACCAGACCCGGGAATGGACACTTAACAACAGGGTCGTGCTGGGGGTCACACAGGGGCTGAAAGCATATCAGGGGTATGAGATTATTCGGCTTGACGACCCAAGTGGCAAAAAGGATCTAGCCCTTAAAGAGCGAACGGACGGGGCAAACAATTTCGGGGCGAATATATATGTGTCGGTACATCATAATGCGGCGGGAAGGGACGGCAATACATACAACGCAAGCGGGGTTGTCGTGTATGCCCACACTTCAGCGGATGAAAAGACCAAGGCACTGCAAAAGACGGTGTACGACTGCTTGATCGCCGCGACAAATAATAAGGGCAATCGAGCCTCCCCGATTGCTTATGCCGATTTTCATGAAGTTAGAGAGCCCAACTGTCCGGCGGTGCTTTGTGAATGCGGTTTTATGGATGGCATCACGGACGGCAAGCTGATGCTTAAGGACAAATATGCCTCACAGCTTGCACAGGGGCTGGTAAACGCCATTGTTAAGGTCGGAAAGCTAAAACCCAAGCCCCCACCTAAACCGCCTGCAAAGCCCGCCAAAATCAAGGTGGGTGACAAGGTGAGGTTCAGGGGAGGTAATGTGTATATATCCAGTACCGCAAAGTCTGCCTCGGGCAACAAGGGCAAGGCAACCTGTCAGGTAACCGGAATTGCACCGTCTGCCCCACATCCCTACCATTGCATAGGCGGGGGTGTTTACGGATGGGTTAATGCCGCCGATATATCTGCAAACCCTGCAACAGCCGGTAAGCCGCCCCCCACCGATACCTTTATGCCGGGGGACAGGGTAAAAGCGGCATCAAATGCGGTCTGGGTATCCACCGGAAAACCAATACCTGCATGGCTAAGGGCGCTTCCTCTATACATCCGAAGCCACGTGTCTAATGGAACGGTGGTTGTCAGCTGGAAGAAGTGGGGGGCAATTTCTGGCAGAACATATACAAAATACTTGAAAAAATATTAGTATAAATTCGGCACAGCCGGATTAATACCGAGAGGGGAGTATTAAATGAGTATAAAATCAATCTGTTATGGTGTTCTGGGTATCTTGGCGGCCATGGGCGGCATGGTAGCACAGGCACTTGGAGGTTGGGATGAGGCTTTAAGGATGCTGTGCATTATTATGGCGATGGATTATATTACCGGAATAATCTGTGCTCTGGTATGGAAAAAAAGCCCCAAATCGTCCGATGGCTCCTTCAACAGCCGGTTAAGCCTGAAAGGACTTCTTAGAAAAGCGGGAATATTTTTGGCTGTTTTAATAGCGTATCAGCTGGACAGTGTGGCGGGAACCGAATTTATACGCACCTCTGCCATATTGTTTTTCATCGCAAACGACGGCCTAAGTGTTATTGAGAACCTCGGTATAATGGGATTACCCATGCCCTCGTCCATAAAAAATGCTTTTGAAATTCTCAGAAAAAAGAGTGAGGAGACGGGGTAACTCCCCGTAAAAATGTCTCACCTTTTACTTGAGAACAGTATTATTCCAAAAAAATATCGGCATAGCGCGGCGTCATCACCGATTATGCCGATTTAAATGGAAAGACCACACTGAAGGTTCAATCCTTTGGTGTGGTCTTTAACACTAAATATTAATTTAACCATGCGATATACACTGTTTGTTTTCCGCCTGCCCGGGTTATCCTGCTCGATGGGTATCAGCCCATCTGAATCGATTTCCTTGACAAGGGAAAAACATCCTCGTACATCTTATCAAGTTTGTATCAGCGTTTAGTATTAGTTTCGCACTTCCGCTTAAAGAAAGCCAATTAAAAACTTACTTGTTTAGTAAACCTTAACCTTATACTAATCTCAATAATAAAAGCCGATAAAACGGAGCGATGCGTTCTTTAAAGAAGAAAGCGTCTTGAGCGACAATTTTATCAATCCTTTTATTTGAGAGTAGTATTAGCTCCCTTTATCCCAGCGGGTTTGCTTTTCGAACTAGATTTTCTGTGTAATTTCTTTGGCGCAATCAGGGCAAACATTACGGCCTTTGAAAACCGCAATTTCGTCTGCATTGCCACAGAATATACACGCAGGCTGGTATTTCTTGAGGATGATTTTGTTATCCTCAACAAAAATCTCCAGCGAGTCGCCGTTATCAAGCTCCATTGTTCTGCGGAGCTCTACGGGCAACACGATCCGTCCAAGATCGTCAATTCTTCTTACGACACCTGTGTATTTCATGTTTTCCTCCATTTCCCGACAGTGCTAACGCACTTTGTCGAATAACTAAACTTTCTAAAGAAAGTTTACCAATAAAACCCTCTTTTGTCAAGCGATAAGATTTGAATATTTTATCATAATATTTGGCTAATATTTGTCATATATATCAATATATTGTGTTTATTGTGACCTTTGACCACTAAACCACTTATTGATGATAAAAATAAGAAGGACGGAATTGCTATGCTGAACAAAATCTGGGCTGGAATTATGCTGGTTTCTATTGCCGCAGGAGCCGTAACAGGTAACCTGGATAATGTTACAAAGGCTCTGCTGGGCGGCGGGGGTGAAGCAATAAGCTTGTGCCTTACGCTTGGGGGCGCAATGTGTCTTTGGGGGGGCATGATGCGTATTGCCGATAAAGGGGGGTTAACCCTGTGCATGTCAAAGATGATGTCACCCCTTATGCGGTTGCTTTTCCCCGGGTTGGACCCATCCGGAGAGGCCTGCCGTGCAATTCTGATGAACATGGCGGCAAATTTTTTGGGGCTGGGGAATGCCGCGACTCCCCTGGGGTTAAGTGCAATGAAAAGCCTTTCGAAAGCAAATCCCCACCCCGGTACGGCATCATCTCACATGATAACCTTTGTTGTGCTGAATACGGCATCAATTCAGTTCCTACCTACCACAGTGGCAACCATGCGGTTGAAATACGGGGCTGAAAGTCCCCTGAACATACTGCCTGCGGTGTGGGCGACCTCTTTCGGGGCTGCCGTGGTGGCGGTATTTCTTTCGCGGTTGTTTTCAATAAAAAGAAGTAACTGTCACCCACGCTTGAAGCCTGCAAACAGGAAGGTGCGCACATGAACGCGATAAACATGCTCTCGGTGGGGGTGGTGCCGATCTTTGTTGCCGTTATTCTTTTAATGGGAATAACAAAAAAGGTTTCGCTGTTTGATGAATTTACGGCAGGCGCAAGCGAGGGACTGGGAACCTGTATTAAGGTATTGCCTTCACTTGTGGCGCTTATGACAGCGGTATCCATGCTGCGTGCTTCGGGGCTGGTGGAGCTGTTGGTCGAGGGTATCGCTCCGGCAGCAAATCTATTGGGCTTTCCGCCCGAAACAGTGCCACTTGCGCTTCTTCGCCCAATGTCGGGCAGCGGGTCTTTTGCCATGCTGGAGAGCATTTATGCGACATACGGAGCCGATAGTCTTGCCGGTCAGGTTGCAAGTGTTTTGCAATCATCCACTGAAACCACCTTTTATACAATAACAGTATATTATGGCACAATCGGCGTAAAACATACCCGCCATACTTTGGCCGCCTCGGCAGGTGGAGACCTAACCGGAATTGTTTTGTCTGCATTGATGGTAAAGCTTTTGCTGAAATGATTTTCACAGCCATGCTTTGCTGTTATATGCAAAATCAGCAAGAATTTCAATGCTTTATTGTCTCAACTATTGGTTTAAAACTAATATATTTCACCCCCCTTTGTTAATATTATGTGTTTGTAAAGGTATGATTATGCAATAATGGAAAAAACACTAAATGACTTAAAGGTCGGGCAACCGGCAGTTATAACAGATCTGAATTGTAAAGGCACGGTTCGCCGCAGGATAATTGATTTAGGTCTAACGCCCGGCGTTTCGGTTGTGGTGTTGAGAACGGCTCCCATGGGAGATCCGTTAGAAATAAGAATTCGTGGATTTAATATGAGCATTCGGCGTTCGGACGCGGGAAAAATTAATGTTGCCACAAATTATTGAGGCAGAAAAGGGATGGTCATAAATTTGAGCAGCGTTTATGCCCTTGTGGGCAACCCAAACAGTGGAAAAACGACCCTTTTTAATGAAATAACGGGTTCAAACCAACATGTCGGCAACTGGCCGGGAGTAACCGTCGAAAAAAAAGAGGGATATGTTAAACTTCGCGGAGCGGATATCAGGGTGGTGGATCTGCCGGGGCTGTATTCGTTGTCCCCTTGTTCGGCAGAGGAGCGGGTGGCGCGCGGCTTTTTGATAAACGGTAAGCCGGATGTAATTTTAAATGTGGTGGATGCCACCAATCTTGAACGCAGTATGTATCTAACCCTCCAGCTCGCGGAAATGGGTCGCCCAATGGTTGTTGCGTTAAATATGACCGATATGCTTAAAAAAAGGGGCTTGGATATCAATGTGAAGCTGCTTGAAGATAGGCTTGGTGTGCCTATATGCTCCATATCAGCAAGACAGGTGCAGGGCATCCAGAAATTTCTGGAAATTGCGCACAGGTACCCCAACAATAAGTATTGTGATAACAATGAAAAAATATACTCAAAGCCGGTGGCCGATGCAATAAAGAAAATTGAAGAGATAATATCAAACGGCTGTAAGGGTCGGGGCATACCCAAGAGATTTGCCGCGGTAAGGCTTTTTGATGATGATGATGAAATTGGTAACCTGCTTCATCTTGATGATGATGAGAAGAGAAGCATTAATAAAATCATGGCTGAAGCCGAAGCCCGATATGGGGAGCATGATATTATAATAGCAGAGCAAAAATACAAGTATATCGGCCGTTTATGCAAAGAATGTGTGAAGCGGAACGGAAAAGCCGATGCCCCAACCGGATCTGAAAAGATTGACCGGGTGGTAACCAACAAATATGTGGCACTGCCCTTGTTTTTGTCGGTGATGGCACTTGTCTTT
Organism: Oscillospiraceae bacterium; assembly: GCA_028706415.1. Classification (GTDB taxonomy): domain Bacteria; phylum Bacillota; class Clostridia; order Oscillospirales; family Acutalibacteraceae; genus Avimonas. Next base: position 13,417 of record JAQWBK010000011.1, on the reverse strand, counting down.
TATATTACATTCGGATCAATCGGGGCATGGATGTCCGAAAGTCTTAAAAACATAATTTATGACCTGATTGTCCCCGGCTTTAATAATATGCTGGTGAGGGCAGGAGTTGCTGACTGGGCTGTCAGCCTTTGTTGCGATGGAATTTTTGGGGGAGTGGGTTCTATTGTGGCCTTTTTACCCCAGCTTTTACTTCTGTTTTTGTTTCTGTCGATATTGGAGGACAGCGGTTACATGGCAAGAGCCGCCTTTCTTATGGACAAACCATTAAACAAATCGGGGTTGTCCGGGCGTTCATTTGTCCCCTTGCTGATGGGATTTGGATGTACCGTGTCCGGTGTGATGGCTGCCCGCACCCTAAACAGTATGCGTGAAAGACGAATGACCATACTCTTGACACCGTTTTTATCATGCTCTGCAAAAATGCCGGTGTATGCAATGATTTCTGCGGCCTTTTTCCCAAAGCAGATGGCGGTGATGGTTGTGGCAAGCCTTTATGCAGTTGGTCTGGCTGTGGGTGCCGTGGCGGCGGGCATTTTGCAAAAGACACTATTTAAAAAAGAACATACCCCCTTTTTAATGGAACTGCCGCCCTATCGCCTTCCTACTCCCAAGACATTGTGGAGAAACATGTCCCAGAGGGTTTGGGATTTCATGGTTCGTGCGGGTACGGTGTTGCTGCTTGCATCGGTTATTATCTGGTTTATGCGGGAATTTGATTTTTCGCTCCACCGATTGCCTTCGGGGTATGGTAAGGACAGTATACTTGCCGGTATCGGGTATCTGCTTGTCCCGATACTTAAGCCGCTTGGCATAGGGTTTTGGCAGGCGGCGGTAGCCCTTGTTACCGGACTGATTGCCAAGGAAGCCATAGTCGGAACCCTTTCCATTCTTTATAATCCCGCCGCCGGAACCTCGATATCTGCCGCCCTTCAGCAGGCATTTACTCCGGTCTCGGCATTGTCCTTTCTTGTGTTTGTGCTTTTATATTCGCCATGTTTGGCAGCATTTTCAACCATGAGAAGGGAGCTTCATTCCACCAAATTGGCGCTGGGCTGGTGGCTGGTGCAGTCGGGAATGGCGTGGACTGCGGCATTTATAGTTTATCAATTCGGAACATTGGCGGCAAACATAATCAGACTGATTTAATACTGCTCTCAAGTAAAAATCAAGACATCTTTGCGGTCTTTTCCGCCATACAGCGTTGTTGTCGTCGGCGGGCGTCAGCCCGCTCTCCTCCTCCGCCTTGCATGACGAAAAACATCCTCGCAAATTTTGTCTCACCTTTTACTTGAGAACAGTATAAGGCCACCTCTAAAAACCCTTGTATTTTTTCAGCAGGTCATTAATATTGCTAACCCGTTTTGCCGAAGACTTGGAATTGTTTTCACCGGTGGAGGAAGCATCTTGCTCAGGGCGGGGGGCGGGGTCAAATTGAATTTTGTGCCATTCAGCTGGGGTTACACCCGATTTATCCAGAATACTTGAACCATCGTTCCTCGGAAGAACAAAAGCTTCATCGAAATTGAAGTTTATATTATCAAATAGTGGCTTATCATCAGCAGAATCGGGCACCGAGGCCGGCTGAATATACTCTGCTTGTTTTGGTGTGTCGGCAAACTCCCCCATAGGTGAATTTATATTATATTGAATATCATTACAAGCCATATCCCCGACATTATCACGGCATGTCGCCCCGCCGTCTTGATAAAGGGTACGCAGCTCCTCAATTTGCAATTGCAGCTGCCGTATCTCAAACTGGTTATCCAGCAGGCTTTTATTAAGAGCGAGGTTGGATAATTCAAGGTCGGAAATACTGCTTCGAAGTGCTTCCAGCTCACTTTTTAAATAATCATTTTCAGGATTGGATTGCTCCGGCAAAGCGTTAGAATCAACATAAGGTTGGTCAAAAACAGAGTCGTTGCTTTCTTGGCAGCCTTCATTTTCTGAATAATTATTCACTCGAATTCTTCCTCTCCCACTTAATTATAATCTGAATTACCATACAAAAACTACACGGTCATTTAAAAAAAGGCAAAAAAAGCTGCATTATTTATTATAATGCAGCTTGACAATCATAGTGAAAAAATCACCTTAGACTCATTACTTTGCGTCACAGACTTTCGTCTGCTTTGCTAATTTATTTAATTAACTACAAATACATTATAATTACATAAATTACATTTGTCAACATAAAATTACCAAATAGTAGAAAATTATTTAAAAATGCTCATTGAATACTTTTTGCGAATATATGAAATAAACAACCCGGCTATACAAACTACTAATATAGATGAAATACCGGACAGTACCATAATGTGAGTAAAATGAATCGTGGGGTTGTCGGGAACTCTGCCTAAAACCTCAAGCTCGGTAGTGGTGGATGGTGGCATAACCGACGAGGAAGTAGGCATAACCGTTGTATCAGACAGGGTGGTGGTGGAAACCGCTGAAGTGTGGGTGTCGGTGCTTATATTATCTGTTATTGGGGGGCGGGTAACCGGAATTACCGGAGCAATATGCTCAAAAAAATCGTTCTTGGCAACATCCTTTCCCACCGTGGTGAAATACAGGCCAAACTTTCTGCAGTCATTGATGTCGCCCTTACCCGGAACATAAAACCAATTACTTTGCTGAGATAAATGACATTTGTATCCTGCAACCGCCATCTCAAATCCGGTTTTACCTCCGAATGCCTTTAACGGAACATCCCAGTCCATAACAATTCTATTCTTATTATAAAGATGAAGATAGCACTTTTTTATTTTCCAAAGACCGTGTTCAGAGGCTGTTTTTAAATCATATTCGGGATTTGAGCTTTTGGGGATTGCCTCTTTCAGGCAATGGGAACAAAGTCTGTGCACCCCATGCCCGTATTCGCCATTGGGATCGTGACCGACAACCACATCGGGTTTGAAACGGCGCAGTAGCATAACCGTGTATTTTATCATTGCTTCTTCATTATAAAGGGTAAAGGCTTCTTTTAAGCTGGTGGCATAGTAATCCTCAAAATCGGAAATCATGGGATAACTTCGAACTCCCACCTTCCAAAGCCCGTCCAGCAGCTCATGGTTGCGGTAATATTCATTCCGGGCTTTTCCATGACTAATAAGGTAGGCTACTTGAACCTTTTTCTTATACTCTCCTGCATAAACCGGCAGGGTCCCCCCGTACCACAGATGCTCATCATCTGCATGGGTTGAAAACACAAGCATATCAGCCTTATCCAGCATGGGCTGCCATCGCTGAACCCATCCGGGGGTTTCATTCGGCCCAAAGGCGTATATATCCATAATCATACCATCTTGATTGTGAAGGGTTAAGGTGAATGAACGGCCGGGATTTGATATTTTTATGTATTCATGCAAAAATCCGCTGGTGCCGCAGGTGAGTATTTGGAATGATGTTTTGTTACTTATCATATAATTTTCTGAATTCAAGCCGACTGCGGTTTCGGTCGTGGTGGCTTGAGAGGTGGTGATAGTCGTCGGGGTGCTTGTAGTCGTCGGGGTGGTGGTCGTCGAAGTTGTGGGGGTTGTGGGCTTTTGCGTTGTGGACTTTTGTGTCGTGGTGGTCGAAGGGGTTGTTGTAACGGGTGGCTTGGGAAGAATAAGCGAAAACGGAACAGGCTTTCTATCCCAGATTATGTATATCGACCCTATATCTTTTTTACTTTTTATTTTAAGAGAGGTTGTTTTATTCCATTTCCAGACAGTTTGACTATCCCCATCGGTTGATGCCGAGAGGTTTGATGAGTTCGTATCGCTTGTCAGGGTCAGGGGTAAAGAGGCCGAACGCGCCACTTTCCCTTTTTGTGATATTTCCCCTGCACCGGCATAATAAGAGGATGTTAACAATATTATTATAACAAGTGCGGCAGCTTTCTTTTTAAATAAAACCTGCATATTTATATAATCCCTTCCATATAGATGGATATATTTGATAATAGCATAGAAATAAATTACATACAACCAAAGCACAATAAATTAGTTAAAATAAAAATATTTGTAAAATTACCATACCGTCGGCATACTTGGTGGACAGGTCGAATATATTTGATTGTAGAGTAAGCGCAAAGGAGAGGAGCCCTTATGGACTATAAAGTAATAAACAAGGCAATCGCGGTAACCGAGAACCTGTTTGATGGGGTTGATGAGCGACCGGTTGATTGCGATTTTGTACTGCCGGATTATTATCCGGACATTGCGGCGGTACTCAAATGTACCCTTAAGCCGGTTATCCAATCAAAGCAGTTAAGCGGTGACCGACTTATTGTGGACGGGATTGTTATAATTCAGGTTTTATATCTTGATGAAGCACGCGTATGCATTCGCAGCTGTGAAATCACCAAACCCTTTACCAGCACATTCAATGTAAAATCCGGTGTTGAGAACCCCTGTATTCGGTTGACAGCCAAAACCGAATATGTAAACTGTCGGGCGGTAAGCCCCAGACGGCTGGATGTTCACGGTTCCTTCAGTGTCAAGCTGAAGGTTACTGCCGAGGCAAGCTGTGATGTAGTTTCCGCCATCAACGGGGAGAAAATGTTTACCCGCCATAATGTGGTTACATATTCGGTCCCCGCCATGTCTGCCGAAAAAAGCTTTTCAATAAATGAAGTGCTTGAAATAGGCGCAAATCAGCCCCCTGCCGAAGTACTAATTCGCGGGGATGCGGTGCCGGTATTGAATGATTGCAGGCTGATGGCAAACAAGGCAATTATTAAGGGCGAGCTTATGTTATGCAATCTTTATGTCAGCGATGCAGAAACGGGAGATACACACAAGATAATGCATGAAATACCCTTCAGCCAGATAATTGATATTGAGGGGCTGGATGAGGAATGGCAGTGCGATGTAAAGCTTGATGTTATATCCAGTGATGTTCACATAGGTTCTAATCAGAACGGGGAAGGCCGTCTGCTGGAGGTCAACATGAAGTTGGCGGCGGGGGTTCAGAGCTACCGAACAGGGATGGCCGAGATTGTAGCAGATGCTTATTCGTCATGCTGCCCTCTAAGGCTTGAAACCAAAAGGTTGGATACCCGGCAGCTGACCGCAATACACCGCGACACATCAACCCTTCATGAAAGCTTTGATTTGCCCGAGGAAGGGGCTGCCCAGGTTATTGATATGTGGTGCGATGCAGCCGTGCTGTCCGAGCGCTGCGAGCAAGGTAAATCACATATTGCGGGGCGATTGATGATCTATATGCTGGCTAAAGACGGGGCGGGCCTGGTTTCATTTTATGAACGACCCTCCGACTTTGAGCTGGAATTTGAGGATGACAGCACAGGAGTATCGGCGGATGTTGTGGTTTCTAATGCGGAATACAACACGCAAGGCGGGGGAAAGGTGGATATTAGCGCCCGCCTGGATGTGACCCGGCGTTGTTTTTCGGATGACAGTATGGTGGCTGTCGCCGATGTTCTGATTGATGAAAATGCAGCCTTTCCAAGTGAAAAGGCAGCATTGAAAATATATTTTGCCAACAGCGGCGAATCGATTTGGGAGGTCGCCAAAGCCTGCCACACCTCTATGGACGCGGTGATGGAGGAAAACACACTCGACGGCGATGTGCTCACCAAAGATACCATGCTGCTTGTTCCGTTATGCTGAGGGGGGGAATATAGATATGGAAGGAACCAACATTTACGATACCATTGCCCAGCGCACCCAGGGGGATATTTATGTAGGCGTTGTAGGACCGGTTCGTACCGGTAAATCAACCTTTATCAAGAGGTTTATGGATACATTGGTTATTCCGAATATTGAAAGCAGTTATCGGCGGGAAAGAGCCAACGATGAGCTGCCTCAATCGGCGGCAGGGCGCACAATAATGACTACCGAGCCCAAGTTTATACCCGAGCAGGCGGTTACCATTACGGTTGACGGCACCGCAACCATGAATGTCAGGATGATAGACTGCGTGGGCTATATAGTTCCGTCATCCCTGGGTTATATCGAAGATAATGCTCCCAGAATGGTGAAAACCCCATGGTTCGAAGAGGAGATCCCGTTTAATATGGCAGCCGAAATCGGAACTCAAAAGGTAATAAACGAGCATTCCACAATCGGACTGGTGGTTACCACCGATGGAAGCATAACCGAGATACCGCGTGACGAATATGCCGAGGCGGAGGAGCGGGTTATAAACGAGCTCAGAGAGATTAATAAGCCCTTTATCATACTTCTGAATTCAATCAATCCCACATCCGCCGAAACCGTCAGACTGGGAAGTGAGTTGGAAGCTAAATACGGGGTTCCGGTTTATCCGGTCAACTGTATTGATATGACCGAGGCTGAGATACGGCGCATTCTCGAAAAGGTTCTTTTTGAATTTCCTGTTCGGGAAATTGGGGTAGAGCTTCCCAAATGGCTCACAAGTCTTGAAAAGGAACACCCCATCCGCCGCACAGTATTTGATACCATCCGAGCTGCTGCCGAAAAAGCGACCAAGATAAGCAGGGTATCCTCAATGACGGATGACATTGTCAGGTGCGAATATGTAGACAATGCAAGGATGACCTCGGTTGAGCTTGGGAGCGGAAGCGCCAGCCTTGCGGTGCTGCTCAGTCCGGAATTGTTTTATAAGGTGCTTGGTGAAGCAACCGGGCTTGAAATCCAGGATGAAGCAACATTGATGGCACACATGGTGGAGCTGTCGGCCGTTAAGAAAAGGTATGACAAAATCAGCAATGCGTTGGATGAGGTGGAGGCGACCGGTTACGGAATTGTGATGCCGTCCCTTGATGAAATGACACTTGACGAACCCGAAATAATTCGTCAGAGCGGGCGATACGGTATTAGGCTGCGGGCACAAGCCCCCTCGATTCATATGCTGAGGGCCGATATTACCACCGAGGTATCCCCCATAGTGGGATCCGAAAGGCAATCGGAGGACTTGGTAAATTATCTGCTCAGAGAGTTTGAGGAGAGTCCTGGGAAGATTTGGGAGTCCAACATATTCGGAACCTCGCTGTACGGGCTGGTGAACGAGGGACTTCATAACAAGCTGTACCGAATGCCCGGGGATGCAAGAATTAAGCTGAAGGAAACGGTTGAACGGATTATAAACGAGGGGTGCAGCGGTCTTATCTGCATAATTGTTTAAAATCAAAGCATTATGTCTCGAAATCAGGCCGTTTTGCCCGATGCAAATCACGCTTTTAATAGGTTATCAGTATAACCGTATAAGACAGAGGGATTGCCCCGCAGTCCCTCTGTTTCTTTAAAGCATTACAAAAAAAGAGGTGAAATGAAATGTCGGAAGAAAGACCGCGGCGAAGGGTACGGGATGAACAGAAGAATAAAGGATCAGGATGGCAGCTGCTGGCGGTACAAAGTATATCATGCGTGGTTCTTATCCTTGTTGTGCTGTTATTCAGGATGATAGGCGGCTCGGCATTCAAACAACTGAGAAAAAACTTTAATGATTCGATAATGAGCAATTCAATTCTTGCAACATTGGCTGCTCTTATGGATTCGCCCGATACCGATACTTCCGAAAAAGAGACCACCAAAACGACAAAAGAAACCCAAACAAATACCACATCAGGGGCAGAAGCGCAAACCGATACCGGGGCCGAAACCCAAGCCCCAGATGAGAAAACGGCCGAAACCGACCCTGACCCCAATACCCAAACAACCGCCCCCCAGGTTACAAGTGCTACAGAAATTTCGGCAACCGGGGGGAAGGACATATCGATATCCAAAAATAAAATTGAGTACGCTCCAAATGGGGCCAGCTTTGCCAAGCTCAAGATAAACAGGATTGCCGATAGACCGCTTGAAAGCCAAAAAATAACCTCCCGCTTCGGATACAGAAAAAATTCCACCAGCGGGAAGGTAAGCTTTCATCAGGGTTTGGATATCGCGGCCAAGACCGGCGACCCGATTACCGCAATGTTTTTCGGGGTTGTCAAAGAGGTTGGACAGTGTTCCGGATACGGGAACTATATCCGCATATATCACGGCAACGGTATAGAGGTGCTTTATGCACACTGTTCTGAGATACTTGCGGACAAGGATGCTGTAATTCGCGCCGGAGAGGTTGTTGCTCGCGTCGGCTCAACGGGGGATTCAACCGGCCCGCATCTTCATATCGAGACAACATTAAACGGGGTGGCATACGACCCGTTGGATGTGGTGTTTGCGAATATAGATGCTTAAAATATATATAAGCGGCATTGAATATCGACTGAGCCTGTTGTTCCCTGCCGTGCTTGTGGTATTGCTAACACTGGATAAGACAGGGGTTGCCGCCTGGTGTGTGGCGGCTTCTGTTATGCATGAATTCGGACATTTTATCGCTATTTATGCCATGGGAAGCCGACCGTCCGGGGTGGATATCGGAGTTTTCGGGGTATCGGTGCATCAAAGCAGGGGGAAGATGACTTCCCATTATAATAATATGCTTATAGCCCTGGCAGGCCCGGTGGTAAATCTGTTCTCATTCACCCTACTGTTTGCCATATTCGGGTGGACCACACCGACTATTGTGCATCTGGTCATGGCGGTGTTTAATCTGCTGCCCATCGAAGCATTGGACGGGGGTCAGGCGGTATTCTATGCTCTGGCAGGATTTTTTGGGGAGGAAAAGGCGGAACGAATAATCTATTATGTTTCGATAATATTCCTCATACCCCTTGCAACCACCGGATTTTTCCTGCTTATTCACAGCGGCTATAATTATACCCTTCTGGCGGTAAGCGTATATTTGGGGCTGCTTATCATATTTAAAAGAAAAGCCGATTAAAATTGTCGGCGGTCTTCACATCTGTTATTTTTGTCGTTCCTCGCCCCCTTCGTCACAGGGAGGCTAAAGAACGGCAAATTTTGTATCACCTTTTACTTGAGAACAGTATTAATTGAAAAATCACGGCGAATAGGATATTATATATAAGGTCACATCTTATACTGCTCTCAAGTAAAAGATGTCTTGATTTTTACTTGAGAACAGTATAAAAACCCCTTCCGGCGTCTTCCGGCACAATTTCCGCCGGACTGCGTCAAACCTCCTCGTAATGCGGAAAGTATAGATTCGTCGGCTTTCCTTGCCCGACAAAAATTCTGCTCGGAATCCGTTCAAAACAGGTTTTTAGAGGTGACCATAAGAGTTAAACAATAGGAACCGGAAAGGACATGGATTTTTAATATGGGTTATGGTCTTGAAGATTTATTCAGGCTGGTGCAAAAGCCGGGGCGGTATACCGGCGGAGAGCTAAACAGCATAATCAAGAAAAAAGAGGAAATCGAAGTGCGGTTTGCATTTTGTTTTCCCGATTTATATGAGGTGGGGATGTCCCACCTCGGAATGAAACTGCTGTACGGATTGCTTAATGAACGGCAGGATATCTGGTGCGAGCGGGCTTTTATGCCGGATACCGATATGGAAATTCTAATGCGTGAAAACAACATCAAGCTGTTTTCACTGGAAAGTCGGGATGAGATCAATACCTTTGATTTTATCGGCTTTACCCTACAATACGAGCTTAGCTATACAGCCGTTTTGAACATGCTGGAGCTTTCGGGTCTGCCGCTGAATGCGGCGGACAGGCAGGATACCCACCCCCTTGTAATCGGCGGCGGGCCTTGTGTCTGCAATCCCGAGCCGGTTGCCGACTTCTTTGATTTATTTGCACTAGGTGAGGGGGAGGAGGTCACCCTCGAAATTATAGATTTATATCGCCGCCATAAAAGCAAAGGATATAATAAGGCGGCATTTCTTGTTGAAGCAGCCCAAATCGAGGGGGTTTATGTGCCCTCGCTGTACCGGCCGAGCTATAATCCGGACGGCACAATCGAATCGATGACCCCGCTTAACGGCGCACCGCCCAAGGTTCGCAAGCGCATAATAAAGGATTTGGATACATCCTATTACCCCGATAAATTTGTGGTTCCGTTTATAGATATTGTTCATGACCGTGCCATGAGTGAGATTTTTCGGGGCTGTATACGCGGCTGCCGTTTTTGCCAGGCGGGTTTTATATACCGACCTGTTCGGGAAAAGTCGCCCGAAACAATCAACTCCCAAAGCCGCGCCCTGTGTGAAAGCACCGGATACGAGGAGTTTTCTCTTTCGTCGCTGTCCACCGGAGACTATTCCCAAATTGAACGCCTGCTTCCGATGCTGCTGGACTGGGCAGAGAAACAGCAGACAAACATTTCGCTGCCCTCTTTGAGAATTGACGGCTTTTCTGAGGAGCTTGTCGAAAAGCTGAATGTACTGCGAAGAAGCGGCTTGACCTTTGCACCCGAAGCTGGCACCCAGCGGCTTAGGGATGCCATAAATAAGAATATTTCGCAGGAGGAAATTCTTGAAACCACCCGCAAAGCCTTTTCCTCGGGTTGGACGGGGGTAAAACTGTATTTTATGATGGGGCTGCCTACCGAAACAATGGAGGATGTCGCGGGGATTGCGGCTCTTGGGCAGAAGATTGTGGATTGCTATTACGCCAATCCCGACAAGCCCAAGGGAAAAGGAGTCAATGTTTCTTTGAGCGTGTCCTGTTTTGTGCCAAAACCTTTTACCCCATTCCAGTGGGAACCCCAGGATACTGCTGAAATTCTTGAACAAAAGCAGAAGCATCTTCGCAACTCTATAACCACAAGGAAGATTACACTTCACAGCCACGACCCCTCCACCAGCTTTCTTGAGGGGGTATTTGCCCGGGGCGACCGCCGCCTTTGTCGGGTTATACAAGAGGCGTTTGACCGTGGGTGTAAGCGGGATGCATGGTCGGAGCATTTTAATCTTAATACATGGTTGGATGTAATGGCAGATTTAGAAATTGAACCCGCGTTTTATGCCAACAGACGGCGGGAGTATGATGAAATACTTCCATGGGATCACCTTGATTACGGTATCACCAAATCATTTTTGATTAATGAAAATCGCAATGCCCATCAAAGCATAACAACCCCCCATTGTCGGATTGATTGTTCAGGCTGCGGAGCGGCCGTCTGGAAGGGAGGGGTTTGCATTGATAAAAGAGATTAGAATACATTTCCGCAAATGCGGGCAGGTAAAATACATTTCCCATCTTGATTTGATGCGCACCATGACAAGGGCGGTCAGGCGGGCAGGAATACCCGTTTGGTATACAGAGGGGTTTAATAAGCACCCTTATTTAACATTTGCCGCCCCATTATCCCTGGGCGTGGAGGGGCTGAGCGAGAGCATGGATATTAAGCTGATACAAGATATCGACATGGAGGATATTGTTTCGGGCTTAAATTCGGTACTCCCTTCGGGGCTGGAGGTATATTCGGCGGGAACCCCTGTTATGAAGGCGGGGGATATCGACAAAGCGGTATACAGGCTAACCTTCCCGGTTAAACCAAAGGACTTTGCCGCCTTCCTTGAGCAGGATAGCATTACGGTGGAAAAGCGCACAAAAAAGGGAGGGCAGCGCCTCATAGAACTGAAACCCTTTATCGAGCAGGGGGCCATATCTCAAAAGGATGACGGTTCAACCGTGATGGAGGTGACCCTGCCGTGCAGCAGCACTCAAACCATAAACCCGCTGCTTATTGTATCGGCTTGTAAGAATTATTTTGCCGATAAGGGGCAGCAGCACATTTTTTGTGATGTACTTAGACTTGATTTATTGGATGGACAGGGTAATTCGTTCAAATAATAATATAAAGAATTATAATCGGGCATAATAGTCGATGAAGATAGGAAGGAGCGACTATTATGCCCGATTTTATTCAGATCAGAAACCTATATAAAATATACAATCCGGGGGCCAATGAGATAAGGGCGCTGGACGGAATATCCCTTGAAATTGAGCAGGGCGAGTTTTTGGCAATCGTGGGGCATTCGGGTTCGGGGAAATCCACATTAATGAATATGCTGGGCTGCCTTGATGCCCCGACTTCGGGTGAATATCTGCTGGAGGGCATTGATGTAGCCACCTTATCTGATAATAAAATCTCGGATATTCGAAACCGCCATATCGGTTTTATTTTTCAAGGGTTCAACCTTATTCCCTGCCTTGATGCGGTTGAAAATGTAGAGCTGCCGCTTATTTATCGGGGTATGAGGCGTGAAAAACGCCGCCGCCACGCAAAAGAGAGCTTGGAGCGGGTCGGGCTTGCAAACCGCCTCAATCACCGCCCTACCGAAATGTCGGGGGGTCAGCAGCAACGGGTAGCTATTGCACGCGCCATCGCTTCACATCCCCCTCTTATTCTTGCGGATGAGCCCACCGGCAATCTTGATATCGCTTCAGGGCGGGATGTAATAGATATCCTGCTCAATCTGAATTCTGAGGGGCATACGGTAATACTGATTACCCATGACAAGGAAATTGCAAAGCTTGCCGGCCGCATTGTTCAAATCAGTGACGGCAGGATAACATCCGACAATGCAAAAAAGAGCGCTGTATAACCTTATACTAATATTATACAGTGGCTTCGCTACCGTATACCTCAAGACAAATGAAGTCATAAACATCCCTTGCCGTGTCATAAATACGCTTAATGCTCTCGGTGTCAAGCCTCAATTCAATATCCGAAGGATACCTTGTTTCAATATACAGACGGTTCATTTCGGCAGTATCATCAAGCCATCTTTTGAAATAACGATTGCTGCGGGAAGCCTTTCGGCAAAGCCATGTCAGGTTGTGCCCATCAACAAGCATATCGGTTCGGTCGATAATATATGCTTTAAAGGCCTTTTCCAGACACTGCTGGCAATGAAATCCGGCAATTTCATAACATTGCTCCTGTTCAATAAGCAGTCGGGCGGCAAGAAGGTCACGGGCGGCAATCTCCAGCCAGTCAAAATAATTGCGGCTGTCGGCTCGGTGCTTAGTCTGCCGCATAAAGCACCCTCCCTGTCCGGCGAATTTGGGATGCAAAGCTCATTTTATTTTTAAGCAGCTTTTCCCATTCGTCAACGGTATAAACAAGGATATCAAAGGGCAGCTCCGATTCCAAATTGACATATATTATATGTTCGGTTTGGCGGGAATCCCCCCCGCTTATAATGGCACAAAGCTTAACAGAAGACAAAACGCCGTCGGGATTATGCTTTTCGCTGAACAAGATTATCTCCCGCGGAGAGGATAAACGAATAATATCATCCCTCAACCGAATAAGATTGCTTTCCAAATTCATGCCCAATCCCCCCATATTATTAAATGTTGATGGCAACAAATCCGACTATAAATTCCGTAACGATAAGTTTTGGGGCACTTTAGTTTTTTGATAAATTATGGGTAAAAGCGGAGCTTTTACAGGAGGCGCCTATAAAAATTTGGCAACGATAAGTTTTGGGGCACTTTAGTTTTTTGATAAATTATGGGTAAAAGCGGAGCTTTTACAGGAGGTGCCTATAAAAATTTGGCAACGATAAGTTTTGGGGCACCTTAGTTTTTTGATAAATTATGGGTAAAAGCGGAGCTTTTACA
>JAQWBK010000088.1 GCA_028706415.1 Oscillospiraceae bacterium | reverse complement strand
TTGAGGTTCTGACCGGCTGCAAGGCGGAGGCAGGGCTTGAAGCCGCCGTGGTGCCCGCCGCTTTTCAGTTTATGCGGTTGGGATATTTCTGCCTTGACAACACCGATTCAAAGCCGGGTATGCCGGTATTCAATCGGGCAGTATCATTAAAGGATAGCTTTAATACTAATCACAATACTAAAAGCCGATAAAATGGAGTGATGCGTTCTTTAAAGAAGAACGCATCACTCCATTTTATCGAAATTTACTTGAGAACAGTATTGGTTGCTTTTGCAGGTGCCGTGCTTGAGGGGGTGGTGGTTCCATCTGTGGTGGGCGAGGGTTCATCTTTGGTATGATCAACGACGGTTTTCTTATCGCTTATGCCGGCAGATTTTTCATCGGCTATCGAAACCAGCTTCCACTTGGTTTCACCCACACGCTGCACGGTATAAATCTGAAATTTCTCGGCCATATCGGGGGTGGGGTCAACCAACTCACCTTTTTCGTCCCGTCCTATTTTGGTGGTTCGCACATAGCCCACCCGAACAAGATAATTATCCCCTTTTTTCTTGATGGTATCGATTACCGTCATATAAATCGAGGTGGAGCTGGAGCTTGGGACATAATAACAACCCTGCTTTTGGTCATATTCTAGGGTAAAGCTCATCCCCTCCTCGCCGATTGTATGATGAAATGCTTTTGCATCCTTGCCGAACAGCTCGGCATAGGAATTTTCAATTTCGCTTACCGGAACCATCATTCGCCCCAAATCATCAATAGGGTACGAGCTTATTCCGTCGCTGTCTCTGAGCTGACGAATACGCTCGGATTCGGTCACCTGCCACATGGCGGCAAGCAAGAGAGAGTCCTGCTCGGTTTTGTTTATATCTGTAAAGGGTTCGGGGTCATACTGCATGACCGGAAGAAGAAATTCATAAAGCTCGGCACGCAAAGGGGCATCATCCCGAGCACGCTTAACCGCAGTTATCCCCAGGTTGATCAGGGATATCAACCCCACCACCGACAAAAGCAAAACCAGAGCCCCAACAGGGGCGGCAAAGGAATGCCGGCCTTTCCGCCGTCCGCCGGAAGTATAGCGTTTAGGGTTGCTTTGCTCCTCGGTTTTATCGGTGCTTTGGGAAGCCTTGTCGGCAACCTTAACCGATTTTTCGTCAGAGATATTTTTTGAAGGCCGCACTTCATGTTCAACCTTTTTCCAATCGCTCATATAATGCTGCAATCCTTTCCTGCGGTGGCTAACCTTTTATCGAATCTGGCCGTTACCGTAAACAACATATTTAAAGGTGGTAAGCTCCCGAAGCCCCATGGGGCCGCGGGCATGTAGTTTTTGCGTGGATATCCCGATTTCGGCACCCATACCGAATTCCCCACCGTCGGTGAAGCGGGTGGAGGCATTGACATAAACGGCGGCGGCATCAACCCGTGAGGTGAATTGCTCGGTTGCCGAATGGCTGTCGGTCACGATACACTCGCTGTGGCCGCTTCCATATCTTGTGATATGCTCTACCGCCTGGTCGATGGAATCCACAACCCGCACCGCCATAATATAATCCAGATATTCGGTCTCCCAATCTGCATCTGAGGCAGGCTTTATATCCGCATCATTCAGAATTGCCATTGTGGTGCTGCAGCCCCTAAGATCAACCCCCGCCTCCTTCAAGCCGGAGGAAATCAAGGGAAGCATGGTTGGGGCGGCCGATTTATGTATTAATAGGGTTTCGGCGGCATTGCAGACCGACGGGCGGGAGGCCTTTGCGTTTACCGCTATGGATACCGCCATTTGTGCATCTGCATCCTTGTCGATGTAAATATGGCAATTGCCCACCCCGGTTTGTATAACCGGAATGGTTGAGTTCTCGACCACAGCCCGAATAAGCCCTGCTCCCCCCCTGGGGATGAGGACATCGATATATTCACGCAGACGCATCATTTGGGCGGCGGTTTCGCGGGAGGAATCCTCAATCAGCTGAACCGAATCGTCAGGCAAGCCGGCTGATGTAAGCCCCTGGCGAAGAGCGACGGCTATGGCAATGTTGGAATTGAGTGCTTCCTTCCCCCCCCTTAAGATTACGGCGTTACCCGCTTTAAGGCAGAGGGCGGCGGCGTCCGAGGTTACATTTGGACGGGCTTCATAAATGATACCCACCACCCCGAGAGGCACCCGAGTTTTTTGTATACGCAGCCCGTTTGGACGCAGACTGCCCTGTGGTATTTCACCTATCGGATCCCCCAGTGCGGCAACCTGTCGAACACCATCCGCCATTGCTTCAATGCGACTGGAGGATAACGAAAGCCGGTCAAGCAAGGAGGGTTTTATTCCCGCTTTTTCGGCGTTTTCCATGTCTAACCGGTTTGCCGCTAGTATGACATCCTGTTGACTTAGTAATGCTGCCGCCATACAATCAAGGGCGCGGTTTTTATCGGCAGCCGAAGCTATCGCAAGCAGCCTTGAAGCGGCCTTTGCATCGGCACCCATTTGCTGCAATAAATCATTCATATAAATGTTCATTCCTTTCCTAACACTAATATCCGACTAAAATATTGATAAGGTTTCCGAGGACTTTTTGTGTCGGGCAAGGAGGAGAACCAAGCCTGATGCAAAAAAGACCGGAAAGATGTTAAGGCTTTAGTCGGATATTATACTAATTTCAATAAGAAACATTCCGGCCAACACAGCCGCGACAACCGGGCAGAATGGCTGTCACGGCTCTGTTGGCATGTTTCTAATCGGAATTAGTATTAGAATAACACGGGGGAGCATTAAATAATCAGCGTTCCGACCGGCTTGCCTTCAAATATATCATAAAGGCGGGAGGGGTCACAGCCGTTCATAATTACGGTGGAAATCCCCTGGGCAGAGGCCATTTCGGCAGCGTGGAGCTTGGTCATCATGCCCCCGGTCCCCCGAGAGGAACCGGCACCGCTGGCAGCTTTTCGCAAGTTGTCGTTAATCTTTTCAACCAGCGGGATAAATACGGCATCCGAATTTATTCTCGGGTCGGATGTGTAAACCCCGTCAATATCGGTCAGTATAATCAGGGCATCCGCCCCCGATAATACGGCAACAACCGCAGAAAGCGTATCGTTGTCGCCAAATTCAATTTCTTCAAAGGATACCGTGTCATTTTCATTGACAATCGGCACCGCCCCGTATTCCAAAAGACGATGTATGGTATTTATTACATTGGTTTTGCGGTTATCATCATCAATTACATCGCGGGTAAGCAGCACCTGTGCCGTGACATGGCCATGCTCTGAAAAATGCTTGTCATATATGTACATAAGCTCACATTGCCCAACCGCGGCAGCGGCCTGTTTGCCCCCCATATCCCGCGGACGCTCGGTCAGGCCGAGGTGTGCAGCCCCTACGCCAATTGCGCCCGAGGTTACCAGCAAAACCTCTTTACCGGAATTTTTAATGTCGGCCAACACCTTAACCAACGATTCTATCCGCCGCAGGTTTAGCTTTCCGTTTGCATAGGTCAGGGTTGAGGTTCCCACCTTTATGACAATCCGTTTTGCATCTGCAATTTTATTAAAACCCTCTAATAAAAGGTCACCCATGATGACACATCCCTAAGAAATAAATTAAGCCTATTATAACAGCCGAGGATAAGCTTATCAAGCAAAAGCTGATAACCGGTCTTTTCTTGCTTGGGCTTGGCTCTCCTCCTTGCCGGGCGTCAGCCCGCCTTGCCCGACAAAAATACTGCTTGGAATCCGTTCAAAACAGGTTTTTAGAGGTGACCTTTATTATAATAAATTCTTATAAAATGAACGACTTTTTGTGTTCCCCGCCACCGAAAGAGCCCGAGCGGGACTGCCGATAACTTCGGCGGCAAGATTATCAATATCCGAGCGGGTGAGGGCATTCAGATTTTCAAGTATTTCTTTGCTGGTTATCTGCCGCCCTTCAATCAGCTCGTTATGCCCCGCAAATGAAGCGCGGGCGGCCACGGTTTCCAGCCCCATAATATTTGATGCCTTTATCTGGGCGCGGGCACGGTCAAACTCCTCTGCCGTAACGCCGTCAAGCATCCCCTTTAAAACTTCGTTAATTTCTGTAAGCACCATTTCCTGCCGGTCGGCCGAAAAGGAGGCTGAAACGGTAAAAAGTCCCCCGCCTTTTGATGCAGAATGAGAGCTGTAAACCGAATAGGCCAATCCCAACTCTTCCCGCAAACGCTGGAACAGGCGGGAGGATGCCCCTCCGCCCACAATAAAATTGAGCACCATAATTGCATATCGGCGGCTGTCACCCGAAGGAAGGCCGGGCATTGCAAGGACAAGACTTGTTTGTTCAAACCGCTTTTTGGTCAAGGACAGTGAAGGGGTAAATTCAGGATTATCGAGCGGGTGGATACCGCCGCCACTCTTCATGGTGCCAAGAGTATTTTGTATCAGCCTATCCATTCCAGGCCTGTCAAAGCTGCCGGCAACAACCGCAACCATGCGGTCGGGGGTATAATTCCCGTGGATATATTCTCTCAAATTATCCGAAGTAAAGCCCGAAACAGTATCCTTAATACCGCAGATTGGGCGGCCGAGCGGGGAATTGGACCAAACAGAAGCATAGAGGGCTTCGTGCGCCACATCCTCGCCGCTGTCCTCATACATTGCCATCTCGTCCAGAATTACACCCCGCTCGCGTTCAAGCTCATCCGGGTCAATAAGCGGATTTAACAGCATATCACACAAAATGTCCATGGCGGATACCGCATTTTCCGCCAGGGTCTGGGCGTAATATCGGGTATATTCCTTGGCGGTATAGGCGTTAATCCCGCCCCCCAACAAGTCCATTTCTTCCGAAATATCCTTTGCAGAGCGTTTTGTGGTCCCTTTAAAAATCATATGCTCAATAAAATGAGAAATGCCTTGCTGGTCAATACTTTCGTGACAAGAGCCTGCCGAAACCCATATTCCCACCGATGCCGAATATGCCCCCTCTATGGGGAGATATATGATGCGAAGGCCGTTTTGGAGTGTTTGTTTTTCCATATAAAAAGAAATCCTTCCGTTTGTTTAAGTCCCCATCATACCCATTAGTGCCATTGCCCAAAAGCCGAGTAAAAAGCCATAGGTTCCAAAATGCTTGTTATCCATGCGAGCTTGAGGAATCAATTCCTCAACCACAATAAATATCATGGCACCCGCAGCAGTACTTAAAAGGAGGGGTAATATTATTCCCCCCAGCATTATAAGCAGGACAGACGAAGCGGCCCCGATAAGTGCGGCGACAGGTTCGGTAAAGCTGGCAAGCAGACCCAGCCTGTGGCACCGTTTCCTGTCTACTCCGCTTTGATACAGCGGATAAACGACCGCCATGCCCTCCGGAAAGTTCTGCAACACCAAGCCCAAAGAGAAAATCAAGGCGGCGTTCCAGCTCAGGGCGGTGTCTTTCATGGCTGCCGAAACAACAACACCCAGAGCCAAACCCTCGGGTATGTTATGCAGTGCCACGGCAAGCACCAACAGCATAGGGCGGGGCAAGCTGCTGGGCAGACCCTCGGGCAGATTATCATCCGAATGTTGGTGTGGAATCAATTTGTCAAGTCCCAGCATTCCCAAACATCCCAAGAAAAATCCAAGGGTGACAATAAAAGCCCCGAATGTGTCTTTGTTTGTCTCCTCAAAGGCGGGTAGAACAAGGGACCAGATTGAAGCTGCAATCATTACACCTGCTGCAAAGCCCAGCATCATCCCCTGTTTTTTTATCGAGCCCAGCTTCATTATAAGGGCGAGAACCGACCCGGCATAGGTTGCCAACCAGGGTAGAAATATCAAAATAAATAAAAGATCCCAGCGCAAAATTAGCTCCCCCGTTTTCCCGCTTAGATGAATCATCACGGGTAATTTATTATAGGCTAATTTTATCATATTTATGAGAAAAAGCAATGAAACAGGCAGCCTTTATACTTATTACCCAATAATATTAACCATTCGTTAAAACATAATACCGTTCTGACCTGTTTCCCCACCGTTATCGGCATGATCGGTATTTATTATTATGATTTATTACCTGTCGGGAGCCCCATTAGTCCCCATCCCGCTGCGCTTTCATTAAGAAAACAATGATTTTTACCCCTTGACAAACGCGGCAAATAATATATAATAAATTACGCTGTTTATATACTGCTTTTTATGCCATAATAAACAGGTCGTAAAATATTATATTGCGGAATTGTGTAATGGTAGCACGACAGACTCTGACTCTGTTTGTCTGGGTTCAAATCCTAGTTCCGCAACCA